>CAJLKN010000011.1 GCA_905207235.1 uncultured Eubacteriales bacterium
GTTCTATTTATCTGATATAATACAGTGTGCGTTTTTGCGGCTTTCAGTTCCACCAAAAAAAGCAGGTAAAATGAATATTTTTACCTGCTTTTTGCTTATTTTTCGCCCGTTTTTGAATTTTTGCCCCCAAATCCCCCCACAAATAAAATCTCATTTTATCTGCCCTTCGCAACCGCGAGGGGCTTTATTTTGCGGCGTATGTCAGAACAGTTCTTGCCAAAGCAAAACCGTTATAGCTCCACAAAACAATACAGCCGCCCGCAAAAGCGGGCGGCTGTTTTTTTATTTGGCAAAATTCAATTTTTAATAAAAATAAAGTCCGCTTTCGCAATTATCTCTGCCACCCCCAAGCGCGCACATCATTTATTCGCACCGCAAAATTTTGAAATAATTTGCATGCATAATTAAATACGTGCGCATATATATGCCGTCTAACCGCGTTTTTGGGAAATTTTATCGAGCTCGACGAGATAGTAAACCGACCAGTCGTAAGACTTGCAGAATTCTCCGCGATAATTGCCTTTGCCAGTAAGAAGATACTGCCAATAATCGCACGAAATGAGCGATTTATTGAGCGAAAGCGAAGCGCGCCTCCACTCTATGCAGTTGACGTCGATGTCCCGCAGAGTTTTTCGCAGTCGCCAGACTGCGTCGCGGTACAATATTTTGCACTTTTCGACGTCGCCGTCAGGCCAGAGTTGCGATATGGCGTCGCTCATGGTCAGCGTTTTGCCATTGTAGGCTATGAGGAGCGCGAAAAGCTCCTTGGATTTTGCAGAAGAAAATCTGACATTTTTATTATCTACAAAACAATCGAAAGTATCGAACATCTCGACTTTAAGTATGCGCTTTTTGTTTTCTATAAGGGACAGCAACCTCATAAGCGTCTGAACGTTGTAAGGCTTGTACATAAACCCGAGCGTATGTTCCCTCACGCTCTCGGGCAGATCTTTTTCCGTTATAGACAGCCCCGTTATGAATATCAACTTTAACGCGGGGGCGATTTGTATCAGCTTTTGCGCAAGCTCTATGCCGTTTACATTGGGCATATTGACGTCTAAAAAGGCGGCGTCAACTCCGTTTTTCGCCACATAATTCACAATGGCGACTTCGTCGTCGCGGTAAAACTTATATTCAACGTTCTGCTCTTCGATTATCTCGTTCAAAAACACGTGCAGAGCGCTCATTTCATCGTCCACGACAATAATTTTCATATACTTTCACCTTCGATTTTTCGCCCTATGCGCATAGTCATCTCCGTACCGACCGAAATTATATTTTACGGCATATATAGGAAAGCAGATACCTCTCCACCCGCATTGCGCGTGCCGCAAGAGAGACTGAATTAACCATAAAACGCGCATATTTTTGATTATTTTTACGGTTTAATTATACTATAAACGCAAAATTTCCGTCAATGTGCGCGATAAAAATAAATTTAAAAATATTTTATAAAACGCGGAAAATTCACCTGTTTTTTAGCACTTTTTTTGCGGAACGTGCTTTAAATTATAAAAAAATATTATGAGGTGTAATATGAAAAAGAAATTTCCGATTGCCCTGTTGGCGCTTGCCTGCGGTTTAAGCTGCGCATTCGCACTTTCCGCATGCGGCGACAATAACGAGGACACTCCCGGCGCAACCATTTCGCGCGAAACGCGCAGTCGCGTATGCAAAGATATCGGCGATACGATGATAGACGCCGCCTTTTCTGCCGCAAACGCAAGCAGCATTATGACGGCTTCGTCGGACCTTTCTTCCGGCTCCGCTCTGACTGAGGATGAAATTTATACCGACGAAAACGCCGATATGCGGCAATGGGTTATGCTGGCTTCGTCCTACATTTACATGACAGCGGAATTCTATTCCAACGACCAATTTGTAATTTCGGACAAAACGGTCGCGCTGTCGGGTTCGATCGTTTCGGGCGGAACGACCATAGAGACGCAACTTTACATAGCATCTTTTATGGATGAAAGTACGGGCGAAGTAGATATCGACATAGACTTTACCTCGCTTGCAAATTATTCACCGTCGCAGACGCAAACCCAGCATTCTTATGTAAAAGTTACGGCAGATTATGATTTCGAGGCGCAGGCGGCCGAGAGCATAACAATCAAAATTCTGACCGATGTCGGCTCCTCCCCCTACATAATCAGCGCGAGGTATGCAGAAGGCGTCATAGCAGGCGTCGACCCCGACAACGCACAGGCCGTTGCGCAGGTCAGCGAAGATACTACGTCGCTTAAAAATGCTTTTGAACAAACCTTTGAGGATAAAATTCAACTGGGCGATTTTTCTCAGGAGATAAGTGACGCAAACGATTATCTTACGCAGAAAATCGAACAGGCTCAGACGGTTGAAGTGCAAAGTATAACGCTCGACAAGACAACGCTCACCATATCCGTGGGCGACGAAGAGACGCTTACCGCGACAGTTACCCCCGCAAACGCTACAAACGGCACAGTAACGTGGAGCGTTTCGCCCTCGGGGATAGCAGAGGTTGAAAACGGCAGAGTTACGGCGATTGCGGAAGGCACGGCAACCGTTACGGCTGCGGCGGGCGGCGAGAGTGCAACATGCACGGTTACCGTCGAGGCGGTCGATAACGAAGTTACCCAAGCGGAATGGGACGCGGCTGCCAAGACCGAAATAAATAAAGTTACCATTTCTTCCATGCAGAGCGGTTTTCCCATGCCTATCATAACAAAGTATGACAAAGACGGAAAAAAGCTCTATACCGAGTTCTTAGAAGGCTCGTCTGACGGCACGAGTATAAGTTATTCCAAACACATTACCATAGCCGCAAAGGTAGGCGAAAGCTATTACGTTTTTAATAAATCAGGCGAAAGAAACTGGACGAGAGAAACAATTTCGGCAAGCGAATTTGACAGTCAGATGACCATGGCATCCTCTTCCGACGCAATCGTAAGCGGGCTCGAGGGCAAATATGCGGATTTTACTTACTCTGACGGCGTTTATTCGGCACAGAACATTACAATACCTTCCGTCGGCGTAGCCAACGAGATGGAAATCACATTTGAAAACGGCGCAATAAAAAATATTGATATATACATAAACAATGCCCAGATGGAGATGGATATAACTTACCAGCCCGGAATAGCCGACATACAAATTCCAGAAGGTTACGACAGCGTTTATTACGGCATATTTACGGGCGAAAACGGCTGGGATATTTACTATGACACAAAGATCGTTTTCAGAGAGGATTTGACGTGCAACATTGAAAATACCGAATTTACTTATACGATAGAAAACGGAGTTTATATAATCGATATGACGTCCGTACCCAACGGTCAGATGTATTATGTCACTGTTCAGGGCAATATTTTATGGCTTTTTCTCAGTCTTGAAGACACAACCGACACTTCAAACGCGGTGCAGTTCTTCTATGCAGGGCAGGAAATATCCGACGCCGACCGCGCGATTATCACACAGAAATTCGGCGACGGCATAGTGGGAAACAATGCTTGAACACGTAAAGCAGGCGCAAAAGGTTTACTTTTAATTGCAACTCATGCGGCACAAGCTACCCGCATACAGGCAATTAAGCAATCGCATACCGCGAGGATATTTGAATTAAAGCTGTTGCACCGCAGAAAAATGCAACAAAGAACAAAATAAGCGCCCGCGCAAAACTTGCGCGGGCGCTCATTGCATTTATCTTGATTTAAAGCACAAAAAAAATGTCCCGCAAATGTTGCGGGACATTTTTAATATCTTATTCTTTGCCCTCTTCGGGTTTTTCTTCGCCGTCCGTCTGCTCGCCCTCGAGCATAGCAGCTTTCTGCCTGCGGTATTTGGGCATATCGATTATATAGATGACTATGCTTACAAGCACGAAACCTATTACTGCACCGATGATAGCAGCCAGAATTATGTTAATTCCGCCCTGCGCTTCGATCTTGTTGCTTCTGAACGATATCGTGCACATTTCGTTATAGAACTGCTTATAGACAGTCGTCAGCGTAGCCGTGCTTGCGCTGAGCTCGTCTTTATAACTATCGAGGACGGAAAGGAAAGAACTTATATCTTCCTCTATCTGTGCGTCCTCCTTTCCCTCCAACCAGTTCTGCGTAGCTTTTATATCCGAAATCTGGTTCTGCAACTTTGCATTAGCCTCGGTATATTCTGCAATTATATTGTTGAAAGGAGCTATTTCGACGGTAATCGAAGTCTGTCCGCTCTCCTGCAAAACTTTTATCAGTTCGTCGCGCTCTGCCTTTGCGGCGGCAATGACGTTTTCGTTGTTGGCAATGCTCTTTTCAAGCGAAGTTATTTTAACCTGCGCGTTGCTCCTGAAACTTTCGTAATCGAGCACGTAGTGATTGTTGTCGAGCTGGTAATTGACCTCGCTCTGATCATCGCTGTCAAATATTGCCGCAGCTTCCGCGCGGTACTCGGCGAGCGTCTTTCCGTTGACCACATATGCCGAACCGTTGAGGATAACGGAGGACATCATATTGTCGTAAGTGGAAAGTATATAGCTGCGCTGGTCTGCAAGAAGGCTTATTTTCTTTTCAAAAGTATCGGTATAAGCCGCCGAATATATTTTAAGGTTGTCGTCGTGCGAAAGCGTTTCGACTACTTCAAGGGCATGTTTTACAGGATATGCCGCAAATGCGCGGATGAAAGCCGCAGCCTGGTCGCTGTCGCTGAAATACTTTGCAGATACCGTAAGCGTGATGTATGACTGAGCTACGCCCGTCGAACTGTCCTCTGCGGACACAGCCATTTCGGCGATATTTATCTCGTCTTTATCCGCCATTTCTTCGACGTTTATATCAGAGAAATTTTCATTGGAACTTCTTATCTCTACAAGAGTATCCGTATTTGTTACGTCGCTCAGCCTGTACTTTGTGCCGTCGGGGTAATACCCTTCGCTCATGCCGGGGAAATACATTTCATAGCTCAGAGAGTATGTTTGCTGGTTCTTGTTGTACCAGAACTGCACGACTATGACAAAGATAAGCAGAAAGGCGGCCGTAACGCCGACGACCCACCAGACGCGTCTGAATATTACTTTGAAGATTTCACCGATGGATATTACGTTTTCTTCGTTTTCCATTAAAACTCCTTTGCGTCCGCCAGATTAAGCGCAGACTTTTTTCATTGAAATTATACAATATAACCTGCCAAACCGTCAACAAAAATCAGGCAGCGTCTTTTTTTACATTTTCCGAATTAATGAGCACCGCCGCAAGCAAGCTGTAAACGAGCGTGGGCAGAATATAGAATATATGATTGTCCAGCAGGCTTAAAATGAGGAGCGCGAAAATGCTGACCGCAATAAAAGTCCTCTCCGCCGTCGGATTTTTGATATACGAAATAATTGTATGCGCGCGGTGAGCCGCGTAAGAGATAAACGCGAACAGTCCGCCGACCGCGAGCAGTTCTACTATGGTATTGTGATACATGTCGGGCATTATAGGCAGCCCTATAAATCCCGGGTCGTTCTGCAAATCGTGATAAAATCCCGTACCGAACAGAGGCGAACTTTTAAACGCCGACATGCCAATTTCATACAGGTGGTCGCGCCCGCTGCCGCTCATGAAATTCTTCAAAAGCATCTCGACGACCTCTTTCACCACGTCCCTGAATACGAACGCCACGGCGCAACCGCAGGCGATAGCCGCGACAAATATAGCGCCGTTTATCAGCTTATGCCTGCCCTTTACGAGCAAAAGAACCGCACATATGGCTGTGATAACCGTACAACAGAGTATTGCCTGTCTGCTCATTGTGGCGTAAGCCACAGCCGTGAGAGCTATCATATAAAACGTGAAGAAATACCCGTGTTTATATGTATAGGCAAGATATGCCGCCGACGGGACAGAAATGGTTAAGAGCATGCCCATAGTATTGTACATGCCCCAGCCGAAATGCAGAGCTTCTCTGTTAAGTCCGCCGTCCACCCAAAGATTGTCGTAAGTGAGATATGCAACGCCCAGCTCTATGATGAGGCATAAAGTAATCGCCATAAACGACCAGGCAATGTACATAAAGGTGTTTTTATCCACGCTGATATTGCCGCTGCACACGGCGAACACTCCGAGGAACATAAACGCCATAAAGAAGCCGTAGAGCGCGTTCATGGGCAAATAATCTTCGCTTAAAATGCCGTTCAGAAGCATAGCCACGGCAAAGACACACAGCCCTATAAAAGTCGGGGTATATTTCAGAGTGCCGTTTTTGACGGCGATGACAATTCTGTAAACGCCCGTAGCGGCGAAAATGCCGATAGCCACGCCTATCTGCGCAACTATAGCGGGATTAAAAAAGTACTGGTCGGGAATTTGCCCGCCCATATTCGTCGGCGAATGCTGGACGGATATCATGATGTTCATGAATAGGAACACCGTTATAAGCGGCGTAATGTCCTTTAAAAGCAGCAAAATCGCCGCTCCGCACAGCGCCATATACCATATAATGACGATGTCCCAGCCGAGATAATAGCACAGCAGCGTAAAAGCCGCCGTTACGGCTATGAAATAATATGACGACAGCGCCTCCCTCGCGCGGGCGAGCACCGTTTGCGACATTTTTTTACTTTCTGTTGAATTCATTTCTCTCTTCCGACAAATTTCTACCCTTTCAGTATAACATACATACGATATTTGTCAAGTTTCTCGCACGTCAGTTATTGAGAACCTCTTCCACCTCTGCCGTGCGGTTGACGGGCCAAGGCGCAGTCTTTTTTGTTACGTTTTCAACGCGCAGGACTTTGGCGCGCACTGTCGCGCCGTCCATGGGCACAGCCACATAATCGCCTACCGAAACGACAAAAAACGGGCAGATATACCAGCGCTTCTGACCGCTCTCAGCCTGTACGAATACATAAGTTAATTGTTCGTCGTCGCTTATGACGCCGCCGCTGAGCGAATGTATCATAAGTTTGCCCCTTTATCGCTTTTTTACGCGCGTTGACGCGCGCAACCTTTTATACATTATACAACTTTATGTATGTTTGCGCAAGTCTATGAAAATCAAAAATGCCGCCGCGGAGCATAAAGTCCGCGGCGGCGAAAGCCTTGCTTTTACATAAGAAGCAGAATGCTGAAAAACTGACATACCGTGCCCAGAAGGACGAACACGTGCCACACGCAGTGCATGTACTTTCTCTTTTTGCCGAGCGCGAAGAAAACTATGCCCACGGTATAAAGAATTCCGCCCGTAAGCAGCCATACGAAACAAGCCGTGCTGACGTTTGCCAGAAGCTGCGGCACGGCGGGGATAATCATCCAGCCCATAACGACGTACGCAATCTGCGAAAGCACTTTGACCGCGCGCCAATGCATATTTATCGCGTTGAAAGTTATGCCCAGAACCGCGAGCCCCCACTCAACGCCGAGAATGACATATCCCATTGTCGTGCCCCAAAACGTTAAGAGGCAGAACGGAGTATAACAACCCGCAATGAGCAGAAAGATAGTGCAGTGGTCGAATATTCTGAATACGCGCTTTGCCGTTCCCTGGGGAAGGAAATGATAGAGCGCGCTCATCGTATAAAGCGTTATAATGCTGAGAGAATACACAGCCGCCGCGGCGTATTTATAAGGCGTCGGGTCAAAGGACGCGACGACCATAAGTATTAAAAGGAACAGAACCCCCAGTCCGCCGCCGACAATATGTGATATAGCGTTGAAAAGCTCCTCTCCCTTGCCGTAGAGCGGCTGGTTGGTCATGCCAAGCGCACCTTTCTTTTCCGCAAGTGCCGTATCGTTCATTTTTGTTACCGCCTTTTTTATTTCTTTACGCTCTTATTATAGCCCTGTTGCGCGGTAAAATACTACCTACGCCTGCAATTTTTCCTCCCCTCTTTGCAAGCCCCCTTCCACCGCCTTAAACGCCCTCTCTACCGCTTAAAACCAAAACTCTACCGTCGGTAGAATTACACATTTTAAAGCGCATGCAAACGCTTTTTCTCCGCATCGGATACGCCCCGTCGACTACAATCGGGCGAAAGACATTATGAGTAAAAACACATTATTTTTACTTAAAATCTTTTATTCAAAGCAATAAAAACGCCGCCCGACGTTTCCGTCGGGCGGCGCCTCATTTACGCCGTGGCAATGCAGCGCATTTCAAGTTATTTTATTCCCAGCTCATTTCGATGCTGCCGATATAGGTGGCATTGTCGCCCACGGTACCGGTATGAAGCAGACCGAAGCCGCCGAAGGTGTTTTCGGTTATGTCTGCCACAAGGTCAACCTTTTCGGCGTAGCCCATTGCTGCAGCCGCTTCAGACTGAGGCTGGTCCGTTTCGACATGTGCATAGAGTTTGCTGCCTTCCGTCCAGACATGTATTGTGCATTCGGTGAGATATGTAGATGAACGGATGGGGTCGCTTATCTCCTTGCTCTTGCCGTCTGCGTGCTGCATGAGTACGAATTCGCAGCTGTCGCCGCTGGTTCTGTAAATTCTGAGGCCGTAACCCGTGAGAGTTTCGGTATCGAATTTAATCATAATATCCATGTACTGATAGTCGGAGCCGAAGCCCTGCGAAGCCGTCTTGCCGGGCGCAACTTTGAGCGTTACGTCCATATCGCCGAAGGTTTCGCCGATAGGCGTGTACCTCAGTCTCGCGCCGCGCTGTATCTGGTAAATACCAGAGTAGTCGAGGAAGCCGTTCTTTGCGCCCGTGCCGTATGCCCAGGCGTCATTCGACGTAGTTGTCCAGTTGTTGACCTTCGCCGAATACTTGGTGCTTTCTTCCGTACCGTCGAGAGGAATGTAACCGGGCTGCGTGTCGGCGGGTATGTAACCGTCAACAGACCACATGCCTTGTATAACTTCAGGCTGAGCTGCCGTCGAGAACGTCGAGAAATCGGTTGCGAGCGTTTTGCTCGTCGTTATACCCTGCTGCGTAACCGCCGTAGGGCACACTACCGTAACGGGCTCCGCATAGTCGGAACGTATCGTCTTTGTTTCTATCGAAACTTTGAGATACTTGCCGACGTAAGCCTGTGTGAGAGGTATAGACGTAAGTGGCGTATCGCCTCTGCCTACTGCGATTTCTATGGGGTTATCGCCGTTGGCATTGTCGCATATCGACCAGATAATTCTGGACATATCCGCTCTTCCGTCGAGTTCGAGAGTATAATCTACCTTAGCCGTGCCGTCCGCATTCTGCGAGATGACGGGCTGAGTTATGAATGTGGGTGCGGGAAGTATTGTAGGTCTTACCGTAATTGCCACAACGCCTTCAAGTCCCGATGCGTCCTTGGCAGTTACTATTACGGTAACAGTTTCTTCTTCCTGATTTACGCCCTCTATAAGGCAGGTCTTGCCGTCCTCGGAAGGGGTGAGTTTAACATACTTTTCATCGCCCTCTTCTATGGACCAGGTTACATCGCTTATCGCGTTGTAATCGGTGCTCTGAGGACCGAGCACGTCGTAGCCCGCAGTTACGGTATCTACGCCCGACTCAATAGTTGCAGTCGTGGTGTAAGACGTGCCGAACCAGGGATTTTCAGTCTTCGCCGTGTAAGCCTTCATAGACGTGGGTATATCCTGCGCTTCGAGCGCGGTTACCTTTTCCTTCTGTCCCAGAGGATCCCAGTCGTCGTTGCCGCGGAGAAGGTTGTAAACATTGTATATAACCGTGCCGTCGGTATCGGTAAGTTTGAACGCTTTGAGAGCTTCGGTACCCGTGAGGTCAACGCTCTTGTCGGCATCCTTGCCGCCGTTATCGAGTGCTATCGCCTTGCCGTTGTGGGTAACGTTGGAGTAATAGCTGCGGTATGTATCGCTTAAAATATCCGACCAGCCTATCGTAACGGGAACGGTGTATTCGTCGGTGAACGAGCAGTCGATTACGGTGAAAGGACCTGCGCCCTTTGCAAGGTACTGCTCTACCTTATCCGTTACGTTGTAGTGCACGAGCTTCATCGTGCAGTCGAGAAGAGTTACGCCGCTCGAACCGCCCCAAGGCTTGCCGCTGTAAAATTCGAAATCACAGCCGAGGTAAACGGCTTTGGACGAACCGTTGAGCGAGTCGTCGGTGCTCTCCATATGGCAGTTGACGTAAAGCGCGCGCTCGCTGCTTATGAAGGGCATCATGTTGAGACGGCTTATAAATCTTACGTTTTCGGCATAGAGTTTGTCGCCGCTGTAAGAGCCTATCTGACCCTGCGTAACGTTATTTGTTCTCTTTTCCCTGTTGAGTGAAGGGTCAAGAGGATATTCGAGATCGACGTTGCAGTAATCGCCGAACGTTATGTTCTTGAGCGTAAGTCCGTCGCCCGTGATGTTGAACATAGTCCAGTTGCCGCCGTCGAAGCCTTCGTTATGTCCATAGTTTGCCGCAATGACTACATTGCGCGCGTCGTCCGTAAGACCTATAATCTGAAGGTTTTCGCACGACTTTACTATTCCGTATGCTTCCGAAGTGGAAGGCGAGTCGGGATTGTGTATCCAGTAAACGTAAGGTGCCACGTACATGACCATGGGGTCTTCTTCCGTGCCGTCCACGAGGTGGTCCATGGCCTGCTTGAAGGAGTTGTAAACGTTTGCATAGCCCTCAATCTCTTCGTCGGACAGTCTTCCGTCGACATATATAGCCTTTTCGCCTATTTCTACGGTCTTTTCTTCGCCTTCATATCCGTAGGTAAACGACATGCCGTCCTTTGCGAGCGTTACGGGGAACTGCTCAACGACTTCCTCGATGGGCTCGGGTTCTTTTTCAGTAAACTTTGCGTAAAGGGTCATGTCTCCCTTTATCTGCGTGTTGAAGTTGAACAACGTCGTTCTGGCGCTGTCCGTGTACCAGCCGTTAAAATCGAAATCTGTCTTTTCGGGAGACCAGTCAAACGCAAGATCCCCTTCCTTTACCGTCTGCTCTCTCAATTTGGTCGTGTTATCCTCACCGAGGAACGTAACGGTGTAGTAATTTTCCATGACGACAGGCTGTTCTTCGCCTCCCTGCGTATTGTCCGCGGGCGGTGCGCACGAAGCCAGAACCGTCATGCCGAAAATGCCTGCGAGCATAACGCTCAGCAATTTCAGCTTTTTAGTCTTTGATCCTCTCATCTTTTCGCTCCTATCATGAATTTTAAGGCGATGCGACAAGCCGCCTTATTGCCGCTCAACGACCTCCGCATTTTCACCTCTTAATCACATAATAACAGCCATAAAAACGTTGTCAATAGGGTAAATCAAAATATTTTCACAGTTTTTCACGCAAAAAGTCAGCCAAAACCACCTGCTGGCTTTTATAAACAAAATCGTATGGCGTAATTTGGCAATCATTGTTTAAATTATCAAAAACGCCTGAAATCAATAAAGGACCGCCGTAGCTTTTTATTGAATTTTTCCGTAAATAAAAAAGCTCCCGCGCGCAGAACTTGCGCGCGGGGCCCACAAAGGCAGTCTGTTCGTAGCAGGGATGGTGCACTGAACGAAGTTTACTTCCTCAATGGTCTATTGAATTGCAGACGGCGCGGCAAATTAAAGCGCCGTCAAAATAAGGAGCGAACATTGACCGCGGCACGGACCGCACGCGTCAAAGATGATATCGCGTTAAAACAGACTCAGGATAAGACAGAGCTTGGCGCGTCGCATACGGCACTATGCGCCGCGCCTCAGACAAAATTATTTGTCTTCCTTTTCAGCCTGCTGTCTTAAAAGTTCTGCAGGAACTTTGGGCTGGTTGAACCATACACCGCATCTGCCTACGGAACGTTCGCCCGCAGAACGAGCGATTTTTACGATAAGGCTCTGTTTTTTGTCGTTGTTTTGCATTTTCATGTCAATACCTCCGCAAAAAAATTTGTAGCACAATAATAATACAAATTTGTCGTTTAAGGGGGAATACAGCCTGACATGCGCTTTTTGCGGCTTTAAATGCAGACGCGAAAGTTATATATGATTTATTTGACTTTTTATGCTTTTGACATAGAAAAATCAATTTTTATCCGAGCTCGCGGAGGGCGCGCCGTAAACAATCTTGCCTGCCAGCATGGTTATGCATACGCTCGCGAGCGGATAAGCCATGGAAAAAGCCGCTCCGCAGCAGGGCAAAAGATAAAGGCATAATACGCTGAGCATGGTTACCGCGCCCGCCCCTACCGTGGCGAATGCGTTGAGGCTTTTCGCCCTGGCCTCGGACACGGGGTTGTCGGGATGAACGACGGGCGCAAAGAGCATTGCGGGAAAAATGACGACGAAAGAGCATGCAATCGCCGCTATATCGAGCGCGTGCGGCGGCACGAAATAAAGCATTACGACGAATACCGCATAGAAAAACATGAGCAGCGACATACAGCCCAGATGGCTCTTTGCGTGGTACCCGCCCATGCACCTGCGCGCCGCTATGAACACGACGGAAAATATCGCCGTCTGATAATAAAGGCGGAATATCAGCGCCGCGGCGAGCAGCAGAACAAAGTTGAATACCGTGGAAAGAAGCATTTCGAAGCAGTAAACATAAACTTCGAATTCTTTCTCTTCAATTTTTTTCCGCGCAATAAAAAAACGCGTTATCTTTTCGGCCAGCAGTTTAAACATAACTGACTGAAAGATAACGCATTAAGGTTTAATTTTCAAGTATCGGGGCGCAACGCACGCTTTTTACAGCCTGAAAGGCAATTAAAACGCGCACGGCTACACTTTTAAGCCCGACTGCCGACGAGCAGAACGCTCGCTTCGAACACATTGTTTTCGGAGGAAATTTCCAGCGTGCCGCCATATTTTTCAGCAATCGCGCGCACCTTTCTGAGCCCGAAGCCGTGCCCGAATTTATTCTCCTTGCTCGTTTCGCCCTCTTTGGGAACGGTGCCTTCATAGGGGTTGGACATTTCAATCGCCAGAAGATTTCCGCGCTGTTTGAAGTCAAGATTTATATACCTGCCCGAGGAAAGTTTGGAGCACGCTTCGCAGGCGTTGTCCAGAAGATTGCCTATCAGCACGCACAAATCAAGGCGGTCTATGTCGTCAAATCCCGCTATATAGCAAGTGCAGGAAAATTTTATATCCTTTTCCCTGAACAGCGCCGACTTTGAATTTATGAGCGCATCGACGGACGCGTCGCCCGTATAAACTATGCTCTGCATGGCGTTTACCGTGCGGCATATGCCGTCTATCCTCGCAGCCGCCTGCTCGTTGTCGGCTGATATGAGCTGGCGTATCGCAAACAGAGCATTTTTAAGGTCGTGCATTTCGCGCGCAGAAGCCGTCTGCTTTTCTATCACCGAAGCGGAGTACGCCGCCTCCATCTGAAGCTGCATTTTTTCCATCTCCAGGCGGCTCTGCTTTATGTTCTGCTTTGCATACTTTTCGAAAAGATAAAAAACATAAATATTCGAAACCGCCAGAAGGAGGCTCGCCACCGCGCCCGCCACGGCAAACACGGGGTCGGTGCTCGTGCCGAAACAACCTATCAGCACAATGCCCACCGCAACCGTAACCAGAGGGAAAAGCGCAAAAAGCGCCGCCTGCCTTGCGGAAATTCTTATATCGGCGAACCTGAAACGGTGCTGAAAGACCTTTACGCCGAACAGTGCGAGCGATTTGGAGGCGAACACGCCCACCGTGTAATAGATGAGGCTGTCGCGTATGCCCGCAACCGTCATCGAGAAAATCGCCGAGAGAAGAAACCCGACGATGAGTTCGCACAGGTTAATTAAAAGGAAGAAAACGACCACTCCCACGCAGCGCGCCTTTGCATCCACGTCGTAGAGGAATGAAAGGAATACTATAAAGACGAACAGGCAGACGAGCTTTACCCACGAGTCCGATATGTAATAATATATTACCGCGATGAGGGCGACGAAAGCCGCATAACAGGCGAGGCGCAACCACACCGAAAACCGCTTGGCTTTTGCAAGCGCGCCGAAAAACACGCTTATGATGTACGCTTCAAAAATTACGCTGCAGACGTCCGCCGCAAAAAACATTTCTTTCATATCAGTTTCCCCGCATTGTACCTGTTGAGTTCCGACATAAACTCATGCCTGTAACTCCGACTGACGGGAACTACCTTGTCGCCGCACGACAGCCGTATATTTTCCGCATCGACGGCGGCAACGTACTTTAAATTTACCAAAAAACTCTTGTGGCTCTTTACAAAGCCGAAGCCGGAAAGCCTCTTTTCGTACGAGGATATGTTGCCGTAATGCGACAATTCGCCGTCGCGGGTAACAATTTTTACCTGCTTGCGATAGACTTCGATAAAAATGATGTCCCCCACCGCTATATGCCTTACTTCGCCTTCGGTTTTTACTTCCAGCTTATAGTGATTGCGGCGATAGAGCTGAACGGCTCTTTTTATGTCCTTTGCAAAATCTTCTTCGTTTATCGGCTTGCGAAGAAACTGAAACGAACCCAGACGGAATATTTCGGTTATATAGCTGGTATGACCGGTAACAAAAAAGACTATGCTGCCGTGCCGCATTTTTCTAAGCTGCCTTATAGTTTCGATGCCGTTGAGCTGTGCCAGCTCTATGTCCATAAAAATTATATCGGCGGGGTGAGTTTCAGCCGCATGCAGAAACTCTTCGCCGCTGCGGTAACATGCGACGTCGCAGGCGAAATTTTCAGGAAAATATTTTTCAAGAAGCGAACAGACGTTATCTATACAAACCTGCTCGTCATCGCAAACCGCAACGCGTATTACCGATTTATCATCTGTGCAATCATTCATCTTTAATACCCGACGCACAGATTATATCAACAAAACGCGAATTTTGCAAATATATAAGACTTTTTGACGCCAAAAGAACAAAAAAATCTTAAATTAAATGTAAATAAGCCTTCAAAAATTTAAAAAAATGTCAAATTTGGAGTTTTTTTATTTCTATCGTTTCTCAAAAAATACCGTTCGCGGCGGCAACTCGCCTACACAAATCTTACCCCAAAAAATCGCAACACTTCCGTTGCCGAAGATTACCAAACCAAAATAATTATTTACAACCTACAATTCGTAATAATTAAAAACAGGCTGCGCCATTATTTTGGGCACAACCTGTTTGTTCTTAACTTTGTTACTCCGTGTTATAAATCTGAATAATTATACGCAGTAAAAATTTACAAAAGCGCAGTGTTATTGATTAATGTTTTCTTCTTTTGGTTTTTCGTTTCCCTCAGTCTGCTTTTTACTCGCCATGAGGACATCAACGTATTCATCGTAACCGGAAAATTTCTCCAAATTAGCAACTACTACCATTTTATAAGCTATATGTATTTTTAACATATAATATGTAATTAATGCCAGAACGCCACCTATAAGTATCCATATCATAAATACGCCGAACCAGCTTTCGAGTTGCATAACGCCATAAAATGTAAAATAAATATTATGAAAGGCTTAGGTGAAACTTAAAATCACTGAGAAAAATGAATAACATAAGTCAGAAAGAGTTTGCCGTCAGACTGAACACAACGCAGCAACGGGTAAGCGAGTGGGAATGTAACAAAGTCGAACCATCATTGTTTAATATTATTAAAATTTTAAAATTGTACAACATTACATTTGAAGAACTCATTGACGGCATAAAATTAAATTAGATGGCAGGAAAAAAGAGAAAGGGCAATTCCTTTCTCTTTTTGTCGCCTTAGCCAGATACTTTTCGGCTATTATATATTTCTCACCAATGACAAACAAATGATAATGAACATAAATCCGCCAATGCGGTGGAGTAAGATTTGTATTTTAAAAAAATATTTGAATTTATACAGTTCCCCGCCGTTTTGCGCAAACGCGTTGTAAAGGCGATATAAAATGTTCGGCATAGTTTCAAATTTTTATCAGGCGTTCCCCGCATATGGTTTTATTTAAAAACTTACATTGCGGCAAAACAAAAGCCGACCGGGCAACACAGCCCGGTCGGCTTTTTGTCAAATGAATTTCAGAAAATTATTATGTTAAAAGCATTGTTGACTTATGTGAGTATTTATACGCCCGAATAAGCGTTAAAGCCGCCGTCTATGGGAAGGACAACGCCGTTGACGAAAGACGAAGCCTCTTCGCTTGCGAGGAATATTACCGCGCCGATGAGCTCTTCCGCCTTGCCGAAGCGGTCCATGGGAGTGTTGCGCAAAATCTTTTCAGTGCGCGCCGTAGGCGTGCCGTCGTCGTTGAACAACAATTTTTCGTTCTGCTTGGTTACAAAAAAGCCTGGAGCGATTGCGTTGCAACGTATGCCGACCTTGGAAAAATGGACGGCGAGCCACTGAGTAAAGTTGGAAATAGCCGCTTTCGCGCCGCTGTAAGCAGGTATTTTTGTGAGGGGAGTGAATGCGTTCATGGACGATATATTGATTATCGAGCAGCCGCTTTTGCCTATCATATCCTTTGCAAATTCCTGCGTGGGAAGAAGCGAACCCATATAGTTGAGATTGAAAACAAATTCAATGCCTTCGGGATCGAGGTCGAAGAAGGTTTTCATCTTGCCCACATCTTCTGGATTGAAAAATTCGTTGTCGGTGTTTGCTTTAGGATTGTTGCCGCCCGCGCCGTTTATCAGAATATCGCACTTGCCGAAATCTTTTAAAATTTCTTCGTGCGCCTTGCTGATAGATTGAGGTTCGAGGACGTTGCATGAATATGCCTTGGCAACAAGTCCCCTCGCCATGAAAGCATCCTCAAAAGATTTTGCTTTTTCGTACGTGCGGTCGAGAAGCGCAACTTTTGCACCGCATTCGCACAGCGCTTCCGAGAGCATGGAACAAAGAACTCCGCCTGCTCCCGTTACAACTATAACCTTATCCTTCAATGCGCCTTCAAACTGAGGTAATTTCATATCTGTATCTCCCTGATAATTATTTTTTCAAATCTTTTTGAACCGCTTCAAACAGTCCGCACAAATAACATGCGCCCATAGCCCTGTCGTAAAGTCCGTAGCCGGGCTTGGCATCCTCGCCCCATACGTTTCTTCCGTGATCCGGACGGACATATCCGTCGAAACCGTTTTCTTCGAGCGCTCTCACTATGCCGTACACATCCACGTTGCCGCAGGATGTCATATGACCGTTTTCGAAGAAATCGGTATCGGAAGTATATTTGAGCTGGCGAAGATGAGCAAAATAAATGCGATTTGCATACTTTGACGCCATTTTTACGAGATCGTTGAACCTTCCCGCCCCGAGCGAACCCGTGCAGAATGTTATGCCGTTGTGTTTGTTGGGAACGGCTTTGAAAAGCCTGTCGTAATCTTCCTCTCTGCCTACAATTCTGGGCAGACCGAATATATCCCAGGGGGGATCGTCAGGATGCACGGCAAGGTTGACGTCCGCCTCGTCGCAAGCGGGCATTACGGCATTGAGGAAATACACAAAATTTTCAAACAACTTTTCGTGCGTCATGCCCTCGTACTCTTTCAAAAGCCCGTTGAGTTCTTCGGAAGTATAGCTTTCATCCCAACCGGGCAGGCGGAGGTTGTGCTTGTCGAGTTTTGCAAAGTCCGCTTCGCTGTACGAAAGAGAGGTGGAACCGTCCTCGTGCCTGAAATAAAGGTTGGTGCGGAACCAATCGAACACGGGCATGAAATTATAGCAAATGCACTTTACTCCCGCTTTGCCGCAGTTGATTATGTTCTGCTTATAAGCCTCAATATATTTATCCCTCGTGGGTTTGCCGAGTTTTATATCCTCGTGCACGGGTACGGATTCTATAACTTCCATCCCGAGCCCCGCATCATTACACAGTTTTTTGAGATGTAAAAGTTTTTCAAGGCTCCATACCGCGCCGACAGGCTCGTCATATATCGCCGTAACGACGCCCGTCATACCCTGAATTTGCTTGATGTAGTTTAAAGGTATGCAATCTTTTTCGCCATACCAGCGGAATGTCATTTTCATATGCTTACACCCTCACTTTGCATTGAGATTTTTATAAAATTTGTCTTTTAGCTGTTCAAATTGTATTTTTGCGCCGTCTTTCATAAATTGTTCAAGCACCCCGCCCAGCTTTTTCCAGCAGTCCTTTTCGTTTCCGACGAGAATGGGATAAAACGCTATTCGGTTGCTTTCAGCCGCGTTCAGATCGCCGGGCGCGTCGCCGACCATTACCGCTCTTTCGGGCGAATAGCCCTTTTTAAGAAGTTCGGCAATGCAATGAGCCTTGCTGCCGTCCTGCTGCGTGGTAACTACGTCGGTAAGGCCGAGAAGTCCGCACCGTTCCCACTCCTCCGTTACCGCGCCGTAATTCGCCGAAGAAACTATGGCTATGTCGAAACTCGCGCTTGCGTCCTTTAAGCCTTCATAAACGCCTTCGAAGGGAATTTTCGTCTCTTCGGGCAGCGACAGAATAGCTTTGTTGACTTCTTTCGACCAGTCATATGCCCTTTCGAACACATGATTGCCCGTTTTTTTCCACTCATCGCCGACAGCTTTTTCGGAGAGCTCTTTGGCGGACCTTGTCCAGCTTTCGAACGCCTTAACGTTTTCATCGTTGGGATAAAGTTCGCGCGAAAGGCGGGCAAAACCGAGAAAACGATTTATGCCGCGCGTGAGCTCGAACAGGTTTATATCGTTCCAGCGTTCAAGAACGCGCTCGACGCCTTCCGTTATGCCCCACGCTCTGACAAAGCAGGGTCCGAAGCAGTTGAAATGCTTTATGTTCATAGTATCCATTGCACAGCCGTCGCTGTCAACGCACAAAAGATACTCCTTGCACTTTTTAAAGTTCTTTAATTCCGCCGTCATTTTTTACCCTTTATAATTCAGAGGCAGGCTGTCCCAACGCCTTTTGAGTTCGAACGCAGCCATTTTAGGCTCGCGGTAGCGGGTGAATATGCCCTTTTTATTGCCGTCGCAACGGATAATACCTTCCGTCGTCTGGAAATCGGCAAAGTTCCATACCTGCTCGCCCATTATGCAGTCGTGCTTGTCGAAAACTTTATGATATCCCTCGAGATACTCCGTCTGGTAATTTTCAGCCCACATTACCGAGGGCAGTCTGGTTATGCCCTGAACGTTGTCCGTGCCGTATTCCGTGAACATTACGGGTTTGCCCGTCTTTTCCCACTTGTCCAGTTCTTCGTCGAGCGCGGCAAACGCGTCAACCATTTCAAGCCCGTTCCTTATATACCATCCGTAATAGCGGTTAAGCATTACAAAATCGCAAAGGTGAGTGCATTTGCAGCGATCGGGCTGCGAAGCGATTATATGCGCAAAACTTCTGGGGCGATGCTGAACGTCCAGTTCGCTGCACCTGTCAAAAAGTTTTTCGAAATATCCTACGGCTTTATCCGAACCCACCGTATCGGGTTCGTTGAGAAGGCTCCACGCTACCACGCAGGCGTAGTTTTTATCGCGAGAAACCATCTCTTCGAGCTGGGCGAGGTGATTTTTTATGGTAACCGTCTGCACTATCTCTTTTTCGAAGAAAGGCTCTATTTTCGCGCCAGACGCCGCATCCACGGCGTTGCGCGTAGATACCAGCATGCCTACTGCGGGCAGCTCGTCGATTACGAGGAAGCCTTCGCGGTCGGCCATCTGATAAATTTCTTCGCTGTAAGGATAATGACTTGTGCGGAAGGAATTGGCGCCTATCCACTTCATGAGTTCGAAATCGCGCTTGATATACGGAAGATTGAAGCCCCTGCCGCTCACAGGCGCGTCCTCATGTTTTCCGAAGCCCTTGAAATAGACGGGCGAGTTATTTATCAGTATGCGGTTGCCCTTTACAGAAACCGTCCTTATGCCGACTTCGAGGCTGTATTCGTCGGAAAGAACTCCGTCTTTATAAAGCCCGAATACAAAGGTATAAAGATAAGCATTCCTCGGCTGCCAGAGGTGCACGTTTTTAATTTCAATTTCTCCCTCGGCGCCCTCGGCGCAGGCGACCTCGGTGCCCTTTTCGTCGTAAACGGTAACCTTAACCTCGGCTTCGCCGCTTATTTCCGCAACATAGGAAGTCAGGGAATTCTTGCCCGATAAAGCATGGTTCAAAGTAATATCCACAACCGAAACTTTGGGGGTTATTACAAGTTTAACGGGGCGTATCAGCCCGGAGTAATTGAAAAAGTCGAAATAAGGAGTTGTCAGCTTCGTGCCGTCTCTCAACACCTTGTATTCACCGCAGGGCAACGTGGTGCAACTGAGTTCGTTATTGAGTTTTACCACCACTCTGTTCGGCTTGCCGTATATGAGCACGTCGTTAAGATTATACGAGAAGGGCAAAAATCCGCCGACGTGTTTGCCCAGCTCCCTGCCGTTTACGAAAACCGTCGCCTCGTGCGCAGCGGCAAAAAAGCGTATATCTACATCCCTCGTCTTCCACGCCTCGTCGGCATAGAACGTAGTTTCGTACCAGAAGTCGCCCGTGTATTCCTTTGAATATTTATCCGTAAAAAAGTCGGCAAAACTTGCAGGCACGGGGATATCCACAGCCGTATCCGGGAGAGCCGCGGCGTAGCCAGCAGCCTGACCGCAACCTTGCTTGTCGAAGCAGAAACGCCAAATTCCCGAAAGGTCAACGACCTGCCTCGTTGCGGTATTGCGAGGGTATAACATCTTGTTTGCCATAATAAATCTCCTTAATCACCACGCGGTATCGGCGCTGCCGCAGAACGCATCTACGGGCGATTTTCCGCAGAATTGCTCTTCGCCCGTCAGTTTTTTGGCGAGAGCCTTTATCGTATTCGCATTGCTGTCGTAGCAGTTAATGTATGTCTGCACCTGAGGCACGTCGAACAGATGGAACGGGCAATTTACCGATATGAAAATTACCGGAAGTTCGTAAACGTACCACGGCATGTCTATGCTGCCCTTGGTCAGAGCAAAATCTATGCGCTGCACGACGCCGTTGCCGGGGACGTTTGCCATCTGAATGACCAAATCATATTTTTTCGTAAAAGTTTCAATCGCACTCTTCGAGGTATAAAGTTTACCCATTATCTCCTTTACTTCGGCATTGCTCGCCTTTGTGAGCTGTTGAAGCACGGGAGTATATATTTCGACTTCGAAGCCCCTTTTTTCAAGCTCTTCTTTGAGGATATCGTAATAACTTTGTTTGTCAGAGCTTATATACGAGTTGAAGGGGTTTACGCTGTCGTGATGAACGAGCAGAATTTTTTTGAACCTTTCGGGAGAAAGGGGAAGAACGTATGCGTCGTTGTGCTTGACGAGTGTTATTGCCTTATGCGCGACTTCGTCGGAAATGCGTCTGTGTTCGGCGCAACCCACCGCAGAAAGATCGCCCTTTGCACGCGATTTGTTCAGATTGAGGTGCGCCTTGTAAGCAAGTATGCGTTCCACAGCCTCGTCAAGGCGCTCGACAGTTAATATGCCGCGTTCAATGCCCTGTTTTACGTATTCAAAATCTTCCTCAAAATCGTTATAGAACAGGAACATATCGCAACCTGCGGCTATCGAGCAGGGAATGATGTCGCGGCGCGCCATTCGTCCCGTCATGCCGACCATATGGGAGGCGTCGGAAATGAGCAAACCGTTAAAGCCGAGCTTTTTGCGAAGCAATTCCTGCAAAAGCGTTTTATTGAGAGTTGCGGGCATGCACTTTCCGCCTTCCCGCCCTTCAAGGCGGTATTCATACGAAGGCAACATTATATGTCCTACCATAATGCCCTCGACACCCGCCTCTATCATCTTGCCGTAAACATATCCGAAGGTTGCATCCCACTCTTCGCACGAAAGCGAATTGACGGAATTTGCAAGGTGCTGGTCGCGCTCGTCAATGCCGTCCCCCGGGAAATGTTTGCATACGCACGCGACGCCCTGTTCGTGAGCGGCGCGCATATAAGCCATGGAATATTCGGCAACTTTTTTTGCGTCGCTCCCGAATGTGCGGGTAGCGACTATGGGGTTGCGCCAGTTGCGGTGTATATCGACTATGGGAGCAAACAGCGTATTGCATCCCACCGCCTTGGCCTCCTTTGCCGAGACTTCGCCCATCGCCGCGGCATATCTCACGTCGTCGGTCGCGGCTATCTTGGTTTCGCAACCAATCTCCGTTCCGTCAGAACATGCGCCGTTGCCGCCCGCCTCGGTATTTGCCGCCACAATGAGGGGTATTTCAGACGCTTCGCAATATGCGTCGAGCAGAGCCGCGATGGTTTTGCTGTCCTTATTCATATAGCGGAGACCGCCGTACTTATGCCTTTCGACTATGCCCTTTACCGCCTCGCGGGGTACGGGCGCAGCCATATCTATAAATATCTGCTTTATCTTGTCGTCAAGCGTCATGCCGGCAAGAGTATTTTTAACCCAGGCTATCTGTTCATCGTCAAGATAAAAGGGTTTTGCTTTGAGATCCATACAAGTTTCCTCTTATTCAAGCTCCAGCAGAACGACGTCGTTTGTGTGAAGCGTAAGTTCAATCGTCGTAGCGTTGTTTTGCGTCCTGAAAGGCTGATCCCGCCTCTTCAAAACGGTGCTTGCCTTTATACTTTCAACCTGCGAGGGCGTAAGAATATCGGGTTTTCCGAGTTTTATCCATTCGCCCTTGGGGTTACAGTTTTCATCGTCTATAACTGCTTTGACCGCGCGCGAAACGGCGCGATTTATGTTGAGCTCGACGGCAAACTCATCGTCTGCGACGGGACTTGCGTTCTGTGCATAGACGAGTATCTGAGTTTTGTCGCCTTGTCTGAATGCCGCGACTTCCACATCGTCTTCGCCGTAGGGAAGAACTAGCCGCTCGGCATACAGGTCTTTAAGAATTCTGAATGCCCAGAAGCTCGGCTTGGGGATACCGTCCACAGTTACCAATCCGAAACTACCGACAAACGGCTTGTTGAGGCACAAAATTTCCTCAAAAATATCCGAACAGCACCAGAACATGTATCCGTCCGTCAGATGCGCGCTGTCGAGGCAGGTTTTTACGGCAAAGCATGCCGAATACTTTTCATCATGCACGGGCGCCCCGAATATGGAACAGCAATTCCATTCCGTAATGTACAGCGGTTTATTCCCCGCCGATCTGCGGGCAAATTCGTCAAGCCCCTTCAATCCTCCGCGCGTCCAGTGTTCAAAATTTTCTATGTGATAAAAAATATTTGTTATGCCGTCGGTGAGGTCTAGCCCCTTTTCAACCGTGTCATTGACGAGCTCGGCAAGGCGGGCATAAGTGCTTACCGTATTGCCGAAGGCGTCGCCGGGGTAGTGATGAGTGGAAATAAAGTCGTACGGCACTTCGTTTTCGTCGCAGAATTTTACAAAATCATCCAACCAGAGGCACGCGCTGGACGAAGGTCCGCCGACCATTATTTTTTCATCTACCTCTTTTATCGCTCTTACAGTTGCGGCGTAAAGATTGAAATAATCCTGCTGCGTTGCCGCAAAAAATACATGCGTCAGGTCGGGTTCGTTCCAGACCTCGAACTTCCAGCTCTCCACTTCCTCGCGGCCGTAGCGCGCTATGAGAAAGTTTATGAACGCCTTAATGTATGCGCTCCACTCGCCGAGATCTTTCGGCATCGTTATATTGTTTTTATAATGCAAGCCCGTTCTCGTTCCGCTCGCCAGTGCCGAAGGCATGAACGACAGCTCGACAAAAGGTTTCATCCCCGTTGCAAGCACGTTGTCGTAAACGTGCGCAACCTGACGGAAATTAATTTCTTTTATCTTTTCCGCGCCTGCCACATTCGCATAGTCTGCAAAACTCTGCAAAGTGAGCATATCGTCGTCGAATATGCCGTGGAAACGCACGCTCTTTATACCGAGTTCGTCGTGGGCCAGCTTTATATGGCTGCACACGTCGTTTCTGTGTAGCATGAACGCATGGTCGCTGCCAATTCCGAACTGCCAGGCATAATCGGTCGGAACGGTTTTCACATTAACGTTTATATCGAATTGAAATTTTTTCATTGCGGGAAATTTTATGATTTGCTGAACAGAAAATCTTCAAAGCGACGAGAGGGATCAATCATTAAATTGTTAAAGATTGTCCCTCCCTTACGCTTTAATTTATATATTTGTTTTGTCAAGTTTGCGTCGCTTTCGGCGAAAGCTTTTGTATTAGCTTTCCTATAATATTTTTGCAGAATGCAATTATCTGATCCCAGAAACCACTTATGAAGATGAACAGCGCAAGGAATACCGCATAGAGTATTGTCTGCATTCCTCCGAGAACGCCGACCGAGTCGAGGCCGTAATAGAACAACGTAATCGTGAATGCACCGACGAATGTTCCGAGCGTGTCGTCTATGAACCTTGAAAGGAAGAGACCGACGAGCGAAGGAATGATGTTCGAGAAGAGCGTTCCCGCCGTCTGCAAAGGCGTGGTTATAGGCAACAAAACGTTTTCGGTGGCGTATATTGCGCCTGCAAGTCCGAAGAATATACCCGAAATTATGTAGCATATTATAACGTTGAGTTTTTCGTTTATACCTATGTTTACGGCCGCACCCTGGTTGCGTGCAAGCAGCGTAGTCTGTCTTCCGATGACGGTAAATTTATCATAGCAGAAGTAAAGCACGCACGCTATGGCAAAGGGGATCAGAATTACGGGAAGAGACCCCAGCGCGTTGAACTCGTTCATATATACGAGCACGGGAGCCGTATCGCCGCCGAGAACTATGCCGGGAATTGCTTCAAAGAAATATGCCATTGCCAGCGAAACGACGGAAATAGGAATTTTGAGCCAGGAATAAACAGTTGCGTTTACAACCGACAGTATCACGCTCGTAAGCACCGCCGTCATTACAAGAACGACAATTCCTCCATCGGTCATATCGGTTATTACCGCGCCTATCATGGCAGAAACAACTATGAGCGCGCCGCCGCAGAAATCAAATCTTCCGTATTTGAGCTGGAAACCTATACCGAACGCAACTATCGTCATGTATGCAGTATCTGGAATTATGCTCTGCATAGCCGACTCTGTGAATATGTTGAAAACTCCGTTTCCTGTCGCGCCGCACGCAATGAGCATCACTATATATACTATTACGGGAATTGTAAGCGTCGCCGCTGTCTGCTTTCCCAGCTTTTTGGCAGTTTTTTTCTTGTCCATATCATATCCCCTTTTGTTAAGGATTTTTTGCGCGCCGCCCTTTTATACGGGCGGCGCGCCCGTTATTTTGTTATTTTATTCGGACCTCAGCCGATAACGTTTTCTGTAGTCCAGCTTGCGATGAGGTCGGTGAGCTTTTTGTAGGATGCGCCCTCTGCGTCGCCGAGCAACTGACCGAATTCTTCTACGGATACGAGCGAAGCCGATACGGGATTGCCTTCCGTGAAGTTCATGCAGGTGCCCACGGACGAGGTGAGGTCTTCCTGAGTTGCAAGATAAATATAGTTACCCGTAATCAAAGTATCTTCTTTATCTGCGGGGTAGTCGGTGTACTGCGTGCCCCTTATTCCGTTAAGTATGAGGGCAAGGGGATAAACTATAGTTTCCGCAGGGGTCTGGCAAAGCGATTTGATTGTGTCGGGGAATTCATCGACGATTTCATCTTCGCGGCCTATCTGATAAATTACTATGTTGCAGTTGTTTGCAGCCTGAATGGAAGGAAGAAGTTTGTTGCCGAGCGAGTTTACCGCAACAACAGCTTCGACGCCGTTAGCCATCCACTGTGCAATGTCGCTGTCGGGGACTGTCGAACCGGGACCGCCGAAACCGAGCTGATATGCACCATCGTAAATGGTGCTGTTTGCGCTCGTGCCTTCGGTGAACACTTCGAACTGGTCCTCAGGATGAGCAGTATTCCACTCGTTCATAAGTTCTACAAATCTGTCGATTGCAGTTTCGGCAACGGGATATGCATATGTGGGAGAATGAGCAAATACTATCTTTCTGTAATCGCTCTGGCTTATCTGTTCGAAGAGCCATTCGCCGCGCGTACCGCCGTCGCGGGCGATATCGCCGTCGGTAACCGTACCGAGGAAGTTATCGCTGTTCAGGATGTAGTCAACGTCTGCCTGACTGAAACCGTCAGCCGTAGTATCGGGGTCATAAATCGATTTAAAATCGTTCATGTATCCCGCATAGAATGCTCCGTTTTCTTCGCAGAGTTCCACAATGCTTCTGTTTGTCGATGTATCGGTATCCGTCATGGCTATTATGCCCTGAGCGCCGCCGAGGATTGCGTTCTGAATGGACGAAAGAGCCTTATCGCCGTTGCGGTCCATCAGTTCGGCTGTGTAAGTGAAGTTGTATTCTTCGCCGAGTGCATCAAGAAGATTGCACATTGATTCATAGTTGTTTCCGGTAGCCTGCTGAACGCCTATCCAGATATGAGTACTGTCTCCGCCGCTGCCGCAAGCCGTCATTCCGACCATGCCGCCTGCAACCGTAGCGCAGGCAACGCCGATGCAAAGAGCTTTCTTTAAAAATTTGTGTTTCATTATTTCCACCTCTTTATATTATTTTTTTAATTTATCTTATTTTAAGTTACCTGGGAAGAAGCAAGCCGGGTTTACGGCAGGTGAGCAACACTATCACGACAAATATGGTCGCTTTGATGAAGAAGATATATTCAGCCGAAACGCCGCACAGTCCAAGCCCCAGATTGAGCACAACATATGTAAGCGAACCTACCACTGTGTTGAGCACTCTGCCCTTGTAGCCGCCCGAAAGAGGCATGCCGCCCATAAGCAGCATTATCATTATGTCCATCTGATAACTTGACGAGTCCGACTCGCCGAAGGTATCGCGGCGCCCTATCGAGAAAAGCACGGCAACGCAAAGGAAGATAGCGAATACGCTGTAACACATTATTCTCGTTTTAAGGAGATTTGCGCCCGCCTGTCCGGCAGCCAGCTTGTTGGAGCCTATCGCCTTTGCCCTTTTGCCGACTAACGTGTAATTTGTAAAATACACGGCGACTATTACAAGTATGACGAGAGCCAAAAGCCTTATCCACGTCTCGTTGAGTACGGAAAGACTGACGTTTATAGGTCTTGCAGCCAGTTCCTGGTCGGCATAAAGATATCTGGTAAGTCCCGAGAACAACTGCATGAGGATTACCGAACTCATTACCGTCGGCAACTTCACGTACGCACCTACATATGCATTGAATACCGCGCACAATATTCCGAGGCAAAGAATGGTTACAAGCCCCAGAATTATGCTGCCTGTTGCATTTACGATGATTATAAAGATCGTAGCGAATACGGCGACCTGGTAGCCGACCGATATATCCATACTGCCCATCAGATAGACGAAACATGCGCCGAGCGCCAGTATGAAGTAAACGGTAACCTGTTCAATATATGCCTTTAAAACGGCTTCACGCCAGAAGGTTACTCTCGGTCCCCTGAGCATTTGGGGAAGGAAGGAGAATACGATAAGCAGAAGTATGAAGCCGCCTACCGCTATAAGCGTAAAAATGTTGTCCTTTGCCCATTCCTTCCAATGGAAGGTTTTAATCTTGTTCAGGAGCATGCCGGGAAGCGCTTTGATATCGATTTTTTTCTTTTCAGAACTATTTTGATTACTCACTTTTACCTCCCCCTTACAACATGTATTCTATTATATCGGTTTCTTTAAGGTCGGCGGAACGCATGAATTCCTTTTCAACCTTGAAATCTTTCATTACGAGTAGCCTGTCCGACATACCTATGAGCTCGGTCATTTCCTCACTTATGAGAAGTATCGCCTTGCCCTCTTTTTTCATGTTGTTGATTATTTGATACATGGCCTGTTTTACCGCTACGTCAACGCCGCGGGTAGGGCAGTCCATTATTATGACTTCAGACTGTGCAGCCGTCCATTTTGCAAACGAGACTTTCTGCTTGTTGCCGCCCGAAAGTTTTGAAACGTAAGTCTTGGGCGAGTGCGCCTTTATCGAATATCTCTTTATTTCGTCGGCAACTATCTGGTCTTCCGTTTTTGGATTGATAAAGGTGAATTTTGAAAGCCTTGAAAGCGAAGGGAGCAGGATATTTTCCTTTATAGGACCTTCGAGTATAAGCGCTTCGGTATCGCGGTTTTTGCTTACGTACCCGACCTTTAAGCTGATGGCTTTTGACGGGGACGTAATGTGCTTTCCGCTCCTCAAAACCTCGCCTGAGGAAATCTTCCTCGCGCCGAAACCTATCTGCCCGATAATGTGCATGCCGCAGTCGGAAAGTCCGCCGATGCCGACTATTTCACCCTTATGTACTTTGAGGTTGAAATCTCTTATCGGACCGCAGCAGACGTCTTTGAATTCCAGCCCCACTTCCTCCTGCGAAGAAGGAGTGAAATCTTCGCGGTAGTATGTATCGCCTATGTCGCGACCGACCATAAGAGAGGAAATCTTTTTCTTTTCGAAATCCTTTTTTTCGAGGGTATCTATTATCTCGCCATCCCTGAGCACCGTTACGTGAGTGCATTTATCCATAATTTCATCGAGATCGTGAGAAATGAACACCACCGCTTTGTTCTTTGCGACCATGTCGTTCATTATGTCGTAAAGAATTTGGCGTCCGTCAAAGGAAAGAGCCGTTGTCGTTTCATCGACGACGAGAATTTCGGGATCCTTTTCCATCGCTCGGATAATTTCGATAAGTTTGCGCGTTTCAAAACTGAGCGTATTGATTTTTGTGCTGCCTTTAAAGCCTTTGATATTGAACTTGGCGAGAATTTCGTCGGCAGCCTTATACATTTTGCGCATATTTATGAAGCCGAATTTTGCAAATTCCTTTTCGCGACCCGCATAAAGATTTTCTGCAACCGTAACGCCGGGTATCGTATTCGACTCCTGCAAAATCATGGCTATGCCGCCGTTCTGCGCTTCAAGCATCGTCTTGGGACTCCACGGCTCGCCCTTATAGAGCATTTCGCCGGACGTTGCCGGCTGCATGCCCGAAGCAATAGACATTATCGTCGATTTGCCCGAACCGTTTTCGCCTATCAGTCCTCTGATTTCGCCGCGATGCAATTCGAAATCAACGTCTTTGAGCGCAACCGTTGGTCCGAAAACCTTGTGCATATGAGACGCTTTAAAAATCAAATTCTGATCGCTTTTTTCCATATTGCGGCCTCCTTGTTGTTACATATTTATAATAATTGAAATTAACAATCAAATAAATTGCAATTTTATTCTAAAAAGTATAAATTTTTATGAAAAATTTTATCATAATTTATAAATTATTTTCACACATCTTAAATTTCAGACATTTTTAACACAGATTAATTAAAAATTATACATTATTTTGCGCTTTTGGTATTTCTTTATCGCTTTCGCTATTGATTATTGTATTTTTGTTTGTTATAATCGATATATGAATACTTTAATTTATATATCGCCCATAAAACTAGTCAGCATTTCAGACGAGGTTGTGCACTCATTTCAGAGCTCGAACGTCAAACTTTTTCTCAACCTTAAAGGTGAAACGCTGATATCGGTCAACAACACGTCGTACAGGCTCATGCCCAACGATATTTTTGTTGTCAACGCATATGATATTTGCACGGTATATAAATCGAACTCGTTGTTGCTTGCGCTCACAATAGAAAAAGCACGCCTCAAACTAAACGAAGAGGACATGCGGGCGTACTTTGTGTGCGATTCGACAAAATTCAGAAACAAGGACAAATTCATAAATCTTCAAAACAGCGTTTTCAAGCTGCTCAAAAACTTTTCGAACATTACCCAGGTAAAGATATTTTCCGTAGCTTACGAGATATATGACGAGCTGCTCAACAATTTTACTATGGTAACTCCCGCCGCCAGGAAGGGTACGACCAAAATTTACGAAATTCTCGAATACATCAAATCGAACTACACAGAAAATCTCCTGCTCAATGACATCGCCGAAAAATTTGGTCTGTCGGTGCCCTATCTTTCAAAATTATTCAAGGACAGCCTCGGCATGACTTTTGCGGACTTTTACGACGAGCTGAGGGTAAACCACTCCCTCTACGACCTGTTCGAAACTCCTTCGACAATAATCGATATAGCTTACAAGCACGGCTTTCCGAACAACCATGCCTACATAAGGGCTTTTAAAAAAATCACGGGGCTGTTGCCTAACGAGGCGCGCAAAAAGCGCAGATTTGACCCGCCCTCGGGGGAAGCGAGCGATGATTTAAATGAAATAATAAATATAATTTCCCATACTGAAATTAAGGCGAGGGAATATAAAGATTATTATCTTAATACGCATTACAATAAGCAACCGATATTTAAAATCGAGCAAAATCCCGCGCAGGAAGTCCTCGGCATAGGTCCTGCGACAAGCATACTGCACAGAAACGTTCAGAACATCATCAGATTAATTCAGACGAACTACCCCTTCCGCTATGCGTATATAAGAGGTATATTTTCCGATTCGCTGTCATTCTGCACGCGCAATTTCAACGGCGAACTAATATTTAAATTTGCCATGATCGACGAAGTGATAGACTTTCTTATGTCAGTCAAACTTTTGCCCGTGCTTTCATTCACATATATGCCGAAAGATCTGGCTACCGAAAACAAAGATACATTGTTCCAGGACGGATATTATATTTGCGGTCCCACGGACCTCAACGAATGGAAACATGCTATCGATACGTTTGTAAATCATGTAATTAACCGATACGGATTTGAAGATGTCAGCCGCTGGATATTCCTGCCCTGGGTTCAGCTGGATTCAAAAAACAGACATCTCGGGTTCCGCGACGAAGAGACATTTTTCAATTTTTACAAGGCATCTTATACCGCCGTAAAAAATATTTCGCAGCAACTTATAGTTTCCTCGCCTGAAATTTACCCCTCCCCCAACAAAGACTGGCTGACCAGTTTTTTGACCTGGACAAAGCAAAACGAATGCTTTCCTGACCTGCTTTCGGTAAAGTTTTTCCCCAATACTAATTGGGAGGTAATTGAAGTAAAAGATAATCATGGCATGGCATACCGCAAAGTAATCAACGAGGAAATATCTTCGGATGAAAACCTTATGCACACCGCGCTCACCGACCTGAAAAAATATCTGCGCGACAACAACTATAACCTTGACATATATATAACGGCATTCAACTACACGATAACAGACAATCATCCCCTTCTCGACACGATGTTCTCATCAAACTACTATATCAAAAATTATGTAGATAATATGGAACTGATAAAATCGCTGTGCTATTGGAAACTGACGGACGACACCGATTCCTGTTCGACGAAGGAGAGTTTTTCGGGAAAGGTAGGAATGTATCTTAGCAACGGAATGCCCAAGGGCACGGCGCAGGCGATAAGACAGCTTTCATATACAAAAAAGAATGTTATAGACAGGGGAGCATATTACCTGCTTACAAAGAGAGACGAACCGGACTATTTCCACCTTTTGCTCTTCAATTACGAACACCCCGCCCCCGTAAGCAAAGAATATTTTGCCAACCCCGACGCCGATCTTTATAGCGCATTTATAAATAAAGAAAAAAAGGCTGTTCACCTTACTATGACAGGCGTCCCCCACAAAAAAGCCAGAATAAAAATGTTTATTATAAATTCAGAACACGGCTCTCCTTACGACAAATGGATTTCGATGGGCATGCCGGAAATAGACAACTATATCGACAGAGGAAGCGTAATTTTCGATATTTTCAAAGTTTCAGCCATACCGGACTTCAAAACTTTCACCACATCGGTAGAAGATAACACGCTTTCGCTCGATATCAAGCTCGATACCTTTGAAATCAAAGCCGTCGAAATACAGTTTTTTGACTGAATTATTCAATAATGACGTTACTCAAACAGCGGCGGGAAGCCCTCGAGCTTCCCGCCGCTGTTTGCATAGTTGCAGACTGCAAAAGTTTTATTGTATTGCAGTTTACTTAACTTTTCAATTCTATTTCGTTTTACAGTTTTTATGAACTGCCGTAAAGCAAAAACCGCGCATTAAAAATAATTCTCTATAAAAGTAAATCTGCAAGAAAAATAATGCCCGACAAGGCAAGATGTTTTAAATCAAAATATAGAAAAGGCAAAAGAGAAACCTGCCCGCTCCCGATCGGGAGCGGGCAGGTTTAATGGCATTGTATTTTTTCATTTGGCAGTGCCGTCTTTCGGAACGTATTGCGAAAACCATCCCTTCAACAGAGGATAAAGCGCACTGAACGCGGCATATCTCTGCTCGTACAGATTTACCAGACGCCTTTCGGGTCGGGCGGCAAGTCTGGTTTTCACCATTATTTTCGCCGCCTCCTCCACGCTTGCATACTTTCCGCACGCGACCATTGCGAGCATTGCCGCGCCGTATGCAGGTCCCTGCTCGGTTTCGACGACATACAGCGACATGTCGAGGACGTTTGCGAGGATTTTTATCCACAGCGCGCTCTTTGCCCCGCCGCCGCACACCGTGCTGTGCAGGGGGCGTATCCCACACCTTGCGGCAGCTTCAAGACAATCTCTGAAAGCGAACGCCACTCCCTCTAAAACGGCAAGCGACATATCGCTCGCGTTCGTCTGCGCATTCATGCCTATGAACGCACCGCGCGCGTTTACGTCGTTGTGCGGACTGCGCTCGCCGCAGAGATATGGCAAAAAATATATACCGTTTCTGCCGAGCAGGTCGGATCTGTTTTCAGCCATGCCGTAGTGCGACGAAAGAATATCTTCCGTCCACCACTTGTTTGCCGAAGCCGCCGAAAGAATACAGCCCATCAGATGGAATTTTCCTTCGGCGTGCGCAAATGAGTGAAGACAATTACCACCATCCGCGCCGAACTTTACGGATGGGATGAAAATTGTGCCGCTCGTGCCGAGCGATATATTGCAGCCGCTGCCCGCTACCGCACCCGTACCGACCGCCGCAGCGGCATTGTCGCCCGCACCTGCCGCGACGATTATTCTGCCGCTCAAACCCGGCTCTGCGCATAACTCATTACAAACTGTGCCGCACGGCTCAAAACTTTCGTAAAGCGCAGGGAGCATGTCAGAGGCGACGCCGCAAATTGCGCACATCTCCTCAGACCAGCATTTGTTTTTTACATCTAAAAGAAGCGTCCCCGAGGCGTCCGAATAGTCGGTAGAAAAATTGCCCGTCAGCCTGAATGTTATATAATCTTTGGGCAACATAATCTTGGCTATGCGCGCAAAGTTTTCGGGCTCATGTTTTCTGAGCCATAATAGCTTGGGCGCGGTGAAGCCCGCAAAGGCAATATTGCCCGTAAGCGAGGAAAGTTTTTCCTTGCCAACCACGCCGTTGAGATAGTCCGTCTCCGCCCCAGTTCTGCCGTCGTTCCACAATATGCAGGGGCGAATTACGTCATTGTGCCCGTCCAGCGCGACAAGACCGTGCATCTGCCCCGCCACGGCTATGCCGCTTATGCATTCGCGGGATTTTCCCGCAAGTTCGCAAAGACCGTCCTTTACAGCCGACCACCAGTCTTCGGGGTTCTGCTCGCTCCAACCCTCCTGCGGGTGCAGAACGGGATAGGCGCGCGAAGTTTCGCCGAGTATTTTTCCTCCCTCGTTGACAAGTAGCAGCTTTACGCCGCTCGTACCGAGGTCTATGCCTATGTACGCGCTCATGCTTTGAATAATATCTGGTTGAATATGCTCTCCAACCCCTCCTGGTTTCCGCTTGAAGGAAGTTCGGGCGCGCCGAGTTTTTCGGCATATGCCGAAAGATCTGCAAGCGAGGTCGCGCGCGCAAGTATGCGCTTGCCTATTTCCGTAGTTCTGAACGAGGCGTATTTGTCCTCTGTGAACTTGTCAATTCTGCCGTCCTCGATAAGTTCCGCCGCTTTTATTAATCCGAGCGCGAATGTGTCCATACCGAGGATATATGCCTTGAACATATCCTCCGCCGTATAGGAAGGGCGCCTTGTCTTTGCGTCGAAGTTGAAGCCGCCCGTAATGCCGCCCGCCTTTATGACCTCGTACATCGCCTTGGTTGCGGTATAGACGTCGTAAGGGAATTCGTCGGTGTCCCAGCCGAGCAGGAAGTCGCCCTGATTTGCGTCGACAGAACCGAGCATTCCGTTTATTGCCGCTACCCTTAAATCGTGCTCGAACGTGTGTCCCGCGAGCGTCGCGTGGTTTGCCTCTATGTTGAGTTTGAAGTCCTTATCCAGCCCGTGAGCCCTCAAAAAGCCTATCGCCGTTGCCGCATCGAAGTCATACTGGTGCTTCATCGGCTCCTTGGGTTTGGGTTCGACATAGAAATCGCCCTTGAAACCTATGCTCCTGCCGTACTCCACAGCCATCTTCATAAGGTATGCAATATTTTCGAGTTCAAACGCCATATCGGTGTTCATAAGCGTTTCGTAGCCCTCTCTGCCGCCCCAGAACACATAGCCGCGTCCGCCGAGTTTTACGGTGATATCCAACGCCTTTTTGACCTGAGCGGCGGCAAAGGCATACACGTCCGCACTGTTTGAAGAGCCCGCGCCGTTCATGTATCTGGGATTGCCGAACATATTTGCCGTGCCCCAGAGGCACTTTATGTCCGTGCCCTTCATCTTTTCGAGGATGTAATCTGAAATTTCGTCCAAACGCGCGTTTGTAACCTTTATGTCGTCGGCTTCTGGCACAAGATCGACGTCGTGAAAACAAAAGTATCTTATGCCGAGTTTTTGCATAAATTCAAAGCCCGCGTCAACTTTGGCTTTGGCATGCTCCATCGTGCCCTCTTTTGCGCCGAAGGACTTATCCGCCGTGCCGCGCCCGAACATATCCACGCCGTTGGCGCACAGATTGTGCCACCACGCCATTGCAAAGGGCAGGTGCTCTGACATCTTCTTGCCGAGGACTACTCTGTCCGGGTCGTAAAACTTGAACGACAACGGATTTTTGCTGTTTGCGCCTTCGTATTCTATTTTGTTTATCCCCTTAAAAAATTCCATTTCAACCACCTTTTTTATTTATTGCTTGTACTATATTAATTTGACGCTACTTTCGCTGCTGTAAAGCCACTCGCCCATTTCAGATATCATCTCGTCGGTTGCGCTCCACTTGAAATTTTCAAAAATTACGTCGAGAGCATTTGTTGCGCTGATAATGTTCATCGGCGCTTCGATTATCCCTTTGCCTTCGCAAGGGCGTATATCGTGAGTGTTTTTCGCCCAGTCGGTTTTCTTTACAAGTTCAAGCGAGCAATCTGAAAATTTAACGTCCTTTATCGCGCCGATCTCCTCGCCGTATATGAATATGCCGTTTTCGCAGTTCATCTTTATATTTTCGAATGTAATATTTTCAATTTTGCCGAGAGAAGATTGCTCTTTGCGCCTAAGGCTTGTAATTACGACGGGTTCCGCCTTGCCCCACCACTCTACGGGCGAAAAGCGCCGCGTGGATATTTGTATGTTTTTAAATTTAATGTCGCTTGCGCAACCTCCGTCACGCAGCTGAAAAGAAATCCCGCGATTGGACCTTTCAATAATGCAATCGCTTATTTCTATATCCTTGAAATCAGAAACGCTTTCCGAACCGAACTTAATGGCTGCGCTCGTGGAAACCAGCCTGCACCCGCTCACTCTTATGTGTTCACAGGCGCCGTATTTTTGTGCCGCCTGAGTAGTTTTGAAAACTATACAGTCGTCCGCCGCCTCGATATGACAGTTTTTTATGGTTACGTTTTTGCAGTGATCGGGGTCGATGCCGTCGCAGCAAGCCAGACGAAGGTCGTTAAAAATCTTTAAATTTTCTATTTCTACCCCGTCGCACCCTACGAGGTGCACCGTCCAGAAGCCGCTCTTTTCGATTGTTAAATTCTCAATGCGCACATTCTTGCAGTTTTCGAAAAATATCAGAGGAATGCGCGGATAAAACTTGCCCTCGATATGATATTTGCTTTCGCGCCCGAAAAATATTTTATCGTTGCCGTCTATAACTCCCTCGCCGCACAGCGCGATATTGCTGCAATTTTCGGCATATAAAAAGAACTTTGACGGCCGTCCGGCATAGTCGCAGTTGTCCCACGTCGAACCTTTGACTTCATTTAATTGCGAAGGAACAAAAAGGTCGTAATCGCTGAGATTATCCGACGCCTTGAGCGTCGTACCCTTCGCAATATAAATTTTTACGTTGTCTTTAATCTGTACCGCCCCGCAACGATAAGTCCTGCCGCCATCTATAACTACTCTGCCGCCTTTTTCGGCACATTGATTTACGGCTGAAATAATTGCCGGCGTGTCGTCGGTAACTCCGTCGCCAACGGCGCCGAAATCCAGAATATTAAAATCTTTTTCTCTCATATTTTTCTCCTGATTTTATTTATGGACGATTATTTTTAACGAAGGTTGCCGGCGTGATGCCCGCTTCGCGCCTGAAAACGCGACAAAAATAGCTATAATCTTTGAACCCGACATTTTCCGCGACTTCTGCAATGCCGCCGCCTTCCGCCAACAACCGCTTTGCCTGTTCTATGCGACGAAAATTTATGTATCTCATCGCGCTCATACCGAAAGACTGAACTGAAATATGATACAAAACCGTCCTCGAACAATGGAACTTTTTGCACAGCATATCCGAAGTTATTTTTTTGTCGAGATTGGCAACGATATACTCTTCAATATCTTCGGCAACCGTGCGACTTTTCCATTTGGCTAAATGCTTTGTCTGCACATATGCCGCTATGGCGTCAAGTATTCTGACTGCGGCTTTAATCTGCTCTCTGCTCTTGCTTTCGATAAGGCTCAACGCCTCGAGGCTCTGACTTTCGTCCACCCCGTAAATTTCAGCCTTTGCGCAGGCATTGTTCACCCTCTCCTGTCTGTCTTCCGAAGGCAGCATGTGCGCAAGAATGGCATATCCCAACACTCCGCCGCCCAGCCGTATCGGCGTTATAGCTTCGGTAAGACCCGCATGACAGGTGTATATGTGAGGCTCTCTGAGCTTTTTAGCCCTGTTGAACGCCTCAATATCGCACATTCTGCATGCGCTCAACCCGTCGGCATTGCTTCGTATATTGGCACAAAACGCAGGCGGCTCGGGAGGATATTCGGTTACAAGTCTGAATTCATCATCGAATACCGAAATGCGTATGCCCACGACGGTATAAAAATCGCGAAGCAAACTTTGCAGATTAATTATATCGAACGAACTTATCATATTGAAATCATTATACCTTCCGGAATATTAAATTTCAATAATGTTTTAAAATCTAAAAACAAAAATACCTAATTTTGTTACAAAACTTATATTTTGTTTTTATTAAAAGTTGCAGCCCGACAGACATTTTGTCTGTCGGGCTGCATAATTCACAGTACTTATCAAATATTGACAAAACATGTTTTAAGTCCGTCTTGTCTGCCAATTCAAACAAATTTAAATACCGTTTTATAAATTCTTCATAATTTATGTTAAAATTCAAGTTAATACGTTTCGCAACAAGATTCTAAGGCAGAATTTATGAAAATTTTGTCCTTACCAACAGGACGACAAGGCAAATTAAAATTGCTTAATTTCAGGCAAAAACAAGCTTAAAACAGCCTGAAACAGCTCAAAACTAAGTAGTTTAAAACACTACTTCCAACAACTTCCCTCGCCGTTTGTTATCATCTTGTGCCCCTGCTTCCTTTAACTTCCCAAAACCTTTCAAAGACAAGCAAAAATCTTTGACAAAAAAACCCAATTACTTCCCAATTTATTTTTACCAAATTATAAGCATAGCGGCGCGGCGAATTTCTCGCCGCGCCGCTTTTTTGTTCAATTAATTACAACCTGCAATAGCTACTTTTACACAACAACTATATGAGTTATGCAATCTGCATATTCAGGCATATATTTATGAACGTTCCCATACATATGAGTAATTTGTGTTTAAATACTTTGCAATTTCCTCCGGATTGCTGAAAGTCTCACTGCTTACGGGACTTGTTGTACCGTTAAAGTAGTCGACCATATTCCAGCCTTCCGTATTTATGAATGTAATGCTTTTAACGGAACTGTTGGCGAAGGCGCCTGCCCCGATTTGGGTAACGCTGTCAGGGATTATGATATCCGTCAAACTTGAACAGCCAAAGAAAGCGCTTTGACCAATAACTTGTATATTTTCGCCAAAGGTTATGTCAGTTAAATAGCGGGCATTTTCGCAAAGATATGCAGGTACTCTCACCACTTCGTCGCTGAAAATCAAAGATGCTTTTCCATCACGGGAACCTACATCGACAAAAGATCTGTTGCCGTAAGTAAGATCGTCGGCTTCTACTGCATTAAAATATATTTCACTCAATGCATAGCAACCATCAAAAACACTCACGCCTATTTTTTTAACAGATTTACCTATCGTAACAGTTTTAAGATTATCGCAACTAGAGAATGCATAATCATCTATGAATTCGACCCCGTTGCCGATTACAACATTTTCCAACTTTTCACAGTTGGAAAAAGCATAGTTTGCAATACCTGTTATATTATCGCCAATCACAAGATTTACTATGCCTTTGCCGCTTAAAAATGCATCTTCGGCAATTACACCTTCTCCGGTTAAAGTTATGTTGGCTGCCGCATGCGGCAACTGAGATAAAAGCGACAAATCTGCCACAATATTTATAATTCCATTACAACCTTCCAATGCGCTGCTGTTCATTTCAACACCTTCAGGGATAGTCACATCGGTAACAGAACTGCAATAACTGAAAGCATTATCTCCCACCTTTTCAATGCCATAAGGTAAATCTATGGTTGTGAACGAAACGCAGCCGCTGAAAGCACTTTTACCTATCTCCTTGAGTGAGGCAGGGAAAGAAACATTCTTAAGATTTACGCAGTTATAGAACGCATAATCTCCTATTTTCTGAATATTGCTGCCAAATATAATTTCTTTGAGCCCGCTTGCATCCTGCTGGTTGTTGACATCGTTGAACATTGCCGAAGGCACTAAAAGTACGTTATCGCCGAAAACCAAGGTCAAACCGTCGCCTGCAATGCCTGCGTTGGCAAAAAGGTTATAAAAATCGCCATCCCCTTCAATGCTTTCGGCATTATAATATATATAATTGAGCCCCGTACAATCTGCAAAAGCCATATATCCCAACTCCTCAACCGAAGCGGGAATGGTTATTGTCGAAAGCGAACTGCATCCGCTGAATGCAACTGCGCCAATATAAGATACGTTACTGCCTATTTCAAGATTGCTCAGCGATGAACAATTCATGAAAGCTCCGTACCCGATGTAAGTTACGTTTTCCGGAATAACAACACTTGCCAATGAAGAACAGTCGTAGAAAGCATTTTCGCCTATAGACACAACCGTATTCGGCAACGTTACGCCAACCAACTCCGTACATCCGTAAAAAGCCCCATATGCTATCGTAACAGTTCCGTTTTTGACCGCATATTTGCCAGAGACTGAAACTTTTGCCTGTATAAGATGATTGCCTATATACAGCACTCCGTTTTCCCAATTATTCTCGGAATTAATATAAGCAGTATCTCCGAACGCGCCTCCGGCTATACTATTAATACTGTCAGGCAGAGTTATGTCGCTTAAATAAGAGCAACCGCGAAAAGCACTGCCTTGAATTTCGGTTACGCCTTCCGGTACTGTAATACTTATAAGATTATTACAGAAGAAAAACGCTTCACTGCCGACAGCCGTCACTCCCGAAGGAATTATGTAAGCCTCGCCCGCTCTGTTGGCAGGATAGCTTAATATCGATAAGCCGTCACGACTGAATAACACGCCATCCTCGCTCTTATAATAACGGTTATTCTCATCTACGTTTATCCTTTCAAGGTAAAAACAATACTCAAAAATGCCGATACCGATATTTTCAACGCTGGCGGGAATAGTCACTTCCTTAAACGCATTGCCTCGGAAAGCCGCGTAACCTATGCTTTTTACTCCGTTTTCTATAATAAGTTCTTCTATGTTACAATTATCGAAAGGATATTCTTCCACAGCTTTTACGCCAGAACCTATTACGACTTTTCTAAGAGATGTTTTGTAAGAAAATGCCCCCAGGTGAATTACGCCCGAAGATATTTTCAACTCTTCAACGCCGTCAAAAGTAAAATATTCATATATATCCATCGATATTTCCAGCGCTTTGAACGTATTGCAACCATCGAAAGCATTTTCCCCTACCACACTGACGCCGGGTATGCTTAAATTTTCAAGAGCAACGCAGTTCCTGAAAGTATTATCTCCTATGGACCTCACACTGTCTGAAAAAGCGATGCTTTTCAGCGCAGTGCAATCGCTGAACGATGAGGAGCCCACGCTCGTTACACTTTCAGGGATATCGATTATTTCAAGCGAAGTGCAACCACTGAAAGCGTAATCTCCTATAACCGAAACGCTGTTATCTGAAAATTTAACAGTCGAAAGAGCGGTACACCCTTCAAACGCCGAACGCGCAATTACATTAGCCTGAGGATGCACAAAACAAGTTTCTATATCTTGTGAAACAGCCTTTACAAGTATTGAATATCTGTTTTCGCTATTGCCGATATAATACGCGTTGCCATATTCGCTGAGTTGCACTCGCATGCAGACAGAAAGCGATTCCGCCGCTATAACTTCTACACTATCTGCCACCGAAAAATATTTGAGAGACGTGCACTGTTCCAATCCTTCCACGCTGCTGCCGGAAGTTATTTTAAGCGTTTCAAGCTGAGCTTTAGGTATGTACTCAAACACATCCGCAGGCACAACCGCATATGTTACGCTTTCACAACCGGAAAACGCACTTGATGATACATAATATACATCTTCCGGAATGACTATGCTTTCAAGAGAAACGCAACCTGCAAAAGCGTTATTGCCTATCCTTTTTACGCTTTCGGGGATATACACCTCGGTCAGCGAAATGCAATTTTCAAATGCTCCGCCCGATATTTCCGTTACGGTATCGGGTATTGACACGGTTTGAATATTTGCATTGCCAGCAAAAGCGCTATCCGCCGTAACGCCTATTTCAACAACAGGCTTGCCTTCATATTGCGAAGATATAATCAAATCTGCCGTCTCTGACTGAGCGCTGTTCTCGTCTATACCGACACAAATATAGCCTGTGCCTTCTGAATTAAGAACAAATATAAGCTCTTCCGTTGCTGCCGCATTGCAATTTGTACATGTATTGCCTGAAACATTATGTCCTGAAGCACGAATGATCTCAGTTTCAGTATACCCACAGGAACAGGAACGTTTTTTAAGTCCGTCCTCGGTGCACCCGGCTTCGACTTCGGTCACCCAGCCCCCGAAAGTATGTCCCGTAGGCGAAGTAAAAATATCGGCATATTCAATGTCGTTTAAAGCCTGTTCATCAGCATACAGACTTCCGCACACATCACACGTCCAATAGGCAACTGTACCTAAATGAATGCAATCGCTTTGTTCCGCGCCATGAGAAGTCAGAACATGACCTGTTGCCTCAACGACATCGGTCTCCTCCGTCTGGCAATCATTACAAGTATGCTTTCTTAACCCGCTCTGCGTACATGTGGGCTGCGTAACCTCCACCCACTCTCCCCAGGAATGCCCTTTAGCAGGTATGGTAATATCCGTAATCTCTTCCATATCTGCATTAAAATATTTGCCGCAATCGTTGCAGTACCAATATGACACGGTACCACCCTCCGTGCACGTTGCCTGTTTTCCTTCAACAAATATCAGATCGTGCTTCTCCGATTCTCCGTTCCCGCTCTGGTCGACATTGTTATTGTCTCCGCACGCCGTTAAACCAAATGAAAAACATCCGACGATTAAAAGCATTGACAATAAAATTAAAATCTTCCTTTTCATAAAACTCTCCTATCTTTAAAATAGTACCGCTAAAAAAGTATTTTAATAAGACTGATAAAACGCGTGAAAGGCATATCTTATTTACCAGCAAATTCAGTATAACATGTCACAATTTATATTTCAATTTATTATAAAATTTTCTCAGAACTTTTTATGTCAAACCAAGTATAAACAGTACAATTATAAATTATTGTAGGTTTTTTAACAATTAAATACCGCGCAACTTTTGCCCACAACACTTGGCGGACGTCAATTCTTTATTGCAACGCAGACAAATTATTTTCAAATAAGCTCCTGCCATAAGGTTGCATCCGCAGCGATACACAACAAGATATTAATTTCAGCCCTGCATTCACCTATTCCTTTATCTTCCCAAACCTTTCACAAAACAAGTCGAGTTCTCGCCTTGTCATCTTTTTCTAATTTTAAAACTATAGTCCGTCGGTTTAAATGCCGACGGACTATGATACTTTAAACGCTTTTTTACTACAATACAGGATAACACCATACTCAAACGTGGGTGATTTTAAAGTGGGCTATGTCGGAGTTTGACTACCGTTCAGGATAACACCATACTCAAACGCGTCGATTGCAGTAACGCTTGTCGACAAAGTTTGACTACCGTTCAGGATAACACCATACTCAAACAACCCCGAAAACGCGCTCAACGGCTTTTTCGTTTGACTACCGTTCAGGATAACACCATACTCAAACTCTTGCGCTATTCCGTATGTGGCAAATTTTGTTTGACTACCGTTCAGGATAACACCATACTCAAACGCCGTGTACATACCTATCCAAGGCGGGCAGGTTTGACTACCGTTCAGGATAAAACCATACTCAAACCAGGACATACTGAAACTGCCGAGAGATTTTGTTTGACTACCGTTCAGGATAACACCATACTCAAACCCATTCAACCATGCGCTCCACTTGGTAGCTGTTTGACTACCGTTCAGGATAACACCATACTCAAACCTCGCGGCGGCTTGGGTTGCGGAAGTGCTTGTTTGACTACCGTTCAGGATAACACCATACTCAAACCAGGGCTTTTCCGAAACGGCTCCGTTCTGGGTTTGACTACCGTTCAGGATAACACCATACTCAAACCAGGCTTTAACAAACTCGGTGAGCTGCGTATGTTTGACTACCGTTCAGGATAACACCATACTCAAACACAATGCCGCCCTATCAGCCGTTTAATAACGTTTGACTACCGTTCAGGATAACACCATACTCAAACAAAGTCGCTCACAACCAACAACACAGGCAAGTTTGACTACCGTTCAGGATAACACCATACTCAAACGTCATCTTCACCGCTTTCGGGGTCATGATAGTTTGACTACCGTTCAGGATAACACCATACTCAAACATATACCAGCTCTAAGTCGCCGTACTGCTCGTTTGACTACCGTTCAGGATAACACCATACTCAAACGCAGCGTTCGCAGATCCAGCCTTTACTTGCGTTTGACTACCGTTCAGGATAACACCATACTCAAACGGATATATTTATACCATGTGCGACAACGGAGTTTGACTACCGTTCAGGATAACACCATACTCAAACGTAAACAGCGATATAAAAAATACTGCGTTTGTTTGACTACCGTTCAGGATAACACCATACTCAAACGGTTATAGTCTTAATAACGCTCATTTCATTGTTTGACTACCGTTCAGGATAACACCATACTCAAACTGTGATTATTACGCCCGCGCCGCTACCTGCGTTTGACTACCGTTCAGGATAACACCATACTCAAACGCTTTGCAAGCCTTTCCAGTGCGGGGCGAAGTTTGACTACCGTTCAGGATAACACCATACTCAAACGATAAACTGTTAAGCGAATATCCATCCGTCGTTTGACTACCGTTCAGGATAACACCATACTCAAACTTTGCCCATTTAATGTATGCACCACATTTTGTTTGACTACCGTTCAGGATAACACCATACTCAAACTTCTTCTTCGCATTTTAAATTGTGTTGCAAGTTTGACTACCGTTCAGGATAACACCATACTCAAACTGCCCCGAAAGCAACTCCGAAAAAGAAGCTGTTTGACTACCGTTCAGGATAACACCATACTCAAACATCTTCTGTAAATGCCGGAAAAATTTGCAGGTTTGACTACCGTTCAGGATAACACCATACTCAAACCTCAAATTGAGCATTTTTGCGCACCACACGCAGAAACCTGAACGATAATTAAGCGCATCCTTATAATTATAATATCATTTTTGACCTTATCAGGCAAGTATTTCGCACAAATCCCTATCTATAATAGTTACTACTTCGCAAGGCAATTTAGGTTTTTGAGTGTTTTCCAATAAAAATATGCACACATCATTTAATTGCATTTCATGATAGAATGACAAAAGTGCCTTTTCTGTAAGCACGGTTTTTAAATTGGCGAAGAAAAAGCATTTTGTCTTGAAAAAAGCGACATTAAGACGCACATAGGAAATCAGTTTTTCCAATAGACCATTCTCTTCTTCAATATGCACATCAAACGCCTTGAATAGCGCCGCCATGCCTCCTTCTTCATCGTAGCTTATGGCGCAATCGCTTTCCGAATTCAGTTTGGCAAAAAATCGGCAAATAAAGCACAGATATTCTGATACTCTTTAAGAAAATTATTTTCCGCAATCTGTTGCAAAGAAGAATAAAGTTTTGTCGTTACTCTTTTATCGTTAGACCGCAACGACATGTAGTCCCAAACAAACACACCAACTTTTTCAAGCCGCAAAATCACATCTCCATCTGAAAGGCAAAAATTACCCTCTTCACCCTCCGTCTGACAAGAAAGCTCACGGCAATAGCTAAAAAAATAATCTTCCGGTTCTACTATCAGCACATTTACTTTATCGGGCGCGATTTCAAAAACATTTTCAAAATCGTAATGAGCCAACTTCATATTATCACCAATTTTTCGTCGCTATCAACGACAACGCTTTGCGCTTCACCTACAACAATTTCCATACGCTCGAACTGCCGCTCGGTAATAAGAAGCATTTCAATCAATCCGTCCGACGTCTTATGTCTGCGCACATTTTCCTGAACCGCATTTGCCGCAGTTGAGTTAAGAACTATTTTACTGTACACAGATTCCTGCATCATCACAAAACCGCTTCTGACCAAAAATTTACGAAACTGTCTGTATTCCCTGCGTTGGGAAGATGTATCAGTAGGCAAATCAAAAAATACAACAAGGCGCATATATCTATAACTCATAACATTTTATTCTGGCTATATTTCCCGTATCAAGAGCATCGAAAACGCTTTTACAATAGATTGAAATTGCCGACAATACGGTACAATTTTCCCCATTTATAGTAACATTATTATTTAAAACGTTGCACAATGAGTGTTTATAATCAGGCGTCAACTCCTGTGCACTATTAAAGACAAACCTATCTACAATAATGCGAAAAGGCTCCATAAGGTCACAAGACAGATTAAAACTGTTGAACTCATTTTTATGAGCTATCCCAAGCTGGGTATTAAAACCGTTTGCAACAACCTCTCGGTTGAAAGCAGACAAAATGACAGCATAGCCATAGTTCAGCGCACCGTTTATAAAGTTTTTATCACCTCTTTTAAAAGGCAACCCGAAAAGTGCATTGAAATATACCTTAGCGGCGTGCCCTTCCCTGTTTGAAACATCGCCTGGTTGAACTTCACTCGCATATCTTTCAAGAAGTTCTGCCTGCCCTGCTTCGACAGTCTTCAACAACTTTTGCTGACATAGAATTTTATGTCTGACGATTTCCGCCCATACGTCGGCACGAACCTCTTCGCTCCATTCGAGCTGACGTTTAAGGCACCCACTTGAATTATGCCTGCCGCTAAGCGGCAACAGTTGCGACAACGGATTATGCTTTTCATCACAGAATACTACGCTTATTTTCTGCCTTATAAGTTCACAAAGAAGAGCTGCGGTTAAAGATACGCCCGTAGACTCGACTATGAGCGTATCTATTTCCGCAAGATATACTTTTTTAATTTCTTCACCGCGACAAATAAGATAACCGAGCTTATATTCTATCTTGCACCGCCTTGTGATAACTACAACCCGCCAACTCATAAAAGCTCTTTCAAATTTACAACTTTGCGATAATATCCCGTGGGCGACTGATATATCATCTTTATATTAACGTCCTGCACAAATTTATTTGAAAGTATTACCCCCGCACGAGCCGCGCCGCCCAGAAGCGTCAAATCCGCAGGCACGCTTTTGCACTGCATCAAGTGAAGAATTTCAAACAATACCCTGCACTGCTCTTCAAGCGAAAGAACAACGAAGGCATCCCTTTTCTGACTTAGGAAAGACACCTGCCCCTTTATAGACAACCCCGCATATATGGGAGAGGCAAGCTTTTGAGTAAGTGCGTCATAAATGAAAAGGTTATCTTCGGAGGTTATGCTCTTACCTGCCTGCAAATCGGGATTATTGAGTTTCTTTCTGTCACGCATATAGTTGCTTATACTCTTTAAATATTTTACCAAAGGCTCGTCAAGGAACAGTTGGTTTGCATTACACCAGATTACCCTGTCCCCCGTTCTGCCACGCAGCCATGCGTAAGAACCGTCTATGCAGAAAAGAGTATTGAGTTTAATATTGTCAATGAGAATTTGCGCATCTTTCAATCCCTGCCTGTTTTTGCAGAATTCAATTTTTGCCTCTTTGCTACCGCCCGTCTGCTTATCGAGATACAAGGGGTACGCTTCGAGCGAAAGAATAGTTTTACCATTCTTGCCCGTACTTTTAACAAGCATAAAATAGGCAGTCGTAGCCTTATTATATCCGCCGTATTTTGATGTATCCGTAATTGCGCCCTTTGCCTTTAACGGAACAAGGTCGTCATTAGTGCCTGCGGGAACGGGGTTGACATCGAAAAGTCTGCCCTTGCCGCCGAGCGTCATTCGCACGACTTTGCAGGTATTCTTTGAAACGGTATGTAAAATTCTTTTCAAATCACCAACTTTCCAAGCACCTTTAATATCTCTGTCATAGAGGTATTTAAGGTTATAGCTGTTCAAGTCATTTGACCTGAAATACACTGCGGCATTGTGATTGAACTTGGTGTTATAAACATTGCCGACAACTATATTTATATAGGCATCTTTGGCGTGGTGCAGGTCGTTGAGTTCGCGCACTTTTATTATTCCGAACTTGTCCTTGAACTCATTTGCATTGCCTGCCTTTGAATACACAATTTCGGTTTCGGGCAACATTTCGCCGAGTATCCTTGCCGCTTCCTTTGTACTCTGACGAGTAGAAACAAGCTGACGGTTTATAAAGTCTGCAAGTTCATCCTGCGTCAAAGGGGTTGTACGCACTAGCCTTTCATACTTTTTATCGCTCATCAGCCCTTTTTCTCTGAGCGCCCGCCAAAACGGCGTCATATCTCTTCGTATATCGTCTGTCAAAGGATAATTATCGCTCTTTAAAGAGTTCTCTGTCTTAAAGACAAGCACTCGGTTGTCAAGACTGTCGTCCTTTATCTTTGACTGAGGATAGATGTGGTCTATGTCGCAGATATTTGTATCAAATACCTGTTCAAGAGAAATGGGCTTGCCCGAATACATGCTTCTGCCAAGCTGACGATAGTATAATACAAGTTTGTCGCTGTTGAATTTTGTATCAACAGTTCCCTCTATTTCGGAAACCCAATTGCTTTCCTCGCCCTTGATATTTTTGAATAAATCAATCAGCTGCTGTTTACGCGAAACTGTGCGTTTGCCTTTGCGGCTGTCGTCGTTGACTTCCCTTGCCGTTTCTATGAAAAGTTTTTCCGGCGCGCCTTTGCAGACTTTTACTATTTCTTTTACAAGAACTACCGTTCGCCAGATAGCGCGCTTAACCGAAGCGGAACAACGCAAATCCTTAATAGCGGAATATGTAATTTTACCGCTTGGCATATTTTCCGCATTAAATTCATTCACAGCCGCTGCAAAGCCGTACTTTGCCGACATGAGCTGCATAAAGTTTTCGCCCGTATTTCTCATAGCCTGAATTACAGTCATCAGTTCGCCATTCTCGTCTGCACATTGAGGGCTTACTATGCCATCGAGAAGGGTTGCAGAAAGCCTGCCCCACTTGCTGTAATTCAATCCTTTAATGCGCTTTATTCTCTCTGCTGAAAGCACATCGCCGTACTTTTTTCTTATTCGCTTTTCCAATCTGTCCTTATCGGAAATTAGCGTTATCCAGCATATAATCTCCTCGCACATATCGCGGCGAGTATTTACCAATTCGCCCATAAAGCGCAAATCATACCAAGGCGAAAGCGAAGACTTGAAATCGCCGTCAATGCCGCTGAACACCTCCGCAGTACTGCCGGCAGGGAGCACTCCGTTTCGGATAAGGAGCGAAAGGCAATTTTTTATCGTTACTTTCTTGTGCTCTTTTGCATATTCATAGATGAGCCTGCGCGCCTCTTCATTTTTCTGTCCGTTTATCCTCAGATTATTAAGTTCGTTCAAGAATGTAAATTCGCTGTATAAAAGCGAACTTGCAGGAAGAACATCCTGACCGATAAGATATGTACACTTGTTGGTCATGCGACGAATAAACTCTTCCTCGGACGCATCGGCATCTATAGCCTTGTCAAAGTTCCAGGGGGTGATGCTGACATTTTCATACCCTTTATGTCTTATCGACCATGCAAACTTACTTCCCGTATTCAGAGGTCCGACATAGTACGGAATACGGAAGGTAATTAAAGATATTATCTTTTCAGAAACTGTCAGACCGTCCTGCTCCTTTGCAAGGAAGGGAAAATATTTCTCTGCATTATGAAGTATTGCTTTAAGCTCTTGAAGGTGAACCTGATAGGGAATTACGCCGTTCGCATTAGAGACCTGTTTTGGCAGAAATTCCCCCTTATCCATTTCAGAAAGCACTTGTTCGTCTGATATACCCACCACCTTTTTCAAGTAGGCGTAGAAATCGTCTTTTGAGCATTTTGAATAGCCCTTGTGCCTGTCCATGCCGATATATGCGGCATAATTGTTTACCTTTATTTTATGGCGGAACACATCTGCATATTTTTCGGGGCAGTGATTAGATATGTAATCTTTGAGCCACTTTAAATCGGCTTTATGCTTTTCGTATATTTTTACTTTTGCAAGCGAAATATACTTTTCGTCGCCCATAATACCACAAAGCACCGACCAATCGTATATAGCTTTCAACGACATTACAAGAGCGATATTGTCAATGCCTACAGCACTTTCTATTGCAGGCAGATCCTTATCCTCAAAAGATGCCTTCTCAAACGAAAAACTCTTTATATCTTCGTAGTCATCGTCTGCGCCATAAAGCTCTTTAAGACTTGTATTACCGCCGGTTATTGCCTTGACTACTGACAAAAGGCATTTGTCCTTGCCAGTTTTTAAAAGTTCCGAAAGCTTCTTTTGTCTGTCGCGTTTACCGCCTTTATTTTGCTTTAAACAGGTCATTACCTCGTCAAGTTGTTCCAAATCGAGAGTAGGCAATTCCAGATCGCTTAAAGCAAGGTTGACTTCATAAAATTTCTGCCTTACAAGTTCAGAATTTTCTGTTTCAAACGACTGCGCTTCAAAGAGGAAATGCCCTCGGTTTTTTAATATATGATGAAGTGCAAGATATAAAAGACGGATATCTTTCACTTCACCGTTTATCAGCGTCGCTCTCAAATGATAGATTGTGGGATACAGTGCATAATATTGCTTATCCGTAAAGCCAATATCGGCAAACAGCGCGTCAGAAGTAGTCAATCTGCCGTCCTTATCCTTAAAAAATAGCGAGCTATTATTCAATCGAATAAAAAATAGCGGGTCAACTTTACTGATTTCTTCTGCAAAAAGGCTCTGCAACAGCAATAATCTTTGTCTTGTTCTTGCTGTACGCCGCCGAGAAGTTCTGAATGCGCGTCTGTCCTGCGCTCCTTCCCCCTCGTCAAAAAGATAGCTGCCCCAAAGCTCATTGCCTCGAGCCTTCAAAAGGTTATATTCCTCGTCAGTAACCGCCCAACCGACGGAATCTGTACCCATATCAATTCCGATATAATATTTTTTATCCATTAGTATTGACTTTCCCCTTTATTTGTTATATATTAAAGATAGTTGAACGAATGACTACCGTTCAGGATAACACCATTAGTTCAAATAAGATTTTTTCAAACCGCCGATTTTTCGGTTGTACACGCTGTGTACTCAAAGAGAACTGTTGCATAAAACAGTTCTTTTTTATTTGTAATTGTACTGAAATCCGCTCTTTCAGTTTAGCACATAAAATGTTAAATTTCAATATTTAAAATCAATCCTATATTTAAATTTCATTATATAGTAAAGATAATCTTTAAATTGACTAAAATATGTATAGTAATAAAGCCGCCCTTTAACAGGGCGGCTTTATTGCATTTTAAATATAAGTATCAGGTTTAACTAACAACTTAAAAATAGCTTAAAATAAGATGCGATTCCAATAGTGGTTGATATTAGTTGAGGTAAGATAAGTCGCCGCAGTGAAAGAATTTGCAAGAGAACTGCTTGAAATGCTTGTTCCACTTGTCGCCGTGCTTGAAGGCGAAACCCACTAGCCGCTTGTTTTGTCAAATGTTACGATTGTAAGTAAACTATAACCACAGCTCGTCCAAATTTCCACACTCGTTATACCGTAGAGGACGGTTATACTTTTAAGCGTTATAAAACGCATAATATCGTATACTTGCACACGAGACAAAAGACTATTATTTTTAGAATTAAAAACTGATAGTTATTTTATTAAACACAGATAAAATAAAAGCATCTTTTAATTAAGAAATCCACCAGCAAACAATGCTCGCAAATTTTTAATATTATTTTAGTGCTGACTATAAGTTCCTGATTAAAAATATATTTCGTATAAAATATTATCTTATGTTATTCTTGATTTGCTGTACCCAACATTGTGCCATAAGAGGTTGTATTGGTACTTATTAATACATCTTCTGTCTTTAATCTCGAATTTCCTCCGCAGATACCGCCTACCCATTCTTCGCCAATGATTTCCGCTTCGTTGGTACAATTCACAATCTCAAAATAACTGTTGTAATCATTCCAATTATAACTTTGATAATAAGCATAAACATATCCAGCTATACCACCAACATACTTACCGCCAGTAACAGTATTTTTATTTTCATTAGCCGTTACTTTGTATGTAGCGTTACTCCTTGTACATGTAGCATATCCAAAAATGCCACCAACATAATTATTCCCACTGACTTGACCATAATTGACATTGTCATAAACAGTATTGGTATTAGACAAATAGATGTATCCCGCTACACCACCAACGCAATTACCGTTGTAATTCACGTTAATATCAGAGTTATTTACACAACCAATAATGCCTGTACAATAGCCTGCAACACCCCCAAGGTATGTATTCCCATCGCTGTTTGCTCCGGTAGCAATTACTTCTCCGGCATTGTTGCCGTATTCTATTACTCCTGCATACCCTGCTAATCCGCCAACATAATAAGAACCTGTTATAGTATTATTATTAGTAAAGCCAGTTGCTTTAATATTTGTGTCAGGGGCATAGCCAACAAGTCCTCCAACATATTGACCGCCTGTAACATCCGCAATGTTTTCACAGGTTGTCATAACTGAAATTCGCTGAGCAGAGCCGATCAATCCACCAGCATAATCGTTAAGCTTATTACATACAACCTCACCTTCATTCTTCAAAACGGATATGCTGAAATAGCTATTATAGTCATTCCAGTTATAACTTTGATAAAAAGCATAGACTCTTCCAAAAATTCCACCAACATGACTATCGCCATGAACAGAGTTATAATTATCATTATTTGATATGGCATATGTGGCATTGCTTCTTACACAAGTTACATATCCAGCTATACCTCCGACATATTTATAACCTTCAATTGCGCCATAATTAGTATTATTATTAACTCTGTTGCTATCAGATACAACAATATAACCAGCCAAACCACCAATATAAAGCCCGCTGTGTTCAACTACTATATCTGCATAATTTGTACAATTAACAATTCCATCACATTCACCAGCGATACCACCAACACAACCCTTGTTTACATCATCTTCATAAAAAGCATTAAGCGACACTATAGTACCGCTATTAGTTGCGTTCTCGATAACGGCCGCCTGCCCTGCAAAACCGCCTACTTTACCATTTCCCGTTATGGTATTAACATTCTCTTCACCAGCCGCATTTATATTTGTATCAGGAGCGTAGCCTACTAATCCACCCACACAAATGCCTCCGCTGATGTCGGCCTTATTTTGCGAAGCAGTCAGATTTGTAAGTCTTGTAGCCTTACCGATTAGTCCTCCTGTATCGTTACACTTATCACTACCAATAATTTTACCTTCATTCACTAAACCAGATATTGAAAAGTAGCTATTATAATCATTCCAATTATAACTTTGATAAAAAGCATATACCTCACCAAAGATGCCACCCACCCTATTTGAACCCGTCACAGTATTCTTATTAGTATTATCTGATATATAATATGTAGAATTACTTCTGACACAAGTAAGATATCCTGCAATTCCGCCTATATTATCCCTGCCACTAATTTCGCCTTGATTTAAGCATCCAGATATTGCATTACTTACATTCACAGTAGAGGACCCAGCGATTCCCCCAACGGAGTCCATTCCTAAAACATTCGCATTATTGGTACAATTAATTAATTTACCACAATTATTCCAACCGACTAGTCCTCCAACATAATTATAATATGTAGGTTTAACTACACCGCTGACAGTTACATTTTCTATTGTACCATTATTTGTACCAGCAACTGCACCTGCATAACCCGCATCCCCACTTGCTGTTATACTTACGTCTTCAATAGCCAAATCTTTAACCGTACCGTTTAAAGTACCAAACAAGCCAATATTCTTCATATTAACAGCATTTATATTAAGATTGCTGATGCTATGTCCGTTACCCACAAGCGTGCCACTAAATCCCTCTATAGGTGTCCAATTTTCTTCGCTTGAAAGGTCAATATCCGCACCAAGAACATACGCCTTGCTACTATTAGCAATTGCTTTTAATTCTCCCAAAGTCGAAATAATATTAGTTTTAATTGTAATATTTATCAATTCTGACACTAAATCGCCATCGGTATCAGAATGAGTAGAATGATTGCAGTACTTTGCCCAAAAACTTATTTCTGCTACAGAATTTACGGTATATGTAGCAGTTGTTTGTTGTGTACTAATTCTTGTATCCACACCGTCAACTCTCGCAAAAAATTCTATACACGATGCTTTATATCTACTACCGTCATGGGCATTCGTGGGGGCTTCAGGCATTGTTGAAAAACTCAAATTAACAGTTTCACCAACTTCGACTTCGGTCTTATCTACAATAACGGTTATCTTTTCTAATTGGCTTTCTCCGCCATTGAAATCAATACCACAAGCTGTTAAAGCCATTGCACAAAAAAGAAAAATACTTATTAACAAAATAAAGATTACAACATATTTTTTCCTTGCCATAATTATCACCATTAATTATTTTTTTACAAGATTTGATGCTGTTTTGATTGCAAACGCAACTAGAATCATAATCCCGGAGAATACAGCGGAAACCGCGAGAAAGCCAATGATACTTGCCGAAAAAGATATTAGAGCGTTTGTAAATGTTTCCAGGACATTTAATGAAATAAAATACATTACGACATCCGCAATCAACAGAAGCATAACAATGACTATTAAACCACTTAATCCGCCTTTTATATCTGCCGTACTCAATTCCATATGGTTTGAAATCATAAAAGCCAATAAAAAAAATATCCACCAAAGAATACTTCCCATATTAGTAAAACCAAATATGATTTCTATTACACTCCAAAATAGTTCTAAAATAGACAGATAGGTATAAGTGTCAAGCAAATCAAATGTGATTAACGAAACAAATGCAAGTTCGCTTTGCATATCATAAAAAATATTCGGCACTAGCAAATACATAAACAGCAGAATTACGCCGCTTCCACCTAAAATTGGAGCTATACCAATAAAAAAATTACCTACTCGTTGATAAATATTTTTTGGATTATATGAATGCTCAACATAGCCCAATGTTCCATCGCTACTATCAGGTTGATACAATTTAATTGCCGTTATTTTATGTCCAAACACAATACACATAAGAGCATGACTTAATTCATGGATAGGTGTACCTACTATACCGGTTATTAACAGAATTTTAGTTCCTTTCTCTCCGACAATATTACAAAACGCTTTACGGCAAAGGGCAATCAGTAGCCCAAAAGCTATGATCACCCCAACCGTAAAAATTAATTGACTTAAAAAGCTAAATATTATTTCCATATACTTTAAGCAATATATTGAGCAGATACTTCTGTTGATTTGTTAGAATCAAGCATATATACGCCGTTATCATTAAAAATATTGCCTAGCACCTGCACTTGTATTTTATATACAGCCCCAACGGTTGTCATAGTAAAGTTAAATACTACCTCCGAGTCAGTTTCGGAAACAATATTATTCCTTTCTATTCCGCCGACATATAATTTATAACCAGTTGCCTCATCCTGCTTTTTTAATGTAACGATTAGCGTATTACCGTTCGTTTCAACTTTAAATGAATTATCATTAATTAATGTTTGCTGCTCAACAGGCTGTGTAAAACGAGTTACTCTTTGCGTAAACGAATAAATATCTGAATTGATAATATCCGTTCCATTACCTATTGCTCTTACACTCACTTCAAATTCCCCTTCGGTAATAAACTCTGGGGTATATGAATTTGTGTTTACTGTAGTCCAAGTTGCATCCTTGCTCAATTTTATTTCATATGCAGTTGCAGCAGGAATGGTATCCCATGTGTAGGTGCTGCCGTTTCTATTTACTTTAGATATTGCGGCAAGCTTTTTAAACGAATAAGAATTTGATTCTGGCGAATCTATTGTTTGAACATTATCACCAACAGCAATAATCTTTACAGAATAATCCGCCGCATCAAAATTGGACATTGAATATGAATTTCCGGTCACATTAACCGTATATTCTTCCCCGCCATTTTTAGAGATTATTAACTTATACGCATTGCAATTAATACTGTCTACCGAAGAAGGATTCCACACAAGATTATCGCCATTAACTTTAATATTAGTAGGACGATTATATTTACTTATTGTTTTTGTAGCTGAGACATCTGAATCTATAACGTTTCCGCCATTACCTATGGCATATACACTAATCTGAGTTCCTCTGCCTTCAGTAATATAACTTTCATAACCAAGTAAGTTAAAAGAAGTTGCATCAGCATTATATATTTCTGTCCCCAGTATAACTTTATATGCCGTAGCCCCGGCAACGGTATTCCAAGTTAATAACCCATCTTTAATAACAAGGCTTGAAGGAGTAGACAACTTATTAATTGAAAGAGCATTTGAAAAACCACCCGTTATCACTTCCTCGCCATTTCCCATTGCCTGAACATAAACTGAATGGGAACCAGCAGAAAGATCTGTAAGGGTATAAGATGTTGTAGTAACTTCCGTTCTTTTTCCATCAATTGTAATGACATACTTACTAGTATGATTTACTGAATCCCAAGAAATTTGATTACCGTTAATAATTACATTGTTAGGAGCCGCCAATCTGGTAACATTAAAATCAAGAGGGACTTTACAATCAAGCACTGCACCTTCACTTGTAACTGCGCCACGCGCAAAAACCTTGAAGTTTACAACAGATTCTTCTGTTTTATTTGTCATTTTTGATAGATCTACCGAGAAAGTTGATCCACTGCTTACTGTAGCAATTTCAACATCATCAGCAAGTAGAGAATAACCGCTTGCACCAACTACAGGCGTAAATGTTACCGAAACCTGATTTTGCTCTAAAGGTCTGTTAACAATTTGTGCGTTTGTCGGCGTTGCCAATCTTTTAACTGAGTACGCTGAACTATATTTTGACTCATATACCCCACCGGTTCCAAGCGACGTTGCCTTAACATAAACAGAATAATCACCCGCATCCTCAAACGAATATTCATACACAAAAGTTTCTGCGCCAACGCTGGCTGTATGCGTAACGGTATCACCTTTACTTATCTTTATTTCATAACCGCTACAACCGGTTACTTGATTCCATTTTATAACGCCATCCCCATAACTGACTACAGGACTACGCAAAATATTGATAGTTATTTCATTTGACCAGCGCGAAAAATAGAAATCACTTCCCCCTATCGGTAGAATTTGTATTCTATAGCTATTACCACTTGACAAAGCAGCATATTCATTTGATGTTAATTCTTCGTTGTTCACTATGCCATTTATTTTTATTTTATATCTCACAGCATTCTCTGAAGCTGTCCACTTTAAAATGCCATCAACAACATTTAACCCTTCAATAGGTGCAATATATGTATAGTTCTTAGCTTCACTATACTTAGAATTAAAAATCTTTTTATTATTGTCGCCTACAGCACAAACGGAAACAGAGAAATCCTCCGTTCCTGCGATATACTCAAAACTGTTCGTATTAGTTGCAAATTCCTCATTGCCAATTTTTATTACATACGAAGCGGCATCCTGTACTTTTTCCCAAGTAAACACTTCCGAATCATATGAAATATTGTTTGGAGCAGCTAAAACAGTTCCAGTAAGCGCAGTACTCCACACCGAATAGTAAGGATTATTACCATCTACGCTTTCAGCAACACCTTTCAGGGCTCTTACTTTATAAGAAAACTCTCCGGGTTGTACAGCATAACTGGTTGTACCGACATTGCTGTTCACAATATCTCCGTTATACATTATTTCGTACTTTTCGGCTTCTTCCAACGGTTCCCAAGTCAAATTGCCGTCTTCGATATTAAGATTTGTTACCTGTCCGATGTTCTCAAAACGAAGAGAATATGTTGGATTTTTATCGCTGCCTTCTTTAACCACAGCTTCTATGTAAAAATCAAAATCTTCACCCTGAGAATCATATCTGTAAGATACGGCACCTTCAGCTTGGCTAACAACAATCGACGTACCGTTATCTATGCATATTTTATAATTTTTTGCATTTTTTACGCTGTCCCAAGTAATGACCTCACCATTATAAGTAAGATTTGTTATGCTTTTTGATGTTCCTTCGCTTGTGCAAGCCGAAAATACAAAAATAACACCAAGTAATGCCAAAACGCATATTAAACCAGAAATCAACTTTTTCATAATTTTCTCCTAGTAATTTTAATTATTGATAACTCCAAATATGTTCTGAAAGGTCGCACCATTTGTCTGCTTCCCTATATGCATCCAACACATCTGTCGTATTTTTTATATAAATGCCAAAGTCCACACTAATATTGTCAAATGCAGCATCACCTAAAACGGGTGGCAAACATTCCATTATTATTGAATTTAAATTATTACAATTATTGAAAGCATAATCCCCTATAGCTGCAATGTATTGAGAAATTGTTACTTTTTCAATTGATGAAAAAGAAAAAGCATTAGCTGATATTCCAACTATTTTTTTTGCATTCAATATTGAGGGTATCGACACTTCCTTTGCTGTACCAAAATATTGTCTTATAACATACCCCTCATCTACCTCTTCAACAGCAAAGTCACCATAAATAGTTCCAAGCGAATAAATATTGCTAGCCATATCTTTCCAGTTTGTTGCATTTTGATAATTCTTAACCATATTGCTGAGCACATAAACTGAAAACGTTTCTGCAACGCCAATAAAAGCTGTCTGGCTCAATGTCGGAATCTTTGTCTGCTCAATTTTTATAGCTTTTAAATTTATACAATCTTTAAACGCATTGTCTTCTATTGTAAAAGACACGACATCGCTTAAAAATGAAACATTTACAAGATTAATGCAATTCTCAAATGCTCCCTCTCCGATTGTAGAAATTTTCCCACCTATAACTATAGAAGACAATTTTGAATTGCTGAATGCGTAATCCAATATTTTTGTCGCTGAATCATCAATATCATATGTAGTACCTTGTTTCCCTAATGGATACTGCACAAGATATGACGATGTGCCAACTTTACAATACAAAACATCTTCAATAACCATATATCTATTATTGTTTTCATCAATCTGGAATTGTTGTAATGATGCCGTGTTTTTAAATGCACCATCTCCAATAATAGATATATTTGCTGATAACTTTATTGACTCAATAGAAGAACATCCGGCAAAAGCTTCCTTTCTTATTGAAGTCACCGCTAATGGTATCTCAATATCAGATAATTCTACACAGTTTGCAAAACACCTTTCTGGTACAGTTTCAATAGCTAAAGGCAAATTCACTTTTTCTAATGATGCACAACCTTCAAACGCACCATTAATTATTTCTTTTATGGTTTGAGGTAAAATAACCTCTTGTACCGTAACAGAATTTATTGATCTAAGTCGAGTAACCTTTTTACCATAATACGAATCAGGTATAACTATCGTTTTTGCATCACCGCTATAACTGACTTCATATTCCTTATCCCCTGTGGAAGGAATTGTTGTAAATTGTAAAACATCGATTGTCGCCGGAATAAATTCTGCATACAACATCACAACATTTGAATCAGTATCTGTTACCGTATATGGCAACTTTAACTCCGAAAGCATAGTTTGATCAAAACACCAAGCTTTAAAACAATAATTATCTTTTACTGCATACGGAATTTCCTGTAAAACCGTACCAACTGCATACGACTCCTGAGTAATTACTTCCCCTTCACCGGAAGAAAATATGTATGTTATCATCTTATTGCTCCAATGAGCATATAAAGTCGTGCCGTCATCGTCCAATGGATATATTGCATTGGTAAAAATCTTTGTCTCTTCAAAAAATTCACCACTACTATCAGTTATCTGGATTCCACTACGTTCTGAAGTGTACCAACCAGAAAACGTAAAGCCTGACTTTTGGGGAACCGGAAGTTTATTGGTTATTTCAGAATCATAAGTAACAGTAATTGCATTAACATCATCATAAGCCGTTGCCCCACAATAATTTAAAGCAATACTATATTTATTAGCTTCCCAATGAGCATAAACATTAGTAGAATTATTTTTACTCCATTTCATGCCTGCACTGCTACCCTGATTGTCTGAATAAGCATCGCCGCCTTCTTTCTCGCTATACCACCCTAAAAATGTATAGCCAATTTTTTCCAATGCACCAAAATCATACTCATTATCGTTACTAACGGTAACATCCTTTATATAGCTATCGCCATCATAAAGCTTTACTATGACCTCTCCACTTGTACAGGATGCAAGGACAAATAAAATCATTGTCAGCGCCATAGAAATACACAACAATAAAAACATACGCCATTTATTTAACATTTGAATTCTCCATAAAACAAAAAACGTGTTCCAACCGGAAACACGCTCTATAAAATGTATCTCTGGCTGGCACTTGCTAAATTATCAATTCACTAAATACTTGCCATCTGAAAAAAAACAATGAATAGTTATAAAATACCTAATTAGGTAATTTTAATTATAAAACAACCTTGTTAGATATGTCAAGTATCTATTTAGAAATATATGATAAAATTATTAATGGGTATAAAATGTTTATAGATATTTTTAACGATTTGCTTGATGAAAGAAATCTTAACCGAAAGCAATTTGCTGAACAGAGCGGTATTCCATACACTACAGTAATTGGTTGGACTAACCTAAATAGGTTACCCGACTACAATGCTCTAATTAAGATATCAGATTTTTTCCAATGTTCTGTTGATTATCTTGTCGGGAGGCAAAATTATTACGATTATGCACCACAATCAATTTCCATGTCAAAGCAAGAACAAAAGCTTATTAGCAATTACCGTAAGTTGTCGCAAAATGACAAAGACATTGTACAGACAATAACCTCTGCGTTGGTCAATAAATAGGCTGTATTTGCTATATCAAAGTTACAATTAATTAGTATAATTTACAAATAAAAAATAGCGGCGGAGCGTTGATGTCAACGCTCCGCCGCTTACTTTTATGTTGTTTTAATTAAACTCTGCCCAATAGATAATCCACCGAACACGAAAAGTAGTTTGCCACTTTTACGAGATTATCGACTGATGGTAACGTCTTCCCTGTGAGCCAATTATACAACACACTCCAAGAAGTCTTTGTCTGCTTGACAAACGCATATTGCGAAGTCCCGGAGATTGAAAACATATCTCTCAACCTTTTATTGAACGGCTGCACGGGCTTATAGCGCACCTCTTCACAAGTATAGTCTTTAAATCCCAGCAAAAAATCTGCCGAACAATTGAAATACTCTATCAGCTTGATAAAAGTATTGTAGTTCGGGGCATTCTTTGCGTTCAGTATATCCGAAAATTTTGTCCGCCCTGAACCTAACTTTTCGGCAAGTGCGACTTGATTAAGATTATGTTCCGTCATAAGCTCTTTGAGGCTTTCCGACAGTTTCGACAAATTAACCATAAAATAGACCTTCTTCTACAATCTATTCTCTTCTGTTTACCGACATTTTTCTTGATGTGTCGGAAATAAGAAGCTATAATATAGATACACAAAGGCAAGGCGCGCAAGCTTTAAGTGAAATACAATTTAGAGGTAAAACTATTTTATGGCAGATGCACAAATCAAAATTACAGAGAAAAACTACAAAACCGACGAAAAAAGTCTGATGCAGGAGATTAAGGAAATGCTAAGCGATTATTTTGTCTGCTCCCTTTCGGATGGCGAGAACAGCACAATAATTTCGCTTGAAAATGGGCAAAAATTCAGCTTATATATCAGGGAAATAGCCAAAATTGAAAATTGCCCGACGAAGAATTAAACCTCCATCAGGCAAGCAAATTTTCTAAATGTTAATTTGTGAATTTATTACAAATGACAGTTAGACGTGCGCTTGTCTTGTACAAGTCGGCGGCTTTCAGCTGGCGTAGCGGCTGTCGCCGCTCCGCCACCCTCGCGCTGCGCGCTCGGGCGCCGAGACAAGCGCACGTCCCTCTCACTCAATCGAACGATTTATCCCGCTCTCTAGAGCAAAAATTTTGAACAAAAAAACGCAAATCTGTCAGTTACTTAAAAGATGCCCAAATTGAGTAACTGACCGCAGTGTGTGCGCTTGTTTATAACAAGTACCCCCAAATAACCGAACGGCGCAATCAGGTTTTATTCAGCAAAAAAAACCATAACAAATTACCTTTAAACGAACGAATTGCAACTTGTAAATTTTAGCAAATGAGAGTTAGACGTGCACTTGTCTTTGATACAAGTATGAAATCAACAACCTGTAAATTTTAGCAAATGACAATTAGACGTGGCTTGTCTTGATACAAGTACGAAATCAACATGTAAATTTTGACAAATAGGCATAAGACGTGCCTTGTCTTGATTACAAGTGTGAGAATGAAAATTTGTAAATTTATCACAAATGGGTATAAGACATGCGCTTGTCTTTGATACAAGTAAATAGACAAAACCAACCGCCGAGAAAAGGCGGACAAAAACGCAGCACTTTGCGCTAACCCGCTCGCAAATGTGCTGCGTTATTTTTTTGTCCGCCGCCTTTCATTCCGCTATTCCCCCTCTGAGCCGCGTAATTTGCGTTTTAAGCCGCGTTGGTGGTCGGATGTGTAAAAGTTATCAAGAAAACTATTGTTTGCCGTCAGAAGGCAAATTAGAGGGCTTTGCGCGCATTTTAACCTGAACTTATGTTTGTATTGTCTTTTGTCAATAGCCGTTTTAGGTCTGTTTTCTCTTTCGAGGGGATATTTTGGCATAGCCGTTTACCCCAGTCAATGTCGCTTGTAAATTTCATAATGACAACAGCAAGCCTCTTTAAGGAAATTTTCTCTCTCTATTGACAGGGGACGCCGTTACATTAGAGTTCTGCAATCAATAAATCGCCTATGCCCTTTTTACCCCGTCGAAAGACGAAAAAGTTTAAGACGGAGGTAAAACAAATGACAAAGACAAACAAAAGAAGTTTCAGGGTATTTAAGGAGGTTATCTCTTGCGAAAATGTTCTGGGAATAGCCGAACTCATCGTATGCAAGGAGACCAAGAACCTTATTCGCTTTTCGGGCAGTTTCGCAGCGAAGATACACACGCAAATTTGCAAAGACATTTACCGCAAGAACGAGCCCGGCTACATACTTTCAGACAACTATGACATAGTGCAGACGGTTGCACTCTTCCTCTGCGAGCACTTCGGAAAGCACCTTGAAGACACATATACAGCAGATAAGAAGGGCAAAGATATAAGCATTCAGTACTATTGCTATAAGCTGATTACCCGCATGATATGTGGCAGATACCGCGATTTTATGAAGAGTGCAAGTATGGTTGAAGCACTCAACAACAAAGAGACAATTACATATACACCGAGCGAAGAAGAATACATTGTCGCCGAACAGATGATGGACAAAATGAAGCTTACGCCCTACCACCGAGAGATCCTGAATTACCGCATGGCAGGCATGACTTTGCGAAAGATTGCAAAGCTCGTCAACCGCAGCGCAGGGACTGTACAATCGGTGATTTACACCATTCAGGGGCGTTACAAAAAGTATTTATGTGAGCAGTAATATGTACAGTTTATACATACAAAACTTCATAAGAGCGCCGCCCTGCCTCCATTTAGTTGGGGTTTGTTGGGGTATAGTTGTGGTTTGTTCTGAAGTTTTGGGAAGATACCGCTTTAGTTCCTTTTAATTGGAAAATTTAAGAATTATAATAAAATTGCTTAAGCGGCAGGGCGATACCTGCTTTTCGAAAACCCAGCGACAAAAGGAGATTAAAATACGCGGCTGTACCCATACAATAACCGCACAAGGAGGAAATGACAGACAACGCATTAAAGAAAATTTTAGACGCAATTAAGTACGTTCCCGACGAACGCGAGAGAGACGAGGTTACAAGCCTTATTCTTAAAGCCGCGTCGGAGAGCATAACGCTGGAGTGATTGAAAACTCTTACAGCCAAGGAAGAAAGGAAGGCACAAGCAAATAGCAACGGCGGCGGTCGTTATATCGAATTTACAAGAAAGGAGATTAACGCAATGCCGGAAAGCATTAAAAGATTATTTACGATAAACGACAAGCTGGTTACATACCGAATTACTCAGGACGGATACTATCAGGCGAGATACCGCAGCGACGGCTACCACATAGAGGTTGCCGCCAAGGACTTTGAGACAATGAAACGAAGATTTTTAGCAAAGTTTGCCGAGGCGGTTAGTGAAAGGGAAAACAACAAGTACCCCCTCTTCTCTGATTTTGTTCAGGACTGGTTGAAGGTCAAAAAGCAGACAATCAAGGATACTACCTATTCAAGCTATGAGATGATGTCCATAAAGCACCTGCTGCCGAGGTTCGGCAAAATGCGCGTAAACGAAATTACGCGCCAACACATTCAGAACTTCCTGTTCGAGAAGACTGAAAAAGGCAACAACAGAACGGCTCAGAAGCTCAAACAGATGCTCTCTGCAATCTTTGACGTCATACACGACGACTACAACATCAAGTCGCCGATGAACAAAGTCGTGCTTGCCCACTACGAAGTCAAGAAAGGCAAGGCGCTTACCTTAGCCGAGGAAAAGCAGCTCATCGATTTCTGCTCGACCAACAGCGACAAGTATTCCGTCTCCGCCATGCTCGTATTGCTCTATACGGGTATGCGAGTAGGCGAATTGACTACCCTTGAATACGACGGCACATACATAACCTGCCGCTCCGAAAAGACGAGAAAAGGTCACGCCGAGGTCATAAGAAAAATTCCCGTATCGCCCATGCTGAAAAGGGTGCTGCACCTTATCGACTTCGACAAGGCGAGAGCCGTTCAACGCTATGGACTTAGGTCGGCTATGAAAAATCTTTTCCCCGAAAGACACATTCACGAACTGAGGTATACCTTTATAACAAGGGCAAAAGAATGTGGCATCTCCGGCGAAGTCGTGATGAAATGGGTCGGTCATGAGTACGATTCGGATGTTAAAACCAGTCGCGTTGACAGAGGCTATACAGATTATTCACAAGAGTTTATGTTGAAAGAAATTAACAAATTCGACTATAAACTGTAATTTGGACACAAAACAGCCAATTTTTAGCTAAACAAAACAAATTTTCACTTCCCAAAACTTCCCAATGATAACAAAAACGGGAGAAAATTTGTGAATTTTCTCCCGAAATTTGTTGGTGCTGACAACAGGACTTGAACCTGCACGAGATAATCACAGGATTCTAAGTCCTGCGCGTCTGCCAATTCCGCCATGTCAGCGTGGTTTTTGTGAAGTTTTCAGTTTTTATGTTAAAAATTATGTTAATTTGTGACGCAATAGGATTCTAAGTCCTGCGCGTCTGCCAATTCCGCCATGTCAGCGTGGTTTTTGTGAAGTTTTCAGTTTTTATGTTAAAAATTATGTTAATTTGTGACGCAATAGGATTCTAAGTCCTGCGCGTCTGCCAATTCCGCCATGTCAGCGTGATTTTTGAAGTTTTTAGTTTTAAAACAATTTGTAAGACAAAAAATTCAAACGCACGCGCGAATGCCAATCACAACATATCCGCATTGATTTACAAGTGTTTTTCATTCGCAAATTTAAACGCTCGGCAAACACACATAAAAATTATTAATATGTAGCGTTCGGGCAAGCTGAACAGCAGAAAATGTTAAAGGTATTCTAAATCATGGCGAACAAAATGTCAAACATTTTGCCTCCTCCCTCCTTCGCAAACGTCTGCCAATGCGCGTAGAAAAAATTAAGGCATTCGAACAAATAACAATACAGCTGTCGAAAACAATTTAATGTGGCGGGCGACTTTGTCGCCCGCCACAATCCACTTTATTTTAAATATTTTATCTTATTCCGTCGCACTCTTTTCACCTTCGCTCGGTAGAGTAAACCACGTTACGGCGAACCCAATGGCGACGGCAAAAACAAAGCCGCATGCGTCTATCAGCACGTCGCGGAAGCTAGCCGTTCTGCCCGATACGAAAGACTGATGAAATTCATCCGACACGGCGTACAGCAAGCTAACTAACAGCGCGCACATCGCCGCGGACATGACGCTGCGCCTGCTCTTGGGCTTTCTGATTGCGAAAGCCGAATTGAAGACGAGAAAGGTTATAAGCCCCAGCACGGCAAATAGAAATATATGCGCAAGGCTGCGCACGGTGAGCTCCCAGAAAATGACCACGGAGGACGGCGACTGACCGTCGGGCACGGTTATGCCGAGAATTGAGAGCAATATTTTGCCGACGCGGTTGCTCGCCTGGGACGAGGAAGAACCCGTCTGGTGAGAAAAAAGAAAAATCACCGTCATCACGCAGAGCGCGAGCACGCCGAACACACAAGTTTTTATTATATTCTTTTTCATGCATTCACCTTTGCGCATGTGTGCGCCCGACACATATTATTTATCATTGCGCCGCCATATATTCTATGTATTTTCATCTTTAAATGATAATTCCGCCCGCTTATGCGGACGGATTTTTTTACTTATGCGAACGATTATATTCCAATGTGCGCCTTATCCCCTCGTCGAACTGCACTAGGGGCGCAAAGCCCGTATCTGCGACTAGCGAAGAAATGTCGGCCTCGAGGTGCATGACCTGGTCGGGATAATAATCTATCGCGCCGAAACTGATATCCCCCCTGCCTATCGCATTTTTTACGTCGAGCATGTAATCTTTAAGCCTGCGCGCCTTGCCGCTTCCGAGGCAATATACAGCACCGTCTTTACCGTTTTGCGCGGCGCACAAAAGAGCGCGCGCGGCGTCGTCAGAGTACATATAGTCCCATATCTGGTCGCCCGCAGTAACCTTTGCCGTGCCGCCCGCCGAGAGCGTGGAAATCAGCGTGGATATGAGCGTATATTGCCCGTCGCACGGTCCGTAAACGGACAATATCCTGCACCATTCGTGCCTTATGCCCTTGCGCGAGCATTCAGCGCGCGAGAGCGCGCCCGAAGCATATTTTGCAATGCCATAGCCGCTTTTGGGGAAGCAGGGCGTATCGGGACGAAGCACTCCGCCCTTTGAACCGTACTCCGCCTGCGACCCCGCGCCGACAAAAACTTTACAGCCCGCCGACGAGGCGAGAGAAACGGCGTCGAGCGTATATAAAATATTGAGCGACTGTCTTTTAATGTCGCTGCGGGCATCCCCGTATGTGCCGTCCCAGCCGAGATGAAAAAAGGCGTCGGCGCGCAGAGCGCCTTCAAGAGAGGGCAGTGCAGAGATGTCGCATTCAATTATTTTTACAAGCCCGCTTTCGGGCAGATTTTCAAGGCGGGAGCAATCGGGGCGGACTATTGCGTTAACTTCAATTCCCTTCTCCGCGCAGACGCGCGCAAGCGCGCTGCCTATCGCGCCCGTGGCGCCCGTTATTATTACGCTTTTTATGTCATTCATCCTCTTTCACCGGCTCAATGAACATATTTGAAAGAAACTCCTCGCGCGGCAGGAAGGGCGCGAGATCCTCCAACGGGGGAGAAACTATTCTTCCGTCCGCAAGCCTTTTTGCACTGCTCTTTGGCTCCCACACCTGCGCCGTATCCGTGAATATTTCGCACATGATACAGCCCTCTGCTTCCAGAGCCCGGTCAACCGCCTTTTTCATCTGTTCGTTGTCGTGCGCCGAGAGATAGGGTATGCCGAAGGCATAAGCTATTTTTGAAAAATCGGGGAAAGACAGATCGCCCGACTGCTCGCCTATTCCCACCTTGCTGTGCTGAGGGAATATGTTGTTCTGTGTGAGCCTTATGCTGTGATAGCCGCTGTTGTTGATGAGGAAAATTTTTATGGGCAGTTTGTTTGTTACTATCGTCTGCAATTCCTGCATGTTCATCATTACAGAGCCGTCGCCTTCGAGGCAGATTGTATCGCGCTTTCCGCCCGACACGCAGAGCCCTATCGACGCTGGCAGTCCGTAGCCCATGCTGGCAACGCCGCTGTTTATTATAAAGCGCGTTCCCTTTTTTATAACGTAGCACTGATGTCCGACGACGCAGCACGCGCCGTTCGATACGGCGGTGAGACTGTTTTCGGGCAAGCGAGAACTCAAATAATCGACAAAGGCATACACGTTTGCGTAGCCTTCCGTGCCCTTGCGGTGCCTTTCGAGCACGACGGGGTATTTGCTCTTCCAGTTTGCGCAGGCGTCGAGCCAGATTTTATCCGAAAAAAGCGGCTTATCTTCCAACAGATCGTCGAGCGCGGAAAGAAAATCTTTTGCGTCCGCCCATACGGGGTAATCTACGTGAATGGTGTGCTTTTTCATTTCGGCGCGGTCGGCATCGACCATTATAACCTTTGCTTCCCTCGCCCACGCGGTGAAGTTGTAACCCGTCTGGCGAATGGATATGCGCGTGCCTATCGCAAGCACGAGGTCGCTGTTCTGTACGGCGAAATTGCCCGCTCTGTCGCCCATATTGCCGCCCCTGCCGACATATAAGGGGTCGTCCGTAGCTATTAAATCTATACTGTTCCAGTAGGTAACGACGGGCACGCCCAATTTTTTTGCAACCTTTAAAAAGAGCTCGGCAGCGCCCGAAAGCCTTATGCCTCCGCCCGCATATATGACGGGGCGACGGGCATATTTAATGAGAGAAATAATGTCCTCCGCCGTCTCGCAGCTTACGCGGGGCGGAAGGTTAATATCGTCTTCCGAAGGATCGTACGGCGCGAGGTCGTCCGTCTCTATAACCGTGCCCTGAAAGTTTACGGGTATATCTATCCACACGGGACCGGGGCGACCGCTTGTAGCGAGATGCCAAGCCCTTTCAAGGTGATAGCGTATGGTTGAGGGGTCCTCTATCATGACGGCGTACTTCGTCATGGGCGCGACGCTCCTTACTATGTCGTACTCCTGGTCGCCCACGGCGCGCAGAGGCAGCCCTTGCGTAAAGCGCGAGGCGTAGCGCGCGGTCGTGTCGTATCTTACCTGACCGGAAATTATAAACATGGGAATGCTGTCCAGCCAGCCGCCGAGCACGCCCGTTATGGCGTTTGTCCCGCCGGGACCTGAGGTTACGCATACGGCGGCAATTTTATTGTTAAGCCGCGCATATGCCTCCGCCGCCATGGCGCAAGCCTGCTCGTGGTGGTTGTATATGACTTTAAGCCCGTCGTTGTGCCCAAGAGCGTCGTTGAGGTGCATGGCTCCCCCGCCGACGACGCTGAAACAATGTTTTACGCCCTTTTTTACGAGGAAATCTGCAACGTAGTCAGCCAGCCTTATTTTCATTTATTACCTTCCAGCGCGCAGAGAATTACCTTTGACATATAATCCGTCATTTCGTCCGTCATTCCGGGATATACGCCCACCCAGAACGTGTTATTCATTATAAAATCCGTAACTTCGAGCGAGCCCGCCACCCTGTACGCATCCGTGCCGCGGATGTCGTCGAAGCAGGGGTGCTTTACGAGGTTGCCGCTGAAAAGAAGGCGCGTCTGAATGTTTTTGCCCTCGATATATGCCGTAACTTCGTTGCGGGAAAGCCCGCTTTCGGGTCTTATAGTTATGAGGAAACCGAACCACGAAGGATTGCTGTCGGGGCAGGCGCAGGGCAGAATTATTTTATCCTGAGCGCACTTTAAATTGTTATAAAGTCTGTTCCAGTTGTGCCTTCTGCGCTCTATGAACGAGGGGAACTTTTTAAGCTGTTCGCAGCCGATAGCCGCCTGCATATCGGTAACTTTGAGGTTGTAGCCGAAATGACTGTAAACATATTTATGGTCGTAGCCCTCGGGGAGCTGTCCGTACTTGCCGTCGAAGCGGTGATGGCAGAAATTATCTCTGCCCGACGGGCATATGCAGTCCCTGCCCCAGTCCCTGTACGAGAGTATGAGCTTATTCAAGAGGGGATTGTCCGTATAGACGCAGCCGCCCTCGCCCATAGTCATATGGTGGGGAGGATAAAAACTGCTCGTGCCTATGTCGCCCCACGTGCCCGTATATTTTGTAACTCCGTCTATGGTGTACTGCGAGCCGAGAGCGTCGCAGTTGTCCTCTATCAGCCACAGATTGTGCTTTTGGCAGAACTGCTTTACGCTCTTTAAATCGAAGGGATTGCCGAGGGTGTGGGCTATCATCACGGCTTTTGTCTTTTCAGAAAGCGCGCCCTCCAGGCGCGATACGTCTATGTTGTACTGAGGTATCGTTACATCTACGAAGACGGGCACGGCACCGTATTGAATTACGGGCGTTACCGTCGTAGGAAAGCCGCAGGCGACGGTTATTACTTCGTCGCCGCGCTTAATTCTTCTTTCGCCCAGCTCGGGCGCGGTGAGGACGGAAAAGGCAATGAGGTTTGCCGAAGATCCGCTGTTGACCAGCCTTGCAAACTTTACGCCCAGCCACTTTGCGAACTGACTTTCAAACTGCTCTGCAAATCTGCCCGTCGTCAGCCAGAAATCCAAAGTTGCGTCCGTGAGCGCGCACATCTCCTTTTCGTCATACACCCTCGCGGCGTAATTTATTCTGTCGCCCTCCTTAAAGGTGCGGTCGCTTTTCTTGTACGTGCGGTAATATTCCGCAACCATCTCTTTTATGCGCTCGCGCGCCTCAGCTTCAGTCAGATTTTCAAACATTGTCCTCTCCTTGTTCGTCGGGGCTTTTATCTTCGCCCGCGCGGCGCGCGGATAACTTCTCCGACAGCCGCTTCAAAACTTTAAGCGTAAGCCCGTCGCGCAGTACGATGAGCATAACGCCATATACTATCGCGCCGGTAAGCGTTATTGCGGCGAAAGACCATATTTCGTAAGGCATATATTTCTGCATGAAATATACGGGCACGAACATGACGGCAGCCGCCAATAAATACTTCCAGCACGAGACAAAAATTTTCAAAACAGAAACGCTGCGCGTAGCCGCCGCGCATATGCACAGTACGGCGGTTACCGCCACTTCGGCGACAGCCGTGGTTATAGCCGCGCCAACGGCGCCGAAATAAGGTATGAGCCAGAAATTAAGCCCGAAATTGAGCACCGCCGCGCACGCCGTGGCGATTGTGGGATATTTTTCCCTGCCCGTGGCAATGAACAGCTGGTCGCCGAGCACGACGCCCAGTCCCGAGACTACAAACCTTACGGACATTATCATGAGAAGCAACGGCACTTCGGCATAGCCTTCGCCTAAGAACCACGAACAGAGGTTGGGCGAAAGCACGGCAAATCCGACGATGAGCGGCAGTCCCATAAGCCAGACGTAGCGCGCGGCGAAGTAAATGTTGTTCTTTACTCCCTCCGCATTGCCCGCGCCGTGCTCGTGCGCGTTGCGGGAGACCATAACCGAAGATATCAGCGTTACCAGAAGAAGCGCAACGCTGTTTATCTTGTAAGCCTGCTCGTAGCAACCGTTCTGATAATCGGGATTTTCCGCGAGAAGACCTATCATTGTCTTGTCCAGAACGGAATATACGGTTACGGCGAGAGTGGGCAGAAAAATTAAAAATGCGGGCTTTAAATGGCGGGCAAGTTTAAGCTCGCGCAGGGGCACGCAACTCACCCTTTTAAAGACCGACGGCCACATGACGATATTGGAAAAAGCCGCCGAAAGCGAAACGCAAAGACAGTAAAGCCAGGTGTCCGTCGAACGCCTTACGAAAATGAAAATGCACGCCAGCGTGATTACGCGCAGCACTATGGTGCGCAGAGCTATCGCGCGGAAATCTTCGTCCCCCCTGAAAAGAAACTGCACGTCGAGCGGAACGATGACAACCTGCACCGACAGAATGAGAATGAGCGGCGTGTAGCTCTCTCCGAAGCCCGCCGTAAACAGCACGGCATAGAGCACGCCGAGGGATACAGCCGTGAATATGCCCTTTAAGGCGGTTATTTCCCAGAATGCCGCGCTCTTGCGTTCCTTGTCGTCCTGATATGCCGCTATCTGCCTCTGACCGTAAATGTCGAAGCCGAGATTTGCGAACAGTATGAAATAAGTTATTATCGAAAGAGCATAACTGTACTGACCGTTGCCCGTTTCGCGCAGAACGCGCGACAGATACGGCGTGGTTATGAGCGGGACGATGAGCGCCAGCACCTGACTTATGAAATTGTATATGAAGTTTGCGCCCAAACCTCGCTTTTTAACCTTGCCGTCTTTCATCAACAATCAAAAAACTCTTTCGCCTGTCTGTCCATTTCGGCGGGGATATCTCCCCCTTCCATATAAACGCGCGTCCATTGCGCGGTCTTGCGGATAACTTCCTGTATGTGCCAGCGGGGACGCCAGCCGAATACCTTTTTGATTAAGCTGTTATCCAGCCTTAAAAACGCCGCCTCGTGCGGTCCGCCGTCGTATTTGTTTTCCCACGAGAGATTTCCCCATTCGCGGCAGAACATATCCACAAGCTCGCCCGTCGTAACGCAATCGCATAAATCGGGTCCGACGTTGTAATATCCCTCATACTTCGCGTCTGAATATTGCCTTGCAACTATGTCGAGATAAACGGCAAGCGGCTCAAGAACATGCTGATAAGGCCGCGTGGAATAAGGGTTGCGGACGGCGATTTTTTCGCCGCGCTCTATCGCCCTGATGCAGTCGGGAATAATTCTGTCGTTGGCGAAGTCCCCTCCGCCTATGACGTTGCCCGCCCTTGCCGTCGAAATTGCGCACCTGCCGTCGGCAAAAAAGCTCTTTTTGTAGCTGTGAGTTACCAGCTCGGAACAGGACTTGGAATTGCTGTACGGGTCGTAACCGTCCAGCGGCTCGTCCTCGCGGAAGGGGTGGTCGGGCTTGTCGTCGTTCATATAAACTTTATCCGTCGTAACGTTTAAAAAGCTCTTTACCGACGGGCATTGCCTTACGCATTCGAGCACGTTTACCGTGCCCATGACGTTTGTTTCGTAGGTATATACGGGCATTTTGTAGCTGTCGCGCACAATGGGCTGCGCGGCGAGGTGAATTACGCATTCCGGTCTGAATGCGTCAAAGACCTTTTTAAGCGCTCCCAAATCGCGCACGTCTCCCGTAACAGAGGTCATTCGCCGCGATATATCCGCCAACGAATAGAGATTTGGCTGTGTGGGCGGCTCCAACGCGTAGCCCGCGACGACCGCGCCAGCGTTGATTAAAATGCGGCACAGCCAGCTGCCTTTGAAGCCCGTGTGCCCCGTTACTAGCACCCTTCTGCCCTTGTAAAAACTTAAATCCATCAGTCTTTCCACACCTTCCAGGGGGCTTTGCCCGTCTGCCAGAGTTTTTCGAGCATGTCCATCTCGCGCTTTGTATCCATGCACTGCCAGAAACCTTTGTGGCGATAGCTCATAAGCTCGCCGTCCTCGGCGAGTTTGACGAGCGACTGTCTTTCGAAAACGGTGTCATCGCCCTCGATATAATCGAAAATCTGCGGATTGAGTACCATATATCCCGCGTTTATCGAAGCTCCGTCCGCCGCGCTCTTTTCGCGGAAGGAATAAACGGCGTTGTCGCCGCCTATATCCAGAACTCCCTTCTGCTGTTCGAGCGTAACGGCGGTGAGCGTGGCTATCCTGCCGTGCGATTTATGAAATGCAAGCAAATCTGCGACGTTCACGTCGCACACTCCGTCGCCGTAGGTCATCATGAAGGTTTCGTTTCCCACATAATCTTTTATGCGCTTAATTCTGCCGCCCGTCATGGTGTTCAGACCCGTGTCGACGACTGTAACTTTCCACGGTTCGCAGTGCTGATTGTGTATTGTCATATCGTTGAAGCCGCGCGTGAAATCGAAGGTTACGTCGCTGTTATAGAGGAAATAATCGGCGAACCACTGCTTTATTACCTGCTGTTTATAGCCCGCGCAGATGATAAACTCATTGAAGCCGCGCGCGGAATATTCCTTCATTATGTGCCAGAGAATGGGCTTGCCGCCTATCTCTATCATAGGCTTGGGCTTGTATTGGCTTTCCTCCGAAATGCGCGTGCCGAAACCGCCCGCGAGGAGCACAACTTTCATATCATTTCCCCTTTAAAAAATTTTTTAAAACGCGCCAGCCGTCCACGAAAAATTTGCATAGCCACGCGGGACAGAGCGCCACGAGATAAGCCGAAAAGAGCGAACAACCCTTTACCCTGACGAACGAAGGCTTGTACTGCGACAAAAGTTTAAGGCTGAAATTGCCCGAAGTGCGCAGCACCGTAAGTCCGCGCGCCGTTAAAAATCCCGTGCGCGCGCCCATAGTCGAAAGTATGCGCGTGCGAGCCTCTTCCGACAGGTCGCCCCGCAACATATCGACGGAATAACATATATTTTCCGCCCAGACCTTTAAAGCCTGCTTGTTCTTTATCCAGCCTGAGCCCGTCTTGCCCGCGTTTTCAATGAGCATTTCGTCAAACGCCGCGGCGTAAGGACCGACGGAATATTTTACCAGCGAGCAGGGATATATAAAGTTGCGCCCGCCGAAATTTTTTATGACTTCCTCTTTGTCTATGCGCTGAATGAGCTCGCGGCGGCAAACCGACCCGCCGTACAGAATTAACTGCCAGAAGTGGTCGGAAAAGAAGGAATTTTTATCCCCCCACGCGCTCTCTTTGAACTGCGGGTAATACTTTTTCTGCAAGCGCCATGTTTTATCGTACAGTGCGATTAGTTCCGCCCGAGGATACCTGTCCATTATGCCGAGGACGACGGGGATATTAACCGAACTGCCGTCGCCGCACAGCATGACGTAAGGGCTTTGCGCCTCGCGGAGGGCGACAATAGTCTTTTCATCTACATTGACCTCGCTGGGCACTCGCACGTAGCGAATGCCCTCGCAGGCATATTTTTCGGCGAGTTTGCTCGTTTCGTCGTCCGTGCTGCTGTCATATACAGACAGACAGAAGTCATAGCCCTCTTCGAGAAACGCGCGGTATGTTTCGAACATATGCAAAGCGCACTCCGCGCGGTTGTACGTGGGCACGACTATTTCCAGCCTGCGCTCCGACCTTATATCTTCCGTCATAATTCCTCAATAAAAAGCGGAAAATTGCTTTTCCGCATAAATGTACAGTTTAATTATATATAATTATCTTTGA
>CAJLKN010000012.1 GCA_905207235.1 uncultured Eubacteriales bacterium
CACCATCACTCGACCAGTGAGCTATTACGCACTCTTTTAATGTGTGGCTGCTTCTGAGCCAACATCCTGGTTGTCTATACAATGACACATCCTTTTCCACTTAACGTATACTTTGGGACCTTAGCTGTGGATCTGGGCTGTTTCCCTTTTGACGACGGCACTTATCTGTCGCCGTCTGACTCCTGTTCATCAATTATCCGTCATTCGGAGTTTAATAAGCTTCGGTAAGCTGTGAAGCCCCCTAGGCCATTTAGTGCTCTACCTTCGGTAATCTAAAACAAGGCTAGCCCTAAAGCTATTTCGAGGAGAACCAGCTATATCCTGATTCGTTTGGAATTTCTCCGCTAACCACAAATCATCACCGACTATTTCAACAGGCGTGTGTTCGGCCCTCCACAACGTTTTACCATTGCTTCAGCCTGTTCATGGTTAGGTCATCAGGTTTCGGGTCTACGTCAAGATACTTAACGCCCTGTTCAGACTCGCTTTCGCTTCGGCTCCGAGACTTTATCTCTTAACCTTGCATCTCAACGTAACTCGCCGGCCCGTTCTACAAAAAGTACGACATCAGACTGGGCATGCCCGTAGTCCTCTGTCTGCTTGTAAGCACACGGTTTCAGGTTCTTTTTCACTCCCCTCCCGGGGTTCTTTTCACCTTTCCCTCACGGTACTATTCGCTATCGGTCACATGGTCGTATTTAGCCTTATGGGATGGTCCCCACATATTCCGTCAGAATTCCTCGTGTTCCGACGTACTCGCTGTATCCTCTTATAAATCTTTTCGCCTACAAGACTTTCACTTTCTATCGTGCGGCTTTCCAACCGACTTCGGCTAAGATTTATTTCGATTACGATACCAGAGTCGTATTACTACTACTCCTTCGGGCTCCTCCGCTTTCGCTCGCCACTACTTACGGAATCGTTTTTACTTTCTTTTCCTCCGGGTACTAAGATGTTTCAGTTCCCCGGGTTCCCCTCTGTGAGCTATGGATTTACTCACAGATAACGCGCTGTTAACGCGCTGAGTTCCCTCATTCGGATATCTGCGTTTCTCAGGATATTTGCTCCTCCGCGCAGCTTTTCGCAGCTTGTCACGTCCTTCTTCGGCGCCATGTACCAAGGCATCCTCCGTATGCTCTTTGTAGCTTGATCTTTTCTCTTCTTTATAGCATATCTCGCTATCTTTCTGAGTTTTTTTACTATCCTACAAAAAATTCTACAACTTTAACTCGACTAATTTAATCTTTACAGTTCAAGACTTTATGCAAAATTGCAATTCGCTTTCTTCGTATTAACCAATTAATCTAAATTGCCTTTTGTACTTTAATATTTTTCTCTTCTATGCAGTTGTCAGTCTTCGTTTGCTCCGACAAAAGCCGGAGGTCGGTTCGCAAAGAACCTGCCGTCCAAATCGACAGCTTTTATATCATACCAAAAGGATGCGTAGAAGTCAAGCAAATTTTAAAAAAAATTATCGATTTTTATTATTTTTTTATATCTTTTATTAGTTTTCATTATATGTTGTATATTAACATTTTTTAACGCACAATATAGCGGCGCAAGTCTTTTTTATCAAAAAACAAATGCGCGGCGCACGGTATAAACCCGTGCGCCGCGCATTAATCCGACTGCTGGCTATTATCATTTTACTTTATATACAATTTCTTTGATATATTCCAGAGAGCGGGCGATATCGTCGAAGTCGGCGTAATTGTCGGAATATACCTCGATTAAAAGCGCCCCGTCGAAGCCCTCGCCTTTGAGCCGCGCGATTATGTCGTTGAAATCGTAAACGCCCGTGCCGGGAAGGCAGGTTGCGCCGTTTTCATCGACGTCGGAGAGGTGAGCGTACTCGATTGCCCCCGACATATCCTTTATATAAGCCTGATAAGGAAAGCCCGACATGCGCGCCTGCTTTATATCGAACACGCCGCCGAGCGCGGGAACTCGCCTTTTGAGCTCGGAGAACACGCCCGGTCTGTCGTAGAGCGACCAACGCACGTTTTCCAGACATATTTTAAGCGAATAATCGGAGGCGAAATCGCAGATTTCGTTCATGCCCGCCGCAAAAGCGTCAAAGTCGTCGTGCGCCCTGCCGTTTATGCGGTTAAAGCCGTGAAAGGTATAATTGCCGCAACCGAGCAGCTTCGCCGAACGCCCCACCTGGTCGAGCCAGTAATAGCCGTCCCCCTTTACCCTTCTCGACGGATTGAAAAAGTTGGGTTCGAAATTGGTCGAATTGACGTGCACGGAATTTACCGCAATGCCTTCCGCCTCTTTTGCGAGCTTTTTTGAAAATTCGGGGCGATATTCGTAGAAAGTTGAAAAGAAAACTTCCGCGCATTGCGCCCCGAGCGATTTTATTTTTGCCAACGCCTGCTCGGTACTGAGCCGAGGAAAGAGCGAAGCCGTCGAAATTCCTGTCTGCATACGGTTATTATATCATAATGCTGACGCAAATGCAATATTCACGGCAAAAAAGGCTAATTGCCCGACGCCATGTATCTTGCCAGGCAATATGTAATGCCCTCGTCGGCTATTCCCGCCACGGGAGCGAGGGGAAAACCTTCGCCTGCGGGCGCAGCCGATGACTTAAAAGAAGGCGCGCCTTCGGCGGAAGCACCTCCGAATGCGGAGACGACGGCGGAGAGCTGCTCCGCCTCTTTGAGCATATCGGACGCGCCGTCGCCCGCAATCTGTTCTATGAGCGGTCGGAATTCGTCCATGTTGCGCGTACCGCCCGCAAGGAGCAAAATCAATAACAATGCCAGTTGCATATTTACACCCCGAAACATAAACTGTATTATCATTATATGCGAGGTGAAAGATGAGCGATTTCAAAAATTACACCAAAGGGCAAAACACTCCGCCGCAGAGCGGAACGGGAAACGTGGAGAACACCGTAAACCTTGCGGCGACGCTCGCAAAGGCGTTTGCGGGCAAGAGCGAAGGGCAGGTTCTTCAGACAATCATCGCGCAGGCGGAACAGGGCAAGCGCGACGGAACGCTGACCAACGCCGACCTAGATAATTTTTATTCGACGCTGGCGCCACTCCTCGACGGGTTCAAAAAACGCAAGCTGCAACAGATTATAAAACAGCTTAAAGCCATTTAGCGGGGGCAACGCGCGGCGAGTTCGCCCACGGCGCTCAAAAAATAATTTACTTCGCCCGAAGTATTGAACGAACTTAACGACGCCCTTACCAATCCGTCCGAACCGAGCGCCTCGTGCATGAGCGGAGCGCAGTGCAGTCCGCCGCGGACGCATATTCCGAATTCCTCCGAAAGGAGAGACGCAACCTCTTCGGACTGCATTCCCGCCAGCGAAAAAGCCGCGATGCCGTAAGGATTGGAGCGGGAATATACCTTTACGCCCTTTATCTGGTGCAGACCGTTTATGAGCAGGTCGGTGAGGTAAATAGTTCTGTCGCGGTTTTCGTAAAGTCGGCTGGAAAGATAGAGAACGCCCTCGCCGAGAGAAACGGCCGCGGGGTAATTGAGCGTGCCCGCTTCGAGCCTGTCGGGATAGAAATCGGGCATGTGCGCGTTGGCGCTGTCGCTGCCCGTTCCGCCGAACATCACGGGCGCGGGATTGAAGCGTTCGGAAAAAATCAGAGCGCCGCAGCCCTGCGCGGCGAGCATTCCCTTGTGCCCTGCCACCGCGAGGGCGTCTATTCCCGACGCCGTTATGTCTATTTTATCGTGTCCGCAGGCCTGGGCTCCGTCGCATATGAGATATGCCGACGGCGGCATTGCGGCTTTTACTGCGCACAGGTCGGGGGATATGCCCGTAACGTTGGAAGCGAGAGTTATGACTACCGCCTTTGTATCCTCTTCGATGAGGGATATGAGCGCGCCGATGTCGAAATATCCGTGTTTGTCCAGCGGGGCATACCTGACAATCGCACCCTTGTCCTGCAAAACGCGTAGGGGACGCAGCACAGAATTGTGCTCGGCGACAGTGGTTACTATTTTATCTCCCGCCGAAAGCGAGCCGAGTATGGCGATATTGAGAGCCTCGGTACAGTTTTTGGTAAAAATCACCCTGTCTGGCGAACTTCCGCCGAAAAAATCGCACAAAAGCGTGCGCACGGTGAATAACCTTTCTGCGCACGCAAGCGAAAGAGAATGTCCGCTTCTGCCCGGATTGGCGCCCGCTTTGAGCGCAGCCGACGCGGCGCATATTACCTCGTCGGGCTTGAAGCCGCCCGTGGCGGCATTATCGAAATATATCATAACCTGTCCCCCTTCCCCGACTGACTTTATGCTGTCAGCCGCATACGTAATTACATAATAAATATACTTACAGAGGTTGAATTATATGACATATATGCTGGCGGTATTCAGATCGCGCTCGCAGGCGATAGACTGCAACCGCAAACTCAAATGTGCGGGGATAAACTCCGCACTTGTAAATACGCCAAAGGAGGCGCATATAGGCTGCGGATTGAGCGTAAAGGTCGATGCTCAACAAGCTGAAAGGGCAAAAAGGCTGATTATTGCGGCGAGATTTACCAACTTTTACGGCTTTATGAACATGAACACGGTATGCGGTTCGACTTTTATTTCGCCCATGAGATAATACGCTTGCGCGACGGCTTGCAAGGTGTTACAATATTTATATGTACGAAGCCGAAATACTTAAAGAACTTGAAAGACTTTACCCCGACGCGCGCCCCGCGCTGAAATACTCTTCGCCTTACGAACTGCTTGTCGCGGTCATACTGTCCGCCCAATGCACGGACGAGCGAGTAAACAAAGTTACGGCGGAACTGTTCAAAGAACACAATACCCCCCGCACTATGCTTGAATTATCGCAGGAAGAGCTTGAAAAATATATTTTCAGTTGCGGGCTGTACCGCAGCAAGGCGGCGCATATACTTTCCGCTTCGCGCGACATAGTCGAAAAGTTCGGCGGCGAAGTGCCGCACGAACACAAACAGCTGAAAAGCCTTGCGGGCGTAGGACAGAAAACTGCCAACGTAGTGTATTCGGTGGCGTTCGGCGGGGACGCGATTGCCGTGGACACGCACGTATTCAGAGTGTCGAACAGGCTGGGGCTTGCCCGCGCGGACACTCCCGAAAAAACCGAACTTCAACTCAGGCAGACAATTCCGCAGGAGGATTGGAGCAAAGCGCACCACTGGCTGATTTATCACGGCAGGCAGGTATGCCACTCGCAGAAGCCCGACTGCATAAACTGCACTTTGAATGTATGGTGCCCCTATTTCGCCTCGACGCGCGGGAACAATGCGCGGCAAAGCGAAAAAGAAGATTAGTTTTTCATAAAATTGTGCCCGCGGGCGATTTGCAATCGCCCGCGGGCATTTTTCTGTTTAAATACAATTAAAAAACCGCGGCGCGCAAATTAATGCGCGCCGCGGACTTAATTCTGAATTATTGCGGCTGACTGAAAAAGATAACAAAAAAAGACCTTGCGCGAACGCAAGGTCTTTGAATTTTTTTAATTACTTAAGAAGTTTAGCGATGACGCCGGAACCAACCGTTCTGCCGCCTTCACGGATAGCGAACTTAAGTTTTTCTTCAACAGCAACGGGCTTGATGAGCTCAACCGTGATAGTTACATGGTCGCCGGGCATTACCATTTCGGTGCCTTCGGGAAGCTCGATGGAGCCGGTTACGTCGGTAGTTCTGATGAAGAACTGAGGACGATAGTGGTTGAAGAAAGGAGTGTGACGTCCGCCTTCCTCTGCTTTAAGAACGTAAACCTGAGCTTCGAACTTGGTTGCGGTCTTAACTGTGCCGGGCTTAGCGAGAACCTGACCTTTTTCGATACCCTTTCTGTCGATACCGCGAAGAAGAGCGCCGATGTTGTAACCAGCGATTGCTTCGTCAACCGACTTGTGGAACATTTCGAGACCGGTGATGGTCGTGCCAACGGGCTTGTCGATGAGGCCTACGATTTCTGCGGGATCGCCGACGTGAGCTACACCTCTTTCTACACGACCAGTAGCAACGGTGCCGCGGCCGGAAATGGTGAATACGTCTTCGACGGGAAGAAGGAAGGGCTTTTCGGTATCACGTACGGGAGTAGGAATGTACTCGTCGATCGTGTCCATAAGCTGAAGGATGCACTGGCATTCGGGAGAAGCAAGAACTTCTGCGTCGGAGCAGCCGGAGGTTGCCTTTTCGAGTGCTTTGAGTGCGGAACCGCGGATGATGGGAGTATCGTCGCCGGGGAAGCCATAAGAATTAAGAGTTTCTCTGATTTCCATTTCAACGAGCTCGAGAAGTTCGGGGTCGTCCATCTGGTCGCACTTGTTGAGGAATACTACGATGTAAGGAACGCCTACCTGACGAGCAAGGAGGATGTGCTCCTTGGTCTGGGGCATGGGACCGTCGGTTGCTGCAACAACGAGGATTGCGCCATCCATCTGAGCGGCACCGGTGATCATGTTCTTGACATAGTCAGCATGTCCCGGGCAGTCAACGTGTGCGTAGTGACGCTTTGCGGTTTCATATTCTACGTGTGCGGTGTTTATTGTGATACCACGAGCCTTCTCTTCGGGAGCCTTATCGATTTCGTCGTATCTCATCTTCTGTGCCTGACCCTTGCATGCCATAACCATGGTGATAGCTGCGGTCAAAGTGGTCTTACCGTGGTCAACGTGGCCGATGGTGCCGATGTTAACGTGAGGTTTGCTGTTGTCATACTTAGCCTTTGCCATTTTTAGTTTCTCCTATAAAAATTTATTTTAAATGATAACTTACGCCTTTTGGCGTCGCAGCTATCTATCATTATCTGTCGCTGCAAATATTGTCGCCTTGCGCGTCGTTTATATTATATCTTACATTTACAAAAAACACAATTATTTTTCCGTGCTTTTTGCAAAAAATTGCTCGGCGCGCGTAAGGCGGTATTTATGAATATTCCGCTATTGCGGCGTTAAAGTTTTATCAGTTGGCGTTTCTCTTTGCTCTCTCGCCGATAACCTTTTCGGCAACCGACTTGGGAACTTCGGCATAATGGTCGAACTGCATCGTGAACTGACCGCGACCCTGAGTACGCGAACGGAGGTCAGTCGCATAACCGAACATTTCGGAAAGGGGAACTTCGGCATCGACAACCTTTGCGCCTGCGCGGTCGTCTGTCGATACGATAGTACCGCGGCGTGCGGTAACGTTGCCCATGATATCGCCGAAATAGTCGTCGGGAGTGATGATTTCAACCTTCATTATGGGTTCGAGAAGAACGGGTTTAGCCTTGGTCATGCCGTCTTTGAACGCCATGGAACCTGCAATCTGGAATGCCATTTCGGAGGAGTCGACCTCGTGGTAGCTTCCGTCGTAAACCTGAACCTTGAAGTCAACCATTTCGTAACCTGCAAGGTAACCGTTCTTTGCCGCGCCCTGAATACCCTTGTCGATAGCGGGGATATATTCCTTGGGAATAGAGCCGCCGACGGTGAGGTCTTCGAACACGTAGCCCGAACCGGGTTCGCCGGGGATGAGGTGAATTTTGCAGTGGCCGTACTGACCTTTACCGCCGGACTGACGCTTGTAAAGTCCTTCTGCGTCGCATGCCTGACGGAAAGTTTCGCGGTAAGCAACCTGAGGTGCGCCGACGTTTGCTTCAACCTTGAATTCGCGCAGAAGTCTGTCGACGATGATGTCGAGGTGAAGTTCGCCCATGCCCGCGATGATCGTCTGACCCGTTTCCTGATCGGTATAAGTCTTGAACGTGGGGTCTTCCTCTGCGAGCTTGATAAGCGCCATGGTCATCTTTTCCTGGCCTGCTTTTGTCTTGGGCTCGATGGAAAGCTGAATAACGGGGTCGGAGAAAGTCATCTGTTCGAGAACGATGGGATGAGCTTCGTCGCACAGCGTGTCGCCCGTGGTCGTATCTTTAAGACCTACTATGGCGCAGATATCGCCCGAGTAAATCTTGGGAATTTCCATACGGGTGTTTGCGTGCATCTGCACGAGACGGCCTACTCTTTCTCTCTTGCCCTTTGTGGAGTTATATACATATGAACCCGACTCGAGAACGCCGGAGTATGCTCTGAAATATGCAAGGCGGCCTACGAAGGGGTCGGTTGCAATCTTGAATGCAAGTCCGGAGAAAGGTTCGTCGTCGGAAGTTTTTCTTTCCTCTTCCTGTTCGGTAACGGGGTTGATACCCTTTACGTGGTCGATATCGACGGGGGAAGGAAGGAAATCTACGACTGCGTCGAGGAGCATCTGAACGCCCTTGTTCTTATAGGAAGAACCGCAGAGAACGGGCGTGCACTTCATAGCGATGGTTGCCTTTCTCAGTCCCATACGGATTTCGTCGGGAGTGAGTTCCATGGTTTCGAGGAACTTTTCCATAAGTTCGTCGTCGCCTTCGGCAGCCGCCTCCATAACTGCGAGGTGTCCTGCCTCTGCCTCGTCGCGCAGCTCTTCGGGAATGTCTGCCTTATGATACTGCTTGCCGTCGTCGGAATCGTAAATTTCGGCGTTCATTTCGATGAGGTCAACGATACCTTTGAAGGTGTCTTCCTTACCGATGGGCAGTTCGATGGGAACGGGGTTGGCATTGAGCCTTTCCTTCATCATCCTTACCGCTCTTTCGAAGTTAGCGCCGTTTATATCCATTTTGTTGACGTATGCAATGCGGGGAACCTTGTACTTGTCAGCCTGACGCCATACGGTTTCGGACTGGGGTTCGACGCCGCCCTTCGCGCAGAAGGTTGCAACCGCGCCGTCGAGTACGCGGAGCGAACGTTCAACTTCAACGGTGAAGTCAACGTGTCCCGGGGTATCGATTATGTTAATTCTGCATTCGTCAGCCTTGGTTTTGCCCGTTCTGGTCCAATGGCAGGTGGTTGCAGCCGAAGTTATGGTTATGCCGCGCTCCTGCTCCTGAACCATCCAGTCCATGGTTGCCTGACCGTCGTGGACTTCGCCAATCTTATGATTGATACCGGTATAATAAAGGATACGCTCGGTAGTCGTCGTTTTGCCCGCGTCTATGTGCGCCATTATACCGATGTTTCTGGTATGCAATAAGTCGTATTCTCTTGCCATAGTTTAAACTCCGATCAGAATCTGAAATGAGCAAATGCCTTGTTGGCTTCTGCCATTCTGTGCGTATCTTCCTTCTTCTTTACAGAACCGCCGGTGTTGTTGAACGCGTCCATAAGCTCTGCTGCGAGTTTGTTGCACATTTCCCTCTCGGAACGCTTTCTGGTGTTGGTTACCAGCCAGCGGATGGCAAGGGTCTGCCTTCTTTCGGGACGGATTTCGATGGGAACCTGATAGTTCGCGCCGCCTACTCTCCTCGCCTTGACTTCCAATACGGGCATGATGTTGTTCATTGCCTGATTGAAAATATCCATGGGGTCTTGTCCGAGCTTTTCGCTCGCTATTTTAAAAGCATCGTAAACGATGTTCTGTGCCGTACCTCTTTTGCCGTCGTACATTATCTGGTTGATGAGTTTGGTTACAACCTTGGAATTGTACACGGGATCGGGTAATACGTCCCTCTTGGGAACGCTTCCTCTTCTGGGCATAATTTAATCCTCCTTTAAAAATTTGTATTAAGGGTTTTAACCTTAAATAAGCTATTGCTTGCCGCCTTTGCGGTAGCAAATCTTCTCCGCAATGTCTTGCGAATACTGCCTATTCTTTGTCGGTTAAGGGTAGATATATTCCCAACAAGAATAAACATTAATAATTATATGGTTATTGTTGAAATTTAAACTTTTGTCAAAGCCGATTAAGCCTTGGGTTTCTTTGCGCCGTAGAGCGAACGGGACTGCTTTCTCTTGGAAACGCCGGCAGTATCGAGCGCGCCGCGAACGATGTGATAACGAACGCCGGGCAGGTCCTTAACTCTTCCGCCGCGGATGAGTACGGACGAGTGCTCCTGAAGGTTGTGTCCTTCGCCGGGAATGTAAACCGTACCTTCCTGCTTGTTGGTAAGTCTTACCCTTGCAATCTTACGGATAGCCGAGTTAGGCTTCTTGGGCGTGGTGGTCGTAACCGAAAGGCATACGCCGCGCTTCTGAGGGCAGTTGTCCAGAATGGGAGACTTGCTCTTGAAAACCTGCTTTTCTCTTCCGTGTTTGATGAGCTGGTTGATTGTAGGCATTTGTGTTCCTCCTTGTTTTACTCGGTCTTTTAAACCTGCGGAATATATCTATAATCTGCATACCCTTAAATGCAAATCGTAGAGGCATAAAAAAATAACTTTTGCCGTCCTTTTTAGCATAGCAACCCACGCTAATCATTACAGCAAAAGCTATTTTAACAAAATTAAATTGACTTGTCAACAAAATTGAAAGATTTTTTATTTTAATCGATGCCGAGAATTTCCTGAATGAAATTTTCGTAATCGTCCCTGCCCGCCTTGATGAAATCTATTGCGGCGTAAGGGTGAACGTTGTTGAGCCCCGTCAGAAGATAGGGCACATCGTAACCCCAGACAACCCCGCTCTGTTTGAGGGGCGTCATGTATTCGCGTATGAAGCGAAGAATGGGTTCCATTTTATACTTGGGATTTTTGAGAAAACCGAGCATTGCTTCGAGATAGCAGTTGCCCGCGCCCCTGCCCATGCCGTTTACGGTGGCGTCGAGGTAATCTACGCCCTTTGCGCACGCCTCTATGGTGTTGGCGAAAGCGAGCTGCTGATTGTTGTGCGCGTGAATGCCCAGCTGCTTGTCGTACTTGTACGCCACTTCGCCGTACATGTCGCACACGCGGCGTATCTCTTCGGGATAGAGCGAACCGAAACTATCGACTATGTAAATGACGTCGACGGGCGACTGCGCTATTATTTCGAGCGCGCGAATAAGGTCGCTCTCCTGATTTTTGGAAATAGCCATTATGTTGCAGGTAGTGAAATATCCCATATTGTGGCAGTACTCCACCATTTCTGCCGCGGCGGGGACCTGATGGCTGTATGCGGCTATGCGGTAAACATCGATTACAGAGTCCTTTTTGGGAATGACCTCCGTCTTCAAATCGACCCTGCCGACATCGCTCATGACGGCAATCTTCATGTCCGTCTTATTTTCGCCGACGACCGCGCGGATATTCTTTTCGTCGCAGAATTTCCACTCGCCGAATTTGTTTACGTCGAACATCTTTTTGGATACTTTGTATCCGAATTCCATAATATCGACGCCCGCTTCGAGATTGGCTTTATAGAGCGCCTTTGCAAAACCTTCGGGGAAATAGAAGGAATTGACTATGCCGCCGTCGCGCAGCGTTGCATCGACGAGCTTTATGCTCTTTCTGAATGATTGAAGATTTCCGACATCTTTGTTCATGATTTTCCTCGCAATGGTGTAATATTCCTCATTTTAACACACATTGCGCCCCGCTGTCAACAATTAAATCGCAAAGCCTTTCAGGCGCGCGCCGCCGTGCCCGTTACGCTGAATTTTACGTCGCTGAAACCGACTACCGCGCCGCGATTTGCGAAGAGGCAGACGTAACAGTATGAGTTATCGACCGAAACGAGGTCGAAGTCGAAAAAGGCGCGCTCTTCGCCGTTGCAGGTCGCGACTATCTGCTGATTTATCTTTTTGATGCAGAGGTTTAAAGTCTTCGCGCCCGCCGCGCTTTGCGACACGAACGAATTGAGCTTTCCCCCCTCGCGGGCGAACACACCCTCCTTTCCGCCCAGGCTGCCCGCCGCTATGTAATTGGACGATAAAGAGGGAACGTACTCGTCGATATATATATCATCGCGCACCATTATGCCGAAAGCCGTCTGACCGTCGGCGCAGGGTGCGAGGGACCGCAAAACAGCCTGCGCTTCGAACACAAAATTTTTATCCGCCTCTACCTGTCGGAAGACGGCTATGAAGCCGTCGGAAGACGAACTTATCTTGCCGCGCGGCACGGTGCTGTCGTTGCCTATAATCCAGCCGTCGGGGCCGGGCAGAGCCTTGAATTCTTTTACATGCTCGACGCCGCCGAAATCGCCCATTACAGCGACATACTGCGGAGGCTGAGGGGCGAAAAAGGCTTTTTTCGCCGCGGAAGGCTCAAAAGGCGCGTACCGAGGCTCTTCGTAGTCGGGATTTATCGCCTGCGCGAGCATGTCTTCCGTCGGCGCGGACAAATCTTTTATGATGTAATTTTTCAATGGGTTGTCCGTGCGCGAAAGGAGCTGCGCCCACTCGAAAGCCGTCTGCGCCGCGCCGTATTTGTTTAGGTGTGTGCCGTCAAGCCCCGCCTTAACCCCCTTGCTCGTAGCCGCCCATGCGTGAAAGAGAGCTGCCTTTTCGTGTCCGAGGCGCTCGTACCGCGCGCGGGTGGAAGCCGTGAGGTCGATGACGGTTACGTCTGCGCTTTGACCGAGGGCGCGTATCGCGGCGGCGTAGTCGCCGCCTTCGTATTTGCCCGATGAAGCGGTAATATGTCCGCACGAACTACTGTAATCGTCATCTTCGGAGAGGCGGACGATGGGCGTGCAGAGTATGGGAATTGCTCCGCGCTCGCGCGCGGGAACTATATAATTTTTATATAAGTTGTTGCGGAAGGACACTCCGCGCTCCGTGCTCTCGTCCAGATAGCCGAGATTGGCATTGGTGTAGCGCTCGTCCTCGCCCTTTTCGTCGTTGTGCCCGAAGCCTATGACGAGGAAATCGCCCGACGACAGCGAAGAGAGCAGCGTGCGGTAATTATCCTCGACGAGGAAACTTTTAGAACTGCGCCCCGAGAGCGCGAGATTTACCACCTTTGCCTGCGGCACGAGGTAGCGGGAAAGCTGTGTGCCGTAGCCGTAGCGCGGCATGTAATAATCGTCGCTGAACGCGCTTAAAGTGCTGTCGCCAACGACATATATCGTTGTGTTTCTCAATGTCTGTTCCATCAGTTGAGTATTACGTCCTTTAAATTATTGTATTTTTCAAGCGCGGCGCGCCTTAAATAAGTCGTATCGAACGCGCCCGAAAACGCCTCGTCGGAGAGCGCTTTGGCGGTGAATATCGCGGAGACGGGGAAGCGCAGGTTTTTGAGGTCGGATATCGCGTGTCCGCTCTGCCGAGTGCCCATAAAATCCCCGCCGCCGCGAAGTTGCAAATCGCTTTCGGCTATGGCGAAGCCGTCCGAATTGTTTTTGATAACCGCAAGCCGCTTGCGCGAATTTTCGCTTTCGTCGCCCGAAAGCAGGAAACAATAGCTCTTTTTGTCCCCCCTGCCCACTCGTCCTCTGAGCTGGTGAAGCTGCGAAAGCCCGAAGCGTTCGGCATTGTATATGACCATAATCGTGGCGTTGGGAACGTCCACGCCCACCTCTATGACGGTGGTGGTTACGAGGCAGTCGTATTCGCGCCGCTTGAACGCCTGCATGACCTCGTCTTTTTGCTTATCTTTGAGTTTGCCGTGCATGAGCGCGAATTTCAGCGAGGGAAGTTTGGACTGCAAATCTTCGTAAAGCTCGGTAACCGACATTATCGAGCCCTCGTCGTCGCCCTCTATCTTGGGGCAGACGAAATAAACCTGAATGCCGTCCTCCTTTACGCTGCGCCTTATGTATCCGAGCATATCGTCGTAGCGCGAATGAGGAATGATTGACGTGGATATATCCTGCCGCGAACGCGGTTTATCCTTTATAGTCGTTACGTCGAGGTCGCCGTAAAAAATCAAAGAGAGCGTTCTGGGTATGGGCGTTGCAGACATTACGAGCGTATCGCAACCGCTGCCCTTGCCCGTCAGCGACGCGCGCTGCGCAACGCCGAAGCGGTGCTGTTCGTCGCACACGACAAGCGAAAGATTGGCAAAAATCACGTCGCCCTGAATGAGCGCGTGCGTGCCGCACACGATATTCACGCTGCCGTCGGCGACGCGCTTTTTTATATCGCGCTTTTGCGCAGCCGTTGTAGAACCCGACAGAAATTCCGCGCTGCATTCGGGAAAATATTTTAAAATAAGTTCGTAATTCTGGCGCGCGAGCACCTCGGTGGGGGCGAGCATTGCCGCCTGATATCCCGATTTGACCGCCATATATATCGCCGCGAGCGCGACAGCCGTCTTGCCGCTGCCGACGTCGCCCTGCAAAAGTCTGTTCATGGGCGAGGGCGAACGAAGGTCGCGGAAGATATCGTTGACCGCATCCTTCTGCCCCTGCGTGAATTCGAATGGAAAGCGCGCGGCAAAGTTTTTTACATCCTCCGCCGAAGCGGTATATCTGTTGACGCGCGCCGTCTGTCTGTCGCCTTTTATTATTCTGAAAGCCGAAACGAGCAGGAAATATTCCTCCGTCGCCACCCTTTCTGCGGCAACTTTCACCTCGTCTGCGTTCTGCGGATTGTGCAGTCGGCAATAGCTTTCATACAGGTCGGGAAGGGAAAATTTGCGTTGCAGCGCGACGGGTATAGCGCTGACTATCTTTACGTTGCCTAGCGCCTGTCTTACCGCCGAGCGCACCGCGCCCTGCGTAAGCCCGCCCGCGAGGGGATATACGGGTATGTAGCCGCGCAGTTTGATGTTTGCGTCGGCGCGTTCGAACGACGGGTTGACCATCGACGCGCCCATCCCGTACCTGTTCTGCACCCTGCCGTAAAAGAGGTATTCGCCGTTGTCGAGCTTGCTCGCAACATACGGCTGATTGAACCATATGGCATTGAAAATATAGTTGCCCTGTCGGCACAAAGCCTTGACGTAAGGCTTGCGGGCATAGCGGTTGTTCTCGACGTTGAGCACTTCGCACAGCGTTAATATGACATCGTTGTGATAGGCGCCCGCCACGGTATCCGTGCGCGTAAGGTCGAGATAGTCGCGCGGAAAGTGCCTTACAAGGTCTTCCTGCGTGTAGATATTGAGTTTGTTGAAGTCTTTTTCGCGTTTTTCCGAAACGTACTTCAATGCCTTCAGTTCCATGTTTCCATTATAACATAAAAAGGCGAGAAATTCTCGCCTTTTGTAATTTTTTTATTGAGATTATTCGAGCGAAACCATGTAATAATACACGGGCTGACCGCCGTAATGGTAATCGACATCGCAGTCGGGGAATTCGGCGGCGACCTTTTTGGCAAACTCTTCGCACTGCTCCTCTTCGACGCCCTCGCCGTAATAGAGAGTTATCATTTCGTGCTCGTCGCGCTTCATCTTCCTTATAAGTTGAAGGGTGGTTTCCTCTATGTTGTCGCCCTTTGCAAGAATTTTCTTTGCGTCGAGACCTATAATGTCGCCCTCTTTGAGCTTAAAGCCGTTCATCGTGGTATTCCTTACGGCATAGGTAACCTGACCGGACGCCACGCCGTCTATTGCGTGTATCATGTTGGTCTTGTTTTCTGAAACCGAGTCGTCGGGATTGAACACGAGAGCCGCCGCAAAGCCCTGAGGCACGTTCTTTGTGGGAATGACGTGAATTGTGCGGTTGTTGACGAGACCCTTTGCCTGCTCCGCCGCGAGGATGATATTGGAGTTGTTGGGGAAGACGAACACGTTCGAGGCGTTTATCTTCTGAACGGCGTCGGCGATATCCTGCGCCGAAGGGTTCATCGTCTGACCGCCCTCGATAACTCTGTCCACCGTGAGGTCCTTGAAAATTTCTGCAAGTCCCTCGCCCGCGCAGATGGCGAGCATGCCCATCTCCTTCTTTTCGGCTTCGAGCTTCTTTTTGAGCTCGCGGTTCTCTTCGAGCATGTTCTCGATTTTAATTCTGTCGAGCTCGCCGAGTTCGAGCGCGTAAGTGAGCGCAATGCCGGGGGTGTTGGTGTGAACGTGTATTTTGACAAGTTCGAGATCGCCTATGCAGATTACCGAGTCGCCTATTCCCATCAGCTTTTCTTTGAGCTTGTCGATATCGGCGAGCGTCGTCATCTGTTTTAAATTGATTATGAAAAATTCTGTGCAGTATGCAAACTGAATTTCGCCGAGGTCGAGATTGATTATATCAGAGTTGTCGCCGAATTCGGGTTCTTTTTTGGTTTCGGCAGCCTCGGTGGGGATGTCGCCCTCCACCTCTTCGCCCGTGAGGGCAGCGAGGAAGCCGCGCATTATGGTCATCAGACCTACGCCGCCCGAGTCCACAACTCCCGCTTTTTTAAGGACGGGCAGAAGTTCGGGGGTCTGCGCAAGCGCGTCGTCGCCCACGGCGATGAGCGCCTTGAAAAATTCTACGAAATCTTTATTCTTCGAAGCAAGTTTGCCCGCCGACTCGCTCATGAGGCGGACGACGGTGAGAATTGTGCCTTCCTTGGGTATGGATACGGCGGAATAAGCTACCTTTGTGCCCGCTTCCATCGCCTTTGCAAAAGTCTTTGTATCGAAAGTCTGCTGGCAGTCCCTCAAAACCGAACAGATGCCGCGCATAATCTGCGAAGATATAACGCCCGAATTGCCCCTCGCGCCGCGAAGCGCGCCCTTTGAAACGGCGTCGCAGATTTCCTGGAAACGATTGGACGAGCAGGCGTTCATCTCCTTTACCGCCGACTGCAAGGTCAGCGACATATTTGTACCCGTGTCTCCGTCGGGAACGGGGAATACGTTGAGGGCATCGACTTTGGCCCTGTTTATTTCAAGCATTCTGGCACCGGAGGCAATCATCTTCCTGAAATCGGTGCTGGTCAATGTTTTCTGCATTTTTTCTCCTTAAATTACATAAAAAAGCGGCTACGCTCACTCAAAATTGCCGCAAAAAAGGATTAAACCGCAAAAAAAATTACAGTTTAACCCCTATGATATTAACGTTTACCGTGTCAACTATCATACCGGTAAACTTCTCCACTTTGTATTTAATTCCCTCTTTAAGGCTCTCGGCAACAGCGTTGATGGAAACGCCGTATTTGATAATTACATATACGTCGATAAAAATTCTGTCGCCGTTGGTTACGACTTTCACTCCCTTTCCGCCGGGCTGCTTTTTCAAAAGCTCGGACAAAGAATCGGTGAATCGGCGCGAAACCATCTCCACGATCCCGTAGCATTCGAGCGCGGCGTTAGAAGCGACCTTCGCTATCGCAAGGTCGGATATGGATATTTTACCATATACGTTACTTGTATTAACTGACATGAAATCTTCCTTTAATGCCGCGCAGCGGGCGCGGACTTATATGCTAATTGTAAACTACTTTTGAAAAATTTGCAAGTGTTTATTTAATAATTATATAATTTGACGACCTTTAAGGTCGGTTTAAAGCCAAAAATATTCAAAAAAAATCATTTTAAGCGCGCATTTTGTTTGATTTTTTTTGAAAGCCGTGATATATTTATATAGCTGTTCTGAAAAGACGGCTTTGATTTCACGCATTTTTTTAAGTATAAAGTCCATTTACGGAGGTAATATATTATGTCGAGAGTATGCAGCGTATGCGGAAAGGGTCAGACTTCCGGTAACAATGTAAGCCATTCCAAGAGAAGAACGAGAAGAACTTTCAAAGCCAACGTTCAGAAAGTTTCTTACGTAAATAAGGAAGGTAAGGTAGTAAACGATTACGTTTGCGCCCGTTGCTTGAAGACCGTCGAACGCGCTTAAATTGCCGCGACGGGTTTTGTTGTAATTTAAAACAGCCAATTAAGGGAGCGTCTGTGCTGATTTTTCGGTACAGGCGTTTTTTCATGCCCTGAAAAAATATAATTGCACACCGCCCTCTGTTTTCTACGGGGCATGCAAATAAATACGACTTACTAAATGCGACTGACCAATTACAACTGAATAAATGCAGCAGCTTGCGCACACGTACCGCGACGGCTTATACATGCCCGTTGCGGAAAATAAAAGGGAGGCAACAAAGGAGCAATTCGAACGCCGAAGCCGCACGATAATATTTTTCCTATTAATATAAGCAAAAATGTAAAATACGGCGGAGTTGTCCGCCGTATTTGTTTTATTTATTAAAATTTACATACTAATATGCCAAAAATCGGTCGTTTTCGGCGCTTAATCGTGGGATTTTGTAACCTCACCGTCGATATATTCGAGCGAGCCGTCGCTGCAATGAACGGTTACAGATGCCGAAAACAAGTAATTATCGATATATGAAGCGACTTCATCTTTGCTCAATGCAACTTCGACTACTTCCTGCTCATTTTCGTCCTCCTCGGAAGGCTGAGACGTATAATAAATAAACTTTATCGCTTCCCATTGCTCTATTGTACCTGCAAAATATATGTCCTCTATGGGATTGTATCTGAGCGCGCTGATGTCGATTTTTTCAAGGGAAGCAGGCAGCGAAACCGTAGAAAGCACAGAGCTCGAGTACACATCGACTTCGGTCTGGGCAAAAACGCCTTCGAACGTGGAATAATAAAGCGTTGTTATCTGAGCATTTACGGTAGCGCTTTTGAGCGCAGAACAGAAGGCAAAAGCATTAGGTCCAATCGTCGTTACGGATGAAGGGATTACTATCGACTGCAAAGTTTTGCAGGCACCGAATGCCGCAGGTCCTATATAGGTCAGACTTTCGGGCAAATCTATCTCCCTTATACGCGTATATGCAAACGCGCGCGTACCTATATGCGTTATGCTGTCGGGAATACTTACCTCGGACAGAGATGAACAGCCCATAAAAGCATCATCGCCAATTTGCGTTACGGGAAGTTCGCCGTGCTCGCCGTCGTCATACGAAGAGGCTATAACACATTCTTTAAGCGCGCTCGTATTGCCAGAAACGCCGCTTAAAATATAGTAAGTGCCGTCTTCGCTTATTTTATATTCAACTTCCGCCGAGCCGCAGCCCGTAAAAGCAAACGCGCACGAAACGGCCACCGCCGCCGCGCACACAAGTCCCAAAATCTTTTTCATAACAATGTAATTTTACCATAATATATAAACTTATGCAACAATGATTGAATAAAGGTTTGGTGAAATTTTGACACAAAACAGTTGAAAATGTATTCCTGTAAAGTAAGGAACACCTTACTTATATCAAAATTGCATAGATTTAAGGCAAATTTGCAAAAATTCAGCCACTTTTACGATATTTTCAGCTTCCGTTTGCTTATATACGCGGAACACAGAAACATATCTGAAAGAGGCGATATAAATAAAAAGCTATAAATCTATAAAAAGCGACGCGCCGCAGCTTGTAAAGCGGCGGCGCGGGGGGCTTTGAAAAAATTTTATTTTCTGCAGATTACTTTAAGAATTTTTTGTACAATTTTCGGCGGTTTAACGCAGATAATCGTCATACTTCCCCCTTGTTGACTATTATTAGGGCGACGTCTCGTCTGTGCGTGCGCACGAAAGCGGAGCGGCTGAGGACTATATTTGATATTCCGCGGCACTCGCCAACGCTTATCCTTTTAGGATAGGCGTATTTGCACCCTTCACTTTCCATTATACGCACGAAGTTGCCGAATGGTAACAGTGAAAAGGTTCTGCCGCAATAATCGCCGAGGGGAATTTTGCCCGATGACACAAAAATTTCCGATTTTTCGGAAATCATTACAGCTTTGACCCCGCGCGCATGCGCGGCATATAAAAGATTGAGGTTGCCGAGGAAGTGGTCTTCCCTTCCTCCTCCGCCGCCATAGATTGCAATTTGGTCTGCGCCGTCCGCAATCATTTTAAAAAGCGCAATCTCGCCGTCGGTGTAATCTTTTTCGGAGGGGTAAATTTTTTCGGGCGCGGGTACGGGGATATAGCCGAGGCTGTCGAAGTCGCCTATGTTTTTATCTATACGCACCCTTCCCTTTGCCCATTCGTAAGCTCCGTCGCAGCAATAAACTACGCTGTCAGAGCAATCTATTTCGCCCGAATAGGGCGTTCCGTTCAGAAGAAGTATGCCTTTCATATCAGCCGCGCAGAGCGGAGATGGTTGCCGCCATGTCCGACGAGCCGAATACGGCAGAGCCCGCTACAAGGATGTTTGCACCCGCCTCTATGACGTCGCGGCAGTTTGAAACGCCTACGCCGCCGTCCACTTCTATATCCATATCGCCCTTGCCGATTTTTTTTGCGTAATCTCGCGCCTTTTTAATCTGATCTAGCGCTGTGGGAATAAATTTCTGACCGCCGTAGCCGGGGAACACCGACATCACAAGGAGCATATCGCATAAGGGCAGCACGCTGTAAATCTTTTCTACGTCGGTATCGGGATTGACGACGACGCCGCACTTTATGCCGAAAGATTTTATGAGCTCCAGCGTTTCCTTCAAATATCCGTCAGAAATTTTTGCACAGGCTTCGTAGTGCACGGTGATTATGTCCGCACCCGCGTCGGCGAAAAATTTAATCTGCGTCTTGGGGTGCTCTATCATGAGGTGCACGTCGAGCGGCAGTTTTGTAAGCGGACGGATATTTTTTACCATCTGCGCGCCGAAAGTTATAGGTCCGACAAAAGAGCCGTCCATAACGTCGCAGTGAATTAAATCTGCGCCTGCGGCGTTGAGTTTTTGTATCGCTCCGCCCATATCGGCAAAATTTGCCGAAAGTATTGAAGGTGCTATTGAAATTTTCATTTGCGTCTTCCTTTTACCGTAACTTTTATATAAATGTCGCCGCGCGGGTTAAAATTATGCGCGTCTGTATTATCAGTATTATCTGTATTACTTGTCTTATTTCTGAATTTTATTGCGCCTTATTGTCCTGCTCGGGTTGAACTTCGGCATTTTCGTTTAAAAAGCCCGCGCGCAGCTGTCCGCACGCGCCGCCTATGTCCGCGCCCGTCCTGCGCCTTAAAGTGGCGGAAAGTCCGCCTTTTTCCAAAAGTCCTAAAAATCTGTAAGCACTCTTTTCGTCCGCGCCCTCCAAAGTGCGCTCCTTGACGGTATTGAGCCTTATAAGGTTAACATGGCAGGGTCTGCCTTTCAGAAGCGAAATAAGCTCTTCCGCGTGGCGGTTGTCGCAGTTTTCGCCGACAATCAGAGCGTATTCGAAGATGTACCGCCTGCCCGTCCTGGCAAAATAGTTGTCGCAAGCCTTTAAAATTTCGGCTATGCTCCACTTGTTGGCGACAGGCATTGTACGCGCGCGCTCTTCATCGGTAGTGTTGTGAAGAGACACCGTGAGGTTTAAGGGTATGCCCTCTTCGGCGAATTTATACATTTTATCGACAAGTCCGCACGTCGAAAGAGATATGTTGCGGGGAGAAATGTTTATGCCCTCCTCCGCCGTTACGTTTTTTAAAAATTCGACAACGTTGTCGTAGTTATCGAAGGGCTCGCCGCTGCCCATCAAAACGAGGTTTGTTACGGCGCGCTTTTCCTTTGTGCCGCCGTGAAGGGCGTTGACCGCGAGCACCTGCGCAAGTATTTCGCCAGAGGTAAGATCGCGCACCATGCCGCCCAGAGTGCTGGCGCAGAATTTACAGCCCATGCGGCAGCCGACCTGCGTCGAAATGCATTGCGTGTTGCCGTATTTATACTTCATGAACACGCCCTCTATAATGTTGCCGTCCGCCAGCCTGAAAAGATATTTTTCGGTTCCGTCCGTCGATGTGAGCGTGCGGATAATTTCTATCGTGCAGTCCTCGAACTCGGCTGAAAGTCCCTGTTTGAACGATGCGGGCAAGGTGGATATTTCGGATATTTTTTTGCCCTGCATTATGCCTTCGTACAGCTGTTTTGCCCTGAATGAGGGTTGTTTGTACTGTTCGACGAGCCGACAGATGCCGCTGAAACTTAAATCCTGAATAATCTTTTTCATTTCTTTATAAACGAAGTGAGGTAAAATCCCGCTCCCTGCGATATATGCGGCAAAAACTGAAGTCCGAACTTCGTCCGCTTATTTGCAAGGGGCGACGAGGGTATATCGAGTTCAAAATCGGGGTGGGAAGCCAGAAAATTATATGCCGCGCTGTCGTTTTCCTCGGGCAGGACCGAGCAGGTGGAATAATACAGTCTGCCGCCCTCCTTCAAATACCTGCAACCGTTATTCAGGAGCGCCGACTGCGTAGCGGCGAGCGAGGCAATGTCCTCGGCTTTTCGGTTGAGCTTTATATCGGGATTTTCGTTGATTACGCCCGTGCCCGAGCAAGGCGCGTCGCAAAGAACGACGTCGAACGCCCCCTCATATCCGCTATTGAACGCCGTGCCGTCGGCACACACCGCCGTTACGTTTTTGACGCCCATGCGGGAGGCGTAGCTGTTTATCAGTTCGACCCTGTGCGGGTGCAGTTCGCAGGCGGTAACGCTTGCAAACTTCTTGGAAAGAAGCACGCTCTTGCCGCCAGGCGCGGCGCATAAATCGAGCAGATTTCCGCCGCCCTTTACCGCGTCGCATATGGCGACCGAGCCGACGGACTGAAAGGTGTAATCGCCGCGGTCGAAGCCTTCGTCGCGCACGAAATTGGGAAATATATATACGCCGTCGAAGGGCGTATCTTCGTGAGGTTTTGAAAGATAGCTTTCTTCATTCCGCTCGAAGCGCACGCATACGCCGTGCGAGGGCGCGGATAAAATTTGCTCCGCCTCGCCCTTGTAACTGCGCCTCAAAGCCTTGACGAGCCACAGGGGCGCCGAACACCTTACCGACATGGCCTCGTCCGCTCTTTCGGGCAGGGGCGGGACTTTATACGAGCGCAGAAAGGCGTTTACAAAGCCCGCAGCGCCGCTCTTGCCCAGCTTTTTGGCGAGCTCGACTGCGCAGTCGACCGTCATATAGTCGCTTTTATCCATAAACTCGAGCATGTATAGGGCAATCTTTAAAATGAGCCTTACCGCGCTCTTGGGCGGGCGCGCAGCGTTGCCCGCGATTATATGCGAAAGGTATATGTCCTTTTCGAGCACGCCGTAACAGATTTTTACCGTCCGCGCTCTGCCCGAAGGCTCCGTCGGCGTTTCGGCGATAGCCTGTTTAAGGTATTTGCCGCCCGAATATACCTTGGATAATACGAGATAGGGGTCGCAAAGAGGATTAGTCAAGTATGTCGCCCGCCTTTATCTTTCTGCCGTTGACCAGGTCGGAAGCATTTAAAGGCTTGCCGCCCGCAAACTGGGCTTTTAATATATTTATCGCGCCGTCCGAGCACTTTACTACTATGCCATGCTTGTCCGCGCGAACGACTTCGCCGACCGCTCCGACCTCGGCCGAAGCGCATTGAGCGTCATATATATTGAGCTGAACGCCGTTAAGATAGCAAAAAGCGAGGGGCTGGGGGCTCATCGCCTTTATAAGCCTTACGGCGTTCGACGCGCTGTCGAAATTTATGCGCGCATCCTCTTTTTTAATCTTTTTGCAATAGGTCGCCGCGCTGTCGTCCTGCAAAAGCAACTGGACATCGCCCTTTATTATCAGCCCGACAGCCTCTACCGCCGCCTCTGCGGAAAGCTCGGACAGCTCTTCCGAGAGCTGACCGTATGTCTTGCCGAGCGCAGAACACTTTTTAACGAGCAGTATGTCGCCACTGTCGAGGGCTTCCTCCGTCTTCATAACGGTAACGCCCGTGTACTGTTCGCCAGCGAGTATTGCCGACTGAATGGGGCTCGCGCCCCTGAAAAGGGGCAGAAGCGAGGCGTGCAAATTCCACACTCCCTGAGGGAATGCGGCAAGCACCTGCTTTGTGAGTATCTGACCGTAAGCGCAGGTTACCATAATGTCCGCGCCGAAAGAGGCGAGCTCTTGCACGCAGTCCCTTATCCTCGCGCTGTCGATGACGGGTATACCGTTGGCGAGGGCGTAGCTCTTTACGGGCGTGGGCGTAAGTATCTTTTTTCTGCCGACGGGTTTGTCGGGCTGGGTTACGACTGCGCACACGCCGAATTTTTCGTGCAGAGCCTTCAAAGACGGAAGGGCGTATTCGGGCGAACCTGCAAAAATTATCTTCATAAATTATTCCTCGTCGGGGAGGTCGTAAACTTCGGAAGCGACGTCGGTATAGAGGATACCGTCGAGGTGATCGAGCTCGTGGCAGACTGCGCGGGCGAAAAAGCCTTCCGCCGTCAGTTTATGCTTTCTGCCGTTTCTGTCGCGGTATTCAGCCTTTACCTTATAGGGGCGGGTAACCGTGCCCTGCTTGCCCTTGACCGAAAGGCAACCTTCGGGACCCGTCTGTTCGCCCTTTACCGACACAATTACGGGATTTATCATCTCGAAAAAGCCCTCTTCGACATCGACGACGACAGCCCTTAAAGGCACGCCGACCTGCGGAGCGGCTAACCCTGCGCCGTTTTCAGCGCGGACGGTCTGTTTAAGGTCGTCCATCAAAGCGCCCAGCTCCTTATCGAATTTTTTTACTTCGGCGCACTTTTGTCTTAAAACTTCGTCGCCTACCTGTACAACGTATCTGACCATATTGACCTCTTAAGATAAATTTGCGGGATTTTCTTCGACGTAAGCCAGCACGGCATTGGTTGTGAAGCGCGCGGCGACGCCGTAAATTTGCGGCAAAAGGTTATTGCCTTTGAGGCGCATGAGCACCTGGTAACGCCATTTGCCCTGTATCTTTTTTATGGGCGAGTGCATTTTGTTGAAGAAAATGAACTCGTCCTCGTTTTCTTCCTTTAATTTGAGAAGGGAGAAGTAAATTTCCTTTAAAACGCCCAGCGCGGCAGAGTCGTCTTCGCCGACGACCATCACCCTGCATATGAGCGAATAGGGCGGAAAGAGTGTGGCTTTTCTTATCTTGACTTCGTTTTCGAAAAAGCCGTTATAATCGTAATTGACTGCGTAGCGCAGAATGTAATTTTCGGGCGAATAGGTCTGCAAAACGACTTTGCCCTTAGCCCCCGCCCTGCCGCTTCTGCCCGCGACCTGGGTTATGAGCTGAAAGGTTCTTTCGCCGCTGCGGTAGTCGGAAAAATGCAGGCTCATGTCGGCGTCGAGTATGCCCACGAGCGTTACCGACGGGAAGTCGTGCCCCTTGGCAATCATCTGCGTGCCGACGAGCACGTCCGCCTGCTTTTCGCCGAACTGCTTTAATATTTTATAGTGTCCGTCCTTGCCCGAAACGGTGTCGTTGTCCATCCTTAAAATTTTAGCCGAAGGGAAAAGTTCTCTAAGGTCCGCAACAACGCGCTGGGTGCCCGTCCCGCCGTAGCGAAGATGTCTGCCGCCGCACTCGGGGCAGGCGGACGGCATATGATATTTTGCGCCGCAATAGTGGCACTTCAAACAGTTTTCTTCCGAATGGTACGTAAGCGACACGTCGCAGTTTTCGCACCGCGCGACATAGCCGCAATCCTGGCAGATGACCGTCTTGGCGTAGCCCCTGCGATTTAAAAATATTATCGCCTGATTGCCGCTTTCGAGTGTTGAGGCAAGTTCCTCCCTCAACGCCTGCGAAAAGCTGGTGTTGTTTCCCCTTTTGACCTCTTTGCGCATATCCGTAATTATTATTTCGGGCAGAGGTTTTTTATTAATTCTGTCGGGCAGGGTTATCAGCCCGTATTTGCCTTCGGTGGCGCATATATAGCTTTCAACCGAGGGCGTCGCGCTGCCTAAAATGAGTTTGCAACCGTTATACTCGGCGCGCAGCCGCGCGATGTCTATCGTGGAATACCTCGGAGCCGCCTCCGAAACGTAGGAAGAGTCGTGCTCTTCGTCGATTATTATCGCGCCCAGATTTTCGAGGGGAGCAAATATTGCCGAGCGCGCGCCTATGGCGATTTTAGCCTCGCCCGAGCGCAACCTCCACCATTCGTCGAAGCGTTCGCCCGCCGAAAGTCCGCTGTGCATTATTGCCGCTTCGCCCTTGAACCTGCGCCTGAGCTGGCGGAGCATCTGCGGCGTAAGCGAAATTTCGGGCACGAGGAATATCGCCGTTTTGCCCTTTTTGAGCACTTCGGCAATGTAACTCAAATAAATTTCCGTCTTGCCGCTTCCCGTAACGCCGTGAATGAGCTGGACGGTTTTATCCGATGTTTCGATATATTCTAGCGCGCCCTGCTGTGCGGGCGTCAGTGCCACGGGGGAAAACTCTTCCTCCTCCCCGCTCATCGGCGTGCGTATGCGGCGCACCTTGTAAACTTCGACGACGCCCTTTTCGACGAGCGCGTTTACAGCCGCCCTGCCGAAGCGTTCGGCGACGGAGGAAAGTTCTGCGTCGCCCTCTTTGAGCGCCGCGATTATCTGCGCCTGCTTTACCGCCCTTTTGCCCGCCTCTGCGTCGCCCTCTTTGAGTTTGAGAAAGGATGTATAAACCTCGCGCACCTTGCCGAGGCGCATTTCGGAGGGAAGAAACAGCCTCAAAGCGACAGCTTTGGGCACGCGGTAACGCGAAGCAATTTTTTCCATTAGGTCGAGGCATTCGGGCACTATCGCGGGCAGTTCGTCATAAACTTCGCTGACGGGCTTTATTTTGTCCGCGGCGAAAGACGGGGTAGGATTTAAGCCTATGACAAAGCCTTCAATTATCCTGCCCCCGAACGGAACTTTTACCCTGCAACCCGCCTTTACGTCGTCAGGGCAGGAATATTCAAATATTCTGTCGACCTGGCTGTGAGCGATATCGACGATGACCTGTGCGTACAAGATTACCTCCGACCTGAAATAATTGCCAACTCAAACAAAAGCGCCCCGCGCGGGGCGCATTGTCTGCGACAGCAATCAGTCTTTGACTGCCTTGATTTTACCTTCGTTTATCTCCTCGCAAGCGAGCGCGATTTCTTTGAGATGATGGGGATTTTCGACGGGATTATCTACGCTGTGCTGCTCAATGAGCTGGCGGGCGCGTTTTGCCACGACCACGCACAGCGCATAGCGCGAAACGGGCGTGCCGTTATCTCCCAATTTTTCTATGAGACTGTCAACTGCGGGTACGTTAATCATTTAGCCCTTCCTCCTTTTTTCTATTATCTTTAATATATTCTCTACGGTTGTATTCAAGTCGTCGTTGATGACCGTATAATCGTATATTTTGCTCTTCGAAAGCTCGTAACCGGCGCGTTCTAGCCTGTGTTTTATGAGCGTTTCGTCCTCTGTTCCGCGCAGTCTCAACCTGCGCACGAGCTCCTCCTCGCTGGGCGGAGTAATCATTAACAAAAGCGCGTCGGGATAAAGTTTTTTTACGTTTTCCGCGCCGTCGACGTCTATTTCGAGTATTACGTCGTTATCTTTGAGCTTTTCCTCGACAAAAAATTTGGGCGTGCCGTAATAATTTTCAAAGTGGTTGGAATATTCCAGAAAACCGCCCTCGTCTATCATCTTCAAAAAGGTCTGCTTGCTGATGAAGAAGTAATTTTTTCCGTTCTGCTCGCCCTCGCGCGGAGCGCGCGTCGTGCAGGATACGGAAAGCACCGCGTGGCTGAGCCTTTTTAAAAGCATATCCACAACCGTGCCCTTTCCTACTCCCGACGGACCCGATATCACTATTAAAATTCCTTTGTTTTCACTCAACGTTCTGTACCTGTTCTCTTATTTTCTCTATTTCGTTCTTCATATCCAGTCCGAGCCCCGTAATTTCGATGTCGTTGGACTTGGAGCATATGGTATTTGTTTCCCTGTTGAATTCCTGAACGAGGAAGTCGAGCTTTCTGCCCACCAGCTTTTCGTTGCAGATTGCGCGGAACTGGCTGATGTGCGAGCCGAGGCGGGTGAGTTCCTCGTCGATATTTGCTTTATCGGTAAACAGCGCCACTTCGGTGAGCAGCCTGCCCTCGTCTATCGCTAAACCGTCGAGATAGCTTTTGACTTTCTCTTCGAGTTTCTGTCTGTAATTGCTTACGACGACGGGAGCTCTTTGGGTTATCTTTAAAACGCAGCCCTCTATAAAATTTACGCGGGAGAGCATGTCCTTTGCAAGTTTTGCGCCCTCTTCGGCGCGCATGACGTTAAGATTTTCCAAAGCGGTGCCGAGAGCGCTTTCCAGAGCGGCGATGAGTTCTTCGTCCGCGCCGGCATTTTCCTCGGCTTTGAGCACTTCGGGCTGTCTTAAAACGCCGCTGACCGTGAGGTCGTCTGTAAGTTCGGGGAAAAGCCCCTTGATTTTTGCAGCCGCTTCGACGTAAGCCCTCGCAGCCGCCTCATCGACGTACAGCGCCTTTGCCTTTTCGCGCTTGTCGGTATAGCTTATAAATACGTCCGCATGACCGCGTGTGAGTTTTTCGCGCACGGTTTTGCGTATCAGGTCCTCGTAACCTGAAAAAATTCTGGGGCATTTGACAGCCACGTCGAGATACCTGTTGTTGACCGTTTTGACCTCGGCGGTGAGCTCTAAGCCGCCCTGCCTGTATTCGCCCCTGCCGTAGCCCGTCATGCTGTACATAAAATTATACCCCGTAAAGATAATTTTCGCATCTATTATACAGCATTGTTTGGCAAAATTCAAGCGGCTTTCCCCGCTTTTGAAAATTTATTTGCGCGTTTTGCCGCTCAGTAATCGCCCTTATCCGCCGCGCACAGTCCGCGCTCGCGCGTGCACACTATGCGATAATTGTTCCTCGGCTCCGCCACAAAAAAGGTCTGCGGCGCGCTCGACGACGCGATTTCCCCCGTAATATCCGCGAAGTAAGCGCAATTCCCTCCGCTCATCGCAACGGGCATTCCGTAGAGATATGCATACGCCCTCGCGAGCAGGGGCGGCATATTGTCGCGAAGATTTTCCATAAGGCAGAGCAAAAGATTGCAGCCGCACAGCGAAAGGCTTTTTATGTTCTCGGGAAAATACAGGTCGCTGTCTATGCACACTCCCACTTTATAGCCGCCCAGTTTATAGACGCCGAGAAAGGCTCCGCTCTTGTATCCGTCCCCCTCGACGACGTGCAGCATGTCGGAAATGCCGAGAAGTTTTCCGCAATCGGCTACGGCGGCGGACTTGCGCTTCAAGCCCCTGCTGTCGGTGCGACAGCCGCAAACGGCGGCGCAGCGGCTGTTGCGCGTAAGGCGGGAAAGTTCGCCGAATTTATCTGTTTTGCCCGAAAGTTCGCTTTCATAATCGACATCGCCTAAAAAATCAAAACCCAGAAGCGCGACGTCGCATTCGGGCAGACGGACGGCGTCGCTTGCCCTCAGGCGGGGAGAAACGCATATTTTCATACATTTTATATTATTTCGCGGCGGGCAAAAAGGTTCTATATCCAAAGCGGACAGAATAGTTTATTTGTATGAAAAAAGCAATCATCGTCATCATCGCGGCGGCTTTTGCCGCTTTATGCCTCCCCGCGGCGGCGTGCGCGAACGGAGAAGAGAACTCAAGCAGTTATGTAATAGACGTAGTCTATGACGGCGAAGGCACCCTTTCGGGCAATGTTTCATTCACCTTCGTCAACAATACCGAAAACGCCTTCGACGACCTCAGCTTTAACCTCTGGGGCAACGCATACAGGCAGGGCGCGTTGCACGCGCCCGTTTCGCAGACCTATCAGTCCAAAGCATACTACGACGGACAGAGCTACGGAGAAATGTCCGTTTCCGCCGTTGAAGGCTGCGAAGAGTGGCAGATATGCGGCGACGACATGAATATTCTTTATGTAACTCTGCCCGAGACGGTCTATCCCGAACAGAGCGTTACGCTCGATATAGAATATTCCCTCACGCTCGCCCGCGTAAACCACCGCACGGGCATAACCGAGAACACTGTAAACCTCGGAAACTTCTATCCCGTTTTGTGCGCTTATACGACGTCGGGTTTTGCCGAGCACGAATACTGCTGCGTGGGCGACCCCTTCGTTTCGGATACCGCGGACTATGTAGTGAGCATCACTCTTCCTTCGACATACAAAGCCGCTGCGAGCGGAACGCTGACGGAGGAAAAGACCGACGAGCAAACCACGACGCTTACATACTCCCTCAAAGGCGCGCGCGACTTTGCCGTCGTGCTTTCGGAAAAATTTGAGGTGCTTTCCGCTCAGGCGGGCGGCGCAACTGTATATTACTATTATTACGACGACGCCGACGCGCAAAAGAGCCTTGAAGCCGCCGTAAAGAGCGCGGAATATTTTTCGGAGCAGTTCGGCTCTTACATGTACCCCACTCTGTCCGTCGTTCAGACGGGTTTCTGCATGGGCGGCATGGAATATCCCGCACTCACCATGATTTCCGACTCGCAGGACAGTCAGAGCGCGATATATACGATAGTGCACGAAAACGCCCATCAGTGGTGGTACGCCGCGGTGGGAAGCGATCAGTACTATTCCAGCTGGCAGGATGAAGGGCTGGCGGAATATTCGACGCTGATGTTCTTCGAGAGCGCGCCCGAATACGGATATACCCGCACGGGAATGCTGGGCACGGCGACAAAGTCTTACAGGGCGTACTATTCTGTATATAACCAGCTCTTCGGCGACGCGGACACGACGATGAACAGACCGCTCAACGAATATTCGGGCGACTATGAATACGCCAACATTGCATACAACAAGGCGCTTCTGATGTTCGAAGCCGTGCGCGGCGCGTGCGGCGACAAGGAATTTGTAAAGGCTCTGTCAAGATACTATACTGAAAATAAAGGAAAAATCGCTTCGCCCGAGAGCCTTATAGCGCAGTTTTGCAAGGCGGCGGATTGCGAAGGAATTTTTGACAGCTTTATTCAGGGCAAAGTTATAATCTGACGAGAAAAAATTAATTTTTAAATATTGCCGCGCGGCGCATATATTATGCGCCGCGCGGTATTTAAATTGCGCGATTAAAAAGCCAAGTTTCCTTCAAAAATATCGCGAAGCGCAAACTTTTAACTTTTTGTTGCCAAAATAAATAATATGGAGTATAATGAAAGCGTCGGGGAGTTTAACGGCGCCTGTTTGCGGCGTGCTCCGCGGCAAAGGAAGGATTATGGACAGTAGCCCAAGTTTTGAAAACAAGGAAAACTGACTTGCCGCGCAACTCATACATTATTGTGCGCGGGAGTTTTTTCCGCGCATTTTTTTATTTGTGAGGTTAAACGGTATGATTAATTTCTTTACCAACGGAGAGGACGCCGGACTTTGCCGTACCGAAAAATTTGAAAAGCTCTGCTGGGTCGATATGATCAGCCCGACAGACGACGAAGTTGACGACGTGGTTGCGGCTACGGGCGTGCCCGAAGATATGATAAAAGCCGCGCTCGACGAAGAGGAGCGCGCACGTACGGAATTCGACGAAGGATGTTCGATGTTCGTCGTCGATTGCCCCGTAATTGAAGAGAGCGACGCGGGCGACACCTACTCCACCCTGCCCCTCGCCATAATTTACAACAAAAACTGCATAATAACCGTCTGTCTGAAAGGCAATCCCGTTTTGAAGGACTTCATCACGGGCAGAGTTAAAGTTGCCTGCGACAAGCCCGTGGGATTTATACTCAACTTTATGTACGGCAACGCCAAGAGGTTTTTGTACTGCCTTAAACAGATAGACAGAAAGTCCCGCCGCGTTCAGGCGGAGCTGGGAAGAACGCTGAAAAACGAGGAAATTTTACAGCTTCTGGACCTTGAAAATTCGCTCGTTTACTTTTCCACTTCGCTCAATTCCAATTATAACGTGCACGAAAAACTTTCCAAAGTCGAAGCCGTGGCGACGCGCGAAGATTACCGCGATCTGTATGAAGACATGGTAATCGAAAGCAGTCAGGCAATCGAAATGTGCAAGATATACAAAGACATTTTAAGCGTTTCGATGGACGCGTACGGCTCGGTTATTTCAAATAACGCCAACGACACGATGAAAAAACTGACCGTTATAACCATACTTCTTGCAATCCCCACAATGATTGCGGGGTTCTGGGGAATGAATATGCCCGTGCCCTTTCAGGCGCACAACGGCGAAACTTCCACAATATGGTTCTGGGTGGTAATAATTTGCACGATGGTGCTGACGATAGCTATTGCCTTTGTGCTGTTCAGATATATGACGGGTTCGCCCGCAAGACAAAAGAGCAGGCGACAAAAACGAACGAGGAACAGAAACTGATATGCCTTTACTTCAATACAGATGCCCTTCATGCGGCAAAGAATTTGAAGAGCTTGTAAAAAAATTCGACGACGAAGTGCATTGCCCCGACTGCAAAGCGGCGGCTGTGCGGAGCTATTCCGGGGCGATTTATTCCGCCACGGGCAAGCCCGTAAAAAAATGCAGCGGTCATTGCAAGACCTGCGGCGGCTGCGGAAAATGATTTTTTGACAGCTTTATCCCGCTTTATACGCCGTTTGTTGCGCCATATTCCCGCACCAATCGGCATTTATGTTTACTTTGACAAAAATCGTACCGACAGAGAACAAAATATTAGAAAAATTGCAGTTGCCTGCCGCATATAGCCGCACGAATTGCAATTTTAAAAAGTAAAAATTCAGAAGCGCCCGCCGTTTTAAACGGCGGGCGCTTTTTTTAATGCTTTACACCTCCCTCGCCATTCATATCAAATTACTTAAATTATACTGCGTAAATTTTTTCAGCTGAAAACGCAAAAAAATTTTTAAACTTTTTGGTATAAGGCGGAAAAAAGCGGTCTATAACCCTTCCTGCAACGACGCGGGGAGGGAATTTTTATGCGGGCAATAAAATTAAGTCTGATTATAATAATCGCATTGGCTGTGTGCGCCGCAGTTGTTTCTCTTCCGAAAAAAACTGCGTTCGAATGCGGAGACAGCTATACATTTTTTGTTGGCACAAGCTCTTCGGACTGCAAAGTAATCACCGTGGACAAGGGAGCGGAACTCCTTGCCCTGACGCTTACAAACGTCTGCGGCGAAGCCACCACTTTTAAAACGTTGGACACGGACAGCCTGCTTGAAAAGGTTAACGGAAAAATTCTTTTCTGCGAAGAACTTTCCGACAGCGTCAATTACTATTGTTCGGCCGACCTGCCCTATTCGGTTACTTTGTACGGACAAAGCGTAAACCTTCACATCTGCGTGCGCGCAGACAGAGTTATTATCGCTTCGCCGATAATTTTCGGCGGATATTGATTAAAAAAATTGAAATAAATAAAAAATGTATAAACGCCCGTCCTGCGGGCAATAAACAAAAAACAAAGCGCGTTGCGCTACATAAAAGGAGATAAAATTATGAGCCAAGAAAACAAAAACAAAAAAAGAATACTCACCTACTACCTAATTCTCGGCGCGTGCATACTCATTATCGCCGCGATTACCGTAACAGTGATATTTGCGGTGCAGAACTCGAAGAACTCTTTTGAAATCGATAATTCGACCGGAAATACCGACAATGATAATACAGACGATACAGACGACACAGACGATACAGACGATGACGACTCTTCCGACGTTTCGTCCATGTATGAATTCATCTCGCCCGTAGAACAGATGGATGTGATAAACGATTACACGTTCTACCATAATCAGACGCTCGACTGCTACCACTTCCACACGGGACTTGACATGGCAGGCGAAGCGGGTACGGAAGTTGTGGCGTGCCTCGACGGAACGGTTGAAAGCATAACCGTGGGCGACGTGCTCGACGGAACGGTTGTAACCCTTTCACACGCAAACGGAGTAAAGACAAGCTATTACTTTATAGATGCCGCCGAAAATCTTAAAGTAGGCGACAGCGTCAACCGCGGCGACATTATAGGAACGATAGCCCAGCCCACGGGAAGTGAATACAAGGACGGCGCTCACCTTCATTTCGAAGTTTATAAGGACGGCGTGGTTGCCGACCCCAACGAATACCTTGACATTTCCGAAAAGTGAGAGCTATATATAAAAAGTAAAAACCAATTTATAATAAAGCTCAAATCTGAATAAGGGCGAAAATTATGCGCGACAAAACCCGTTTTTTCGAAGTGCCTTCCCCCCGACGCAAAGAAAAAACAGCGAGTTTATAAAAAAAGCGCCCGCAATCTTTATGATTGCGGGCGCTTTTTATGCTATTTACAAAATTTACATAGACTGTTTAAGAACTTCTACGACTTCGTCCCTGGTGAGCACCTTGTATCCGCCGTCGAGAATGAACGTTGCGTCGGCGATGCCCTCTATCATATCTTCTTTGACGCCGAGGTCGGTGAGGTTCATAACAAGTCCTATGCCGCGCATCCACTTTTCCATTGCGTCGAGCCCGGCAAGCGCGGTCTGCATTTCTTCTTTGCCCTCGGGCACGTTCCATACGTTGCGCGCAAACCTTGCAAATTTTGCCTTGCCGTAAGGCAGTATCTTTTTATAATACGCCATGGAAACTGCGGCGAGCGTCATTCCGTGAGTTGCGTCGGTGTAAGCGCCGACGGCCTGCCCGAGCATGTGAACCATCCAGTCGGTTGATTTCCCCATTGCGATGAGAGTATTCAATGCCATTGTCGCCGTCCACATTATATTAGAACGAGCTTCGTAATCGAGAGGGTTTTTGACTGCCGCGACGGACGAATGAACGAGCGATCTCATAAGCCCTTCGGCGATATAGTCCGACGTGTTGTCGTCCTCACCCGAAAAATACTGTTCTAGAATGTGCGACATTATGTCGTAACAGCCCGCCTTCATCTGATATACGGGCAGGGTAAATGTATATGTAGGGTCGAGTACGGAAAATTTGGGATAGACGTTATATCCGAAAACATGCCCTATTTTGAGCTTTTGTTTGTGGTTGGTTATAACAGCTCCGCCGTTCATCTCCGAACCCGTTCCCGCCATTGTGAGCACGCAGCCGACAGGAATTATGCGGTTGTCGACATCCTCCATGCGGATATAATACTTCTCCCAGGGGTCGTCGTCGCAATAAGCGGAAACGGACACGGCCTTGGAATAGTCGCAAACCGAACCGCCGCCGACCGCCAGAATGAGGTCAATTTTGTTGCGCCTTGCTATCTCGGCGCCCTCCAACAGTTTTTCAGAGGTGGGATTGGGCATAACGCCGCCGTCCTCGACCACGGTTTTACCGCATTCTTTTAAAATTGAAATAACTTTATCGTAAATGCCGTTCTTCTTTATCGATCCGCCGCCGTAAACGAGCATAACCGTATCGCCGTATGATTTAAGTTCACTTTTAAGATTTTCTATCGCGTCCTTTCCGAAAAATATCTTTGTGGGGTTGCAGAATGTAAAATTACCCAGCATTTTTAAGTCCTCCTTTTAACTCTGCGCGCCTTGCACGCAGTGAAATTATACCATAATCTGCCTGCCCGCGCAACAGGCGAATAAAATATTTTTTTAACGATTGCAACGCGAAATTTCGGGTTATAATATAACGATGAATAAGAGGCAACCTTAAAATTAAGCGCAGTTTATTGTTTTTAACAGCGTTTGAGTTAATGCCTTTCACGACTTATGGGAGTTTTTGTTAGAAAATGAAAACTTTTGTTAATTGTGAAAATTTATTACAAATATTTTACGACTAAAATGTTAATTAACATTTTTTATCGGTATTATCATAAAATAGTGTTACATACTAACAATTTTGGCATTTTAAAAATTTTTTAAAATGTTATTGACTGACAAAAAGTGCTGTGATATACTTCAGCCGTAAACAGCGGAAAGAGCTGTTAAAAACTATAAAAAATCACGAAGCGCGCGCAGAAAAGCGCAGCGAATTGCGAAATACCTTTAAGGAGGTACGAGATATGGATATTTATGAAAAATTAAACCAGCTTGACGAAGAAATCAACGAATACGGTGTAAATCCTCTTTCTTACGTCGTACTCGGCTGCGCAAAATAATTATTTTGCGGCAATTACACAAACAATCTTACGCAGTAAACTGAATAAGGAGGCAATTTTTATGATTGATATGTATGAAAAAATTGCAGAACTCGACAGCGCCGAGAATGAGATTGGCGTATCGCCACTCTCCTATGTAACTCTCGGCTGCGCGAGATAATGCAATACCGAAGAAAAATTTGTTTACAGATATGAAAGGCGGGTTCCGACAGTAAAGTCGGAACCCGCCTTATTTTTTATTTTAATTAAGTTCGCATAAAGACGGCGATAAAAATTTCTTTTTCAGTTTATTTCTTTTTGCCGAAAACCGCATGACTTATTGCCTCGCATGCGGGAGAAAGGAATGCGCAAGCGACAAAAATGACCCAGCCCGGGTGCCAGAGAGAGTACATTATGCCGATAAAGAGGTAAACCGTAACGGCGAAGAGCCAGACAGAGGACGAAAAGCCCTTTAAAATGCGCTTGCCGAGGGGCGCAACCGTGCCGTCTTTTTTGCAGGCAAAAATTTTATCCGTAAAAGCGCACACGGAAAAGCAGAGCGGAAAAAGCAACCACGCGGGGTGCCACAGGTTGAGTATAGCGCCCAGACAGAAAAATGCGACCATAGCGCAGGCGAACAAAACCGAGTTGACAGCATGCCCTATGACGACCCGTTTAGACGCCTTTTTGACCCTTTCGGGCAGGTCGGAAAATTTTTCCACTTTTTCCGCCTCCTCGGGCGTCATATAAAATATATCTTTTTCAGCCGCCTCCTCGCCGTCATTGCCGCGCGCGCTGCCATTTTCGCCGTCGCCATTTACACTGCCGTCATTGCCGCCGTCGCGCTTGCCCGCTCCGTCCTTTTCAGTATCGGCGGAGGAATTTATTCCGCTTGCGACGTCGCCCATAACGAGCGCGTCCATGCTTACGCCGAACATGCGGCACAGCGAAATAATTTTATCCGTCTCGGGATAGGAATCGCCCGTCTCCCATTTGGATACCGACTGTCTTGAAACGCTCAGCCTTTCCGCGAGTTCTTCCTGCGTAATGCCGTCGCGCTTTCTGAGAAATTGAAGATTATCACAGAACGCCATACAAATCTCCTTGCCCTTTGTTACAAAAATTATATTATAAACGGTGTGCCCTTTCAACCAATTTTCGGGTGCAATGCGCAACCTGAAGTTGCATTTTGCTCAAATAGTGGCGCAACCGTAACATTTTTTTGATTTCTTTGACAAATTAACCTCCCTGCGGCGTTCTGCACTTGAAATTTACGGCAAACAATGTTATTATATTGTCGGACTGAATAATAACTTTCGGGAAGTGAAAAAATGAAGATTAAAATAACTTCGGATTCAACTTGCGATCTGAGCAGGGAACAGATAGAAAAGAACGACATAGGCATTTTCTCGCTTGCCGTTATACTCGGCGACAAGACTTTCCGCGACGGACACGGAATTACGCCGCAGGACATATTCGACTACGTCGAGCAAACGCAGAACCTGCCCAAAACGGCGGCGGGCTCGGCCGCGGAGTATGAAGAATTTTTCCGCGAACAGATAAAAGGATATGACAGGCTGATACACTTCAACATATCTGCGAAGGCTTCGAGCAGTCATTCTTCGGCGTGCATAGCCGCTGACAACATCGGTCCGCAGGTTAGCGTAATCGACAGCAAAGCTCTTTCGACGGGGCAGGGTCTGCTGGTCATGAAGGCGTGCGATTTCCGCGCGCAGGGAATGGAAGCCGACGAGATTGTAAAGCGCATACGCGAGCTTACGCCTTTTGTCAACACATCTTTCGTGCCCGACAACCTCAACTATCTGCACAAGGGCGGCAGATGTTCGCTCGCCGCGCTGCTGGGGGCTAAAGTGCTTAAACTTCATCCGCTGATAGCCGAGGACAAGGACGGACAGCTCGTTGCAAAGAAAAAATACATGGGCTCTATGGAGCGCTGCATAAAGGCGTATATAGCCGACCTGAGGCAGGAATACCGCCGCTACGACAAGACGAGGTGTTTTATTACCCATTCCTACGCCGACCCCGAACTCGTGGAAATAGCAAAGAAGATGGTCAACGATAATTTTGAATTCGACGAAGTGATCGAAACGGTTGCAGGCTCTATTATAACCAGCCACTGCGGCAGAAACACTCTCGGCGTATTGTTTATAGCAACTTAAATAAAAATTAAAGCGGCGGCGCGCACTTTTTGCGCGCCGCCGCTTGTTTTATTTGCATTATATTTTTATTTCAGCAAGCCCTTTCAACGCATTTCCGCCATAGCAAAAAGTAAACACAATATGCGGAAAATTTGAAAACCGCGTTTATAAGCAATTAAAGTCCGCCTTCGAGCTCGTCGAGGGTGAGCAGGAACGAGGGAATGAAATTGCTCATAAAATATTCCACGGCGGGCATATTGCGGGAATGAAGGTCCTCTTCTATGCTCTTTTTTGCCTTTTCGAATTCTGTATTGCCGCAGCGGTGCTCTTCGAGGCACTTTATGTACGCCGCCAGCCTGTCCGCCGCCTTTAAAATTTTGTACTCCTCCGACGACATGTCCGCCATTACGAACGGATAAAGCCCCTCGCGAAGTTCTTCGGGAAGCATGGCGAGAAGTTTTTCGCACGCGCGCGCCTCAATATCTTTATATGCGCCCTTTATGGAGCTGTTAAAATATTTTATGGGCGTGGGCAAATCGCCCGTCATTACCTCGCTGCACTCATGATACACGGCATAGAGCACGCACTTCTGCTCGTCGACGTTGCCGCCGTATAATTTATTGGTTATTACCGCGAGGGCGTGAGCGAGCATTGCAACCTGCTGGGAATGCTCCATTATATTTTCCTCGCGCACCGAACGCATGAGCGACCAGCGCTTGATATATTTCATTCTGTCCATGAATGCGTAAAAATTGTAAGACATGCGGCGTTTACCGTCCTGAATAAAAAAGTATTATAATTATATAGCATGGCGGGCAAAAATTCAATTGACTTTGAAAAAAAAATAAAATATAATTTTAACATCAGAATTTAATTTACCGTCGGGGGTGTCCGAAAAATTATCGGGCTGAGATTATACCCTTTGAATCGGCAACGTAATGGTTGAGCGATAGTACATAAGAGTAGAATTTTTGCGCGCCCCGCGTTTCAGCAGGGCGCGTTTTATATTTTCGCGGCGGTAAAAGGAGGTATTTATGTTAAATAACTTAATGGCAACCTCTATCTGGCAGGACGTTACAAACTTTTTTGCCAACTTCGAGGACGCCGCCAGCACCTGCCAGACGGTTATGCTGTGGATCGCGATTGCGCTCGTTATAGCATTCATCGTCTGCAAATTTGCAATCAACAAGCAGTATCAGAGTAAAGTTAACCTTTATTCGCTCATCGTCGCTCTTGTGTTTTCGGTTGCATGCATAATAACTTTTGCCACATTCTCGTTCATCGATGACGAAATCGTCGCCATAACTTTCTGGCCGTTGCTGATATGCGTCATAGTCTGCGTGGTCGGTGCTCTGACCGTTGCCGTAAAACCCGTCAAGCCCGTCAAATATGCCGTTGCAGGCGCAATTGCCGCATCGCTTATCGCCGCTCTGGTATGCATGATCGTCTATTACGAAAGCGGCGACGCGCCCGAATGGAACTGGGTTTCTGCCGAAGACGTAGACAGCGTCGGACTTTACATAGCTTCGATAGCGCTTGCCGCAATAATTATTGCAATCGCGCTTATTGCAGACAGAAACGCAAAACCTTTCGATGCGCGCTCTCTCGCATTCGCGGGTATATGCGTTGCAATTTCGTTTGCGCTGTCCTATGTGAGATTTTTCAAAATGCCCATGGGCGGAAGCATAACTTTTGCCTCCATGCTGCCCGTTATGCTTTATTCATACATATTCGGCAGTCGCAAAGGCGTGCTTGCAGGACTTGTTTACGGCATTCTGCAAGCCGTTCAGGACCCTTGGCTTTTGCACCCCGCACAGTTCCTGCTTGACTACGGCGTGGCTTTCGCGGCAGTAGGCGTTACGGGCTGCATAAAAGATTTTAAACTCTTCGAAGGCAACATGAGGTTGCAGTTTACGCTGGGCGCGCTCATCGGCGGCATTTTAAGATTTATTTCGCACTTCTTCTCAGGCGCGTTCGCTTTCGGTTCGTTCGGTGCGGGATATGCCGAAACTTACGGCATAGCCGCGCTCAACAACAAATACATTTACAGCCTTATTTACCAGTGCATGTATGTAATACCCGAAATTATTATAGTCATAGTAGCGGGCGTTATACTTCTCTCATCGAAGAACTTTGCAAAACAAGTTACAAAATATACGCTTGAAAATCGTGCAAAACAACCCGCAAAGCAAACTGCGGAAAATTAAAAATAAAAAAGGCGGCGCAGAAATCTGCGCCGCCTTTTTTTATTATTTAAGGCATATATGCCTACCTTTATAAAAATTGCAATATATCCACAAGCACGGCAAAGCCGAGAATTAGGACGAAACCTATGACGTGGATAACCGCCTCTATTCTGCGCGGCACGGGCTTGCGGAAAACCCATTCTATCAGGCAGAAAATAACCTTACTGCCGTCGAGAGCCGGTATGGGCAAAAGATTAAAAACGGCGAGATTGACCCCTATATATGCCGCAATGACAAGAAAACTGTTGAGCCCCTGCGCCGCCATTTCGCTTGTGAGTTTTATGGTGGTTACGGGACCGCCGACCGCCGTTATGGAAAGGTTGCCCGTCAGAAGCTCGCCAATGACGGTAAAAATCGTGCCCGCGACTTTGAACGAGTACATGAACGAGCGCCCCAGACTTTCCCAGAAGCCGAACTTGCAACTGACGGTGGAAAGGTCGTAAAACGCGCCCTCGTCGGTCGTGTAAGTACCCACGCCCAGCGCGCGGAGCGCGAGCGAAACCTGCGATGAATTTTCAAAATGACAGTCTGCGCGGAGCATTATTTCGGCAGACGCGCGTTCGCCGCCGCGGAGCACTCCCGCGGTTACAATTTCACCCTCGTTTTTGCCCTTGAGTGCGCCTATTATGTCGGTTGCGAGGTAAATATCGTTGCCCTCGAGCGATATCAGCACGTCGCCGTCGCGCAGACTGTACTGCGCGGGATAATCTTCGCTCTGCGCCACGGAATTTATGCAATAAGCCGTCTGACCGAATGCAAAGGCGGAAATTATTATGAGCACGAGCGCGAGAAGATAGTTGAAAGTTGCGCCCGCGACCAGCACCACAATGCGCTTGAGCGGGTGCTGATTGTTGAAAGCGCGCTCGCCGCCCGCCTCTTCGTCTTCCCCCTCGAAGGCGCAATATCCGCCAAGCGGAAGGGCGCGGACGGCAAAAATTTCGCCGCTTTTTTTGCTCTTGCGCTTGAATAACGCAGGTCCGAAGCCTATCGAAAACTCACTTATGCCGAACCCGAGCGCCTTGCCCGCAACGTAGTGGCCGAACTCGTGCACGGTTATCATAGCAAGCAATATAATTATTGCCAGAACGACGGACCAGACAGTTTCCAGCACGCCGCCCGTCAACAGATTATTTGCCATTATACCTCTTTGAAATTATATTATGCGCCGCAGCGCGGCTTCTCCCGTCCGCCTCGGCGAGCTGTCCATAGCTCTGAACGGGTACATTTTTAACCCCGCCAACTACCTCCTCCGCCACGCGGAAGATATCGCAGAAACCTATGCGCCCGCTTAAAAACGCGTGAACCGCCTCTTCGCTCGCCGCATTGAGCGCGGCGGGGAGCAGTCCTCCTGCCTCACCGCAAGAGAGCGCGAGGTCGTACAGCGGATATCTCTTGCGCACGAGCGGCTCGAACGTAAGCGAAAACGCCTCGTCGAACGTCATGGGCTTAACCGTGCAGGGCACGCGCTCGGGATAGGTCAGAGCGAGCTGAATGGGCAATTCCATAGTGGGATGAGACATCTGCGCGAGCAGCGCTCCGTCCTCGAACTCGACCAAAGAATGAACTATGCTCTGCGGCTGAATTACCGTCTTTATCCTGTCGTAAGGCGCGCCGTACAGGTGGTGCGCCTCTATTACTTCGTATCCTTTGTTCAAGAGCGTAGCGCTGTCTATGGTTATCTTTGCGCCCATGCTCCATGTGGGGTGCGCAAGAGCCTGCGAAGCGGTAACGCCCTCGAGCTCGGAAAATTTTTTGTCCTTGAAAGGTCCGCCGCTCGCCGTTATTATAAGGTTGCGGAAAGGCGCGTCGCGCCTGAAAGAAAGGCACTGCCATATCGCAGAATGCTCGCTGTCGACGGGAATTATTTCCCCGCCGAGAGGCATTACTATATCGCCGCCGCAGACAAGAGTTTCCTTGTTGGCGAGCGCCAGCCTTGCGCCCATTTTAAGGGCGAGAAGGGAATATTTTAGCCCCGCAAAGCCGCCGCAGGCGACGACGACTGTATCGGCGCCGCTCTCCTCCACGGCGCGCATTGCGCCCTGTTCGCCGAAATAAAATTTTGTGCCCGAGCAGGGCGCCTCTTCATTTCCCTCGACGAGCGCGGCACAGCGCGGTTTAAATTGCTCGACCTGACAGAGCCACTTTTCGCGCGAAGAGTGCGCGACGAGCGCGCATATTTCGAATAAATCGGGGTGTGCGGCGACGACCGAAAGGGTCTGGACGCCTATCGAGCCCGTACTTCCTACAAGCGCTATCTTTTTCATTTATTATTATACCCGTAAAATTAAGATTAATGACAAAAAGCCCCCGTTATTGGCGTGGGGCTTTGAATATTTTTTATTATCGTACTATTATGAAGCAGATTACTATGGCGACGGAGGCGAAAAGCATGCTGTCGAACCTGTCCAGCATACCGCCGTGCCCGGGGAGAAGTTTGCCCATATCCTTTATTCCGCAACCGCGCTTTATCGCGCTTTCGAAGAGGTCGCCGATCTGGGCGAGTATCGAGGTGGGCAGAGAAATGAGTATGAGCAGCGAGAGTGCGTCGAGCGGACCGCTGTAATAGAGCTCGAACCCGGGAATAAAGCACAGTCCCCATACAAACACCGCCGCGAGCACGCCGCCGAGTATGCCGCCGATAAAGCCGACGACCGTCTTGTTGGGGCTGGTGTGCGGTGCGAGCTTGAAGGGAATGACCTTTCCGAGCAGCTTACCAACGATGAGCGCGAAAGTATCGACCGCGACGGTGGTTGCGAACATAAGCGTAACCGCCTGAAGCGCGTTGGCGTCCATGTGGTTGATGTTAGAGCTTACGCAACCGAGCACTCCGCAATAGAGTATGCAGAAAAGCGAATATGCTGTGCTTTGCAGACTGCTTTTTCCGAAATCGAAGACGAGAAGCGCCGCCGTTACCATTGCGCCTATGGACGAGACGGTCATGAGCACCATGAGCGACGAGAGCCACGCGTCGGGCTTATCGAAGTACGCGCCGACCAGCTTTGTTATGACGAAAGCGGGTATTATGAGCGCGCAGGTTATCATTGTCGTCCACCACTGCGATCGGGAAATGCAGCCCACGGCGCGCATGAATTCGTACGCGCCTATCACCGAAATAAGCCAGAACAATATGTCGAAGCCTATCGAGCCGAATACGGGGAAATAAAATTTAAGCGCGATGAGCGCCGCGAGGACGACGACATAAACCGCCGCCGTGGCGGTGCGCGCCTTCATGTTTTCTTTGGGCGGATTTTCTTTTGGCGGAAGAGCGCTTGCGCCGTTTGTTTCCGCCGCGTTATTTTCTTGCATAAAACTCCTCTTTCGGTTCAGGTAAATAACCTGCCCGAAGATTATACTTTGCCGAACCTGCGGTTGCGCCGCGAATAATCGGCGACGGCTTTTTCAAATTCCTTTTCATCGAAATCGGGGAAGAGCACGTCCGTGAAATAAAGCTCCGAATATGCCGCCTGCCATAACAGGAAGTTTGAAAGCCTTATCTCTCCGCCGGTGCGTATGATGAGGTCGGGATCGGGCATTCCGCGAGTGTCTAAAAGGTTGCTTATGTCCTCCTCGGTTACGCGTTCGCCGCGGGATATTGCCCCGTTAACCATGCGCGCAATCTCTGCCCTGGCTCCGTAATTGAGCGCGAGAACGACAAAAAACTGAGCGTCCTCGGGTGAGTTTGCAACCCCCTCTTCCACCAGTTTTATTACGTCCCGGGGAAGAACGGAAATATCGCCTATCACCCTTACGGCTGCGCCCTCGGCATACAGCTCCTTTACGTTTTTGGTGAAATACTTTCTGAATAGCGAATATAAACCCTCGAGTTCCTCTTGGGGACGGGCTAGATTTTCCGTGGACAGAGCATAGACGGTGAGATATTTTATTCCCATCGACTTTGCCTTGCGCGCCATCGCAATCATTGCGTTCATGCCTGCGCCGTGCCCGAAAGTGCGCGGCATAAGTCTCTTTTTCGCCCACCTGCCGTTGCCGTCCATTATCACGGCAACGTGCTCGGGAATGTTTTTTATTTCTTTCATCTCGTTTCGCCGCAGCCGCGTATCAGACGGTGAGAATTTCCTTTTCCTTAGCCGCAGTAACGGTATCTATTTTTGCCACCGCGTCGGATACAAGTTTTTCGACGTCTTTTTCGTAGGAAGCAAACTCATCCTCGGATAAAACTTTATCGGTTTTAAGCTTTTTGAGCGCATCCATAGCTTCGCGGCGGACGTTGCGCTGAGCGACCTTTGCGTCCTCGCCCATCTTCTTTATCTGCTTGCACAGGTCCTTTCTGCGCTCTTCGGTGAGCTCGGGGAAGACTAGCCTTATAACCTTGCCGTCGTTGGTGGGCGTTATGCCTATGTTGGAAACCTGAATTGCCTTTTCTATCGCTTTCAGAATGGAAATATCCCAGGGGGAAATGACGAGGCATCTGCCCTCCTGAACGGATATGTTGGAAGTCTGCGAAACGGGCGTCATCGCGCCGTAATAATCGACCATGACTTTATCCAGAATGTGGGGATTTGCTCTGCCTGCGCGGATTGACGAATAATCTTCCTCCAACACGGAGATAGTTTTGCCGAGTTTGTCGTCGAGGATTAAGATTATTTCCTCTGCCTGTCCGTTATCTACCATAATTTTATATACCTCTCAATTATTGTCGATTATTGTGCCCAGTTTTTCGCCGCACACTGCGCGGACGATGGAATTGGGTTCATCCAGCCCGAATGCGAGGACGGGAATATTGTTTTCCATACACATCGTAGCAGCGGTCGTATCCATCGCCTTGATGCCGTTTTTGATTATGTCCATATAATTTATATGGTCGTATTTTTTTGCGTTGGGGTTTACTTTGGGGTCGGAATCGTAGATGCCGTCGATATTCTTCGCCATCATGAGCACTTCAGCCTGAATTTCGCAGGCGCGCTGTGCCGCGGCGGTATCGGTCGAGCAATAGGGGTTGCCCGTGCCGCAAGCCATAATTACTACCCTGCCCTTTTCGAAATGATGCAGAGCTTTTCTTAAAATGTAAGGCTCGGCGACGGAAGTCATTATTAGAGCCGTCTGCACTCTTGTGGGAATGCCGCGCTGTTCGAGCGCATCCATCATAGCCAGCGAATTCATTACCGTTGCGAGCATGCCCATATGGTCGGCGGTAGTTCTTTCCATATTCTTGCCCTGGCGTCCGCGCCAGAAGTTGCCGCCGCCTATAACGAGCGCCACCTCGACGCCCATATTCCTTATGGTAACAATCTGATTGACGACGTAGGAAATTACGTTTTCGTCCAGTCCGTGTCCCGCCTGTCCCGCGAGAGCTTCGCCCGACAGTTTGATTAATACTCTTTTGTATTTAGGCTGCATAAAAACCCTCCCATAGGTATTTACGGCGCAAAGATACACCCTGCCCCATTATTAATCTTTTAGATTATACCATACCTCGCGCCGTTTGACAATACTATTTGCCTTATTTGAAAATGAAAAAATTGTCGCCGCGCGTAAAAACGCTTATACGCAAGTGCGCCGCACTCCTTTTAAAATCGCATTTTCGCAATTTATAGGCGCAAAGGATGACAAAGAATTTACTGTCAAACCCGCGAACTACTCCCGCGGTAAAAGCAGGCGCGCCGCGCTGTTCCCGAGGTTTAAGGGGGGCGCGCCGCGCCATAAGCGCGGCGCGCCGTCAAAAACGTAAAAGAGCACAAAAAAAAGCGTTCCGCATTTTTGCGGAACGCTTTGAAAATTTTAAATTACTTTTTCATTGCAGCGACCTGTTTTGCAACTTCTTCGGACAGGTCTTCGGTCTTCTTTTCGATACCTTCGCCCATTTCCCAGCGTACAAAACGAGCAACCTTGAACTTGTTGCCGATTACCTGAGCCACGGTGAGGGAATCGTCCTTTACGAAGGGCTGCTTTAAGAGGCAGTTTTCGGAATAGAACTTGCCCATCTTGCCCATAACGATTTTTTCGAGTATTTCCTTGGGCTTCTTGGCGTTTCTTTCGTCGTTCTGCATCTGAACGAGCATAATTTCCTTTTCCTTTGCGATAACTTCGGCGGGAACTTCCTCCTCGGTTATATACGAAGGCTTGGAAGCGGCGATCTGAAGAGCAACGTCGTGAAGGGTCTCTTCGCTGCCTGCAACGAAATCTACTGCGTCAACCATAACGCCGACCTTGCCGCCCATATGAATATAAGTTTCGATCTTGCCGCTCGTTTCGTAAATTGCGAAGCGACGGATAGAAATCTTTTCGCCGATTACAGCCGTGTTGGACGTGATGTAATCTTTTACGGTTTCGCCGCCGATTGCGCAGGCGTTTAAAGCCTCGATGTCTGCGGGCTTGTTCTCAGCGATTACCTTGGCAACGTTTGCAACTATGCCCTGGAACTTTTCGCCCTTGGAAACGAAGTCGGATTCGCAGTTGATTTCAAGCAGAACGCCCACTCCGCATTCGGGGCAGACATATGCGCCTACGGCGCCTTCTGCAGCTATTCTCGATTCCTTTTTTACAGCCTTTGCTATTCCTCTTTCTCTGAGCAGTTCGGCTGCCTTTTCCATATCTCCGTCGGCGTCGGTGAGCGCCTTTTTGCAATCCAACATGCCTGCGCCGCTCTTATCGCGCAGCGTCATAACGTCCTTTGCAGTGAAAGCCATTGTCATTCTCCTGTTATTTTTTTATTTTTATGCGGTAAACCCGCGGGTATTGTCTTGTTTTTAACCGAAGCGCAACCAAAAAATTATTCTTCGCTTGCGACAACTTCTTCGATGGAAGCAGCTTCTGCCGTTTCGCCGTCGGCTGCAGCCATTTCTTCAACTACGGGAGTTTCGCCCTGATTTGCCTCTATTACGGCATTTGCCATTACGCCTGCAATGAGCTTGATTGCGCGGATAGCGTCGTCGTTGCCGGGGATAACGTAGTCGATGAGGTCGGGGTCGCAGTTGGTATCCGTTATAGCCACGATGGGGATATTGAGCTTGCGAGCTTCGGATACGGCGATGTCTTCGTTATGGGGGTCAACGATGAACATTGCGCCGGGCATCTTGGTCATATTTCTGATACCGCCGAGGTTGGTCTGAAGTTTTTCCATTTCTTCCTTAAGTTTTGCAACTTCCTTCTTGGGAAGAAGGTCAAACTCGCCGCTTTCTTCCATCTTTTCAAGTTTAACCATTCTGTCAATTCTCGAACGGATGGTCTTGAAGTTGGTCAGAGTGCCGCCCAGCCAGCGGGAATTTACATAGAACATGCCGCAACGCTCTGCTTCTTCCTTGATAGCTTCCTGAGCCTGCTTCTTTGTGCCGACAAAGAGAATGGACTTGCCTTCCTTTACGGTTTCAACGACGAACTTATAAGCCTCTTCAACGAGACCTACGGTAAGCTGAAGGTCGATGATGTGAATGTCGTTGCGCGCTGCATAGATGTACTTGCTCATCTTGGGGTTCCACTTTCTCGTCTGATGACCGAAGTGAACGCCTGCTTCGAGGAGCTGCTTCATAGTGATAACTGCCATTTTAATTCCTCCGTTAAACCTCCCCGCAAGCACAGTTTTTTGCGGCGATTATTGCGGAACTGAAAAGAATTTTTCCGCCACGGGTCGCCAGCCTTGCGGGTGTGAATTTTTATAGCTTTGATATTTTAGCAGAAATTTAGTGCCTTGTAAAGCAAAAATGCGTGCAAACACACATTTTTTGCAGGCCCCAGTGCGCTTTTTGGGGCTAATTTTAATAGAACGCTTATTTTTTTGCACAGATAAAAAACTTATTATAAAGGCTTGAAGAAACTTTTTATACAAAAATTAAAAGCGCGGAGGCAAGCTCCGCGCTTTAAGACAATAACAGGTTAAATTGATTATTTCTTCAAAGTAATCGTCTGTGTAGTGCCGCTATACGTCTCAGAAATAGTAATCGTATTGCCGCTCACCGTTGCGGTTATTTCAGAGCCATCTTCACCCGTAAGAACTATACCGCCGTCACTTGTCGTCCATGTGCCGGTTTGGGTCATAGCGCCGCCGATATTTGTAGTCATCGTCCAGGTTTCATCGTCCTTAATTTCGAGTACGATAGCGTCTTCGGTCAACGTTACTCCCTGGAATTCTTCCCCTGCATTAATTTCGACCGTCGCGCCGCCCATATCCATGCTCATAGAGCTGAACTTGTAGGTTCCTGCATAGTTTGCCGAGCAGGCTGCAAACAGAACGGCGATTACAACTGCGGCTATCGCCGCGCTGATGATAGTTAAAACCTTTTTCATTATTTACTCCCCTTCGGGCATGACAATGCCCTTTTAAAAATTTATTGCCGACGCGCATTGTTTTTTTACTCGCGCTAACGGTTTGCCCCGCCATGCGATGAAAAAACAGTCAACACAAATCGGCGTGTCTAAAAATATTATACAATATGTCGATTAGTCTGTCAATATGCTTTTTACAAATTTTGACAAATTATACTATTATCCGCATAAGCCCCGTTTTTGCACAACAAAAAAATTAAAGCCCGCGCATACCTGCGCGGGCTTATTTTTAATAAGTTAACTTATCGGCAGTAAAGTTAGTTATCTTCTTCCTCGTCGGCGTCTTCGTTCTGATAAAAGTCGAAAACTTCCTGCAACAGATTTTCGTCCTCTATGGGGTCGAGCGTCTGCTCTTCCTCGTTGAAGCGGAAAATGACCACCTCGTCCTCGGCGATCTGGTCGTTGGGCTCTGCCGCGAGCAGCAACGTGTATTTCTGACCCTTGTACTCGGTTACGTCAAGAAGTTTGAAGTTGATTACCTTTCCGTCTTCATCGACGAGCTCTATAATTTCTTCCTCTTCCTCGTCGTTAATCTGATTGTCCTGCATGAATTCAGTCCCCTTTTTTGTTTTTTGCGTTTAAATATCCGTCCAGAATGTTAGCCGCTGCGAGCGCATCGACGTAATTTTTGCGCTTCTGCCTGCTCATTCCTTCGGATATAAGAGTTTCGTGCGCCATCATCGTGGTAAAGCGCTCATCCGCGCACACGACGGGTATATCCGTAGAGCGACGCAGTTCTTCGATAAATCTTTGCGCCTTGACCGTCTGCACCGATTGCGTTCCGTCGAAATTGACGGGCAGTCCGCAAACTATGGTCGTTGCACCCTTTTGCTTTGCGATCTGAGCTATTGCGGCGACGTCCGCGGCGAAACCTTTTCTGAAATAGGTTTCGGACGGAAGAGCGTATGTATTGAACGGGTCGGAAACCGCCACGCCTATGCGCTTATCGCCAATATCGAATGCCACAAACCTTTCCAAAAGCACCTCCGACGCACTTTATGAAAAAATTATAACACGCCTTTTAAGCTCCGTCAATAAAAAAACCGCACAAAGTAACGGCGCGCGGCTTCGGGCGGGACGAATAAGCTATTTTACGACAAAATAATACATTATGCGCCGTGATTGCGGCGTTCGACGACAAATAGTATAGAGCAAAAGGAGATTTGAAGAAATGACATTAAATCAGCTTTACCGCATGACGGTCGAAAGAATGGACGGCAGGCGCAGCGGATATATTCTGCGCGCGCTCTGCGAAGGAACAGACATACGCACTCTCGTGTGCGCAGACGAAGACGAGCGCGAATTCGCCGTGGATACGGATAAAATAATAAGCTCGGACGGAAGAATTGTTTACGAGCGCGAGTGTCCCAAGCCTTCGCGCCGCAACGCGCTCCGCGCGGGCACGGCATGCTTTGACGAGCGGGGAAAATTTTTGGGAATGATAAACGATTACAACCTGAATAACTTCCGCGTAACGAGCGCCGTGGTCAGCGGAAGAAAACTGCCCTTCGACAGACTGCGCGTAAAAGACGTCGCCGTATTCAACGACAAAACGGGCGCTCCCGCCGCCCTCGCGGCAAAGGATATGTTCCTTTCCGCAATAGTTCAGGGCTGATTTGATGCAAACTAAACTCCGCCCTTTAAACCGCGCATATATTTGCGCAAATTATGGCAACATTGCGCCGATAATCATAAATTCTGCGCGCTTTAACCTTCTGTTGCGGCTGTTTTGAAATTTGCAAAATAATTTAAATAAGGCGCTTTAAATAAGATCCGACGAAGTCGGTCAGACGCGGTATTTTGCCATTAACTTTAAAATGGCGTTGAAATTGTCGTTGAGAATTTCGCCCTCCTGCGGGGTGAGATTGCCCTTTATTTGCAGGACTGTGAGCGTAGTTTTTATTTTTTCGAGCTCCTGCCTGTCCGACCTTGAAAGCTGGCAGAGAAGAAGTTTGTCGGCGATTGAAAGGGCGTGTTCGAGCCTTACAGCGCTCTTTGCGGCGGGCAGTCCCGATGGAGCTTCATGTCTTTCGGAAGTGCGGACGGGAAGAGATGAAACGACGTTTGCGGGGCGGGCGACGGGCGCAACGCCTCTGCGCGACAGCGCGAGCACCAGTCCGTAGAGAATGTATCCCGCAAGCCAGAAAAGCGCCGACCAGAACAGCGTTTGGGCGGGCTCGAAACCTGTCGAAAAGAGCGCCGCCATTGCCGCCGTAAAGGCGTTGAGCAAAAATAATAAAGGTCTTTTATCCGCCCGACGCACCCTTTTTGAGAAAATGCAGAGCGCCGCCGCGAGCACGAACACTCCGCCGAACGCACACAGAGCTATAAGAACGAGCCTGTCGAAGGGCACGGAGTAGAGAAAGGCGAAAGCCTGACGAAAATATTGTCCCAGTTTATCCATAGCATAGAAATTATATCCGCCCGTTTGTGCAAACGGGCGGATATATTGTCGAATTAATGAATTTTTAAAGGTTTATTTCGCGGCACCTTCTTATATTGACTATTGTAGTTGAAATAGAGGCTTCGTCCCTGCCAAGTATGCGCGACACCGCCTTTTTATACAGAGCGAGCTGGGGCGTGTATTTTTTTATAAGGTCGCCGTCGCCGAGCGCGGAATATTTGTAATCGATTATGGCTATGCCGTCCCCGCTTACAGCGAGCAAGTCTATCGCGCCCTGAACGAGCACGTCGTCGGTAGCATTTGTGGGCAGAAAAGCGTTTGCAGGCAAACGGCATAAAAATTCCCTTTCGCGGTAAAGTCCGGAGCGGGAAAGTTTTTCAAATACGGGCATGGAAAGTATTTCGCACAGCCTTGAAGAATTTAAAAGCTCCGCCTGCTCCGCCGTCATCTGACCTCTCTTGACGAATAAATCTATCTGCTCTTTCACGGAAGCCTCGTCCCGGCGCGAAAAATCGCACAGTTGCAGATATCTGTGATATGCCGTACCCGTCTCCGCGCCGCCCTTTTCGTCCCTTTCGTCGATGTCTTCGAAGAGGATATTTTCGGCAAACGTCGGCTCCTCCATGCTGAGAAGCCCCGAAGCCGAGCTCTTTACGGGCAGCCCCACACTCTCTTCGTAGCCGTAGCGGGCGTTGAAAAGTTCGTCCATCTCGCGCACAAGTTTTTCATCGGGAGCAGCGACAATTTTCTGTTCGGGAGCTTCCGCGCCGAAATCGGCGGAAACGTCGGTGAACCTCGGCGAATACGCGCGCACGTCGAAAAGTTTTGCATAGCAGTCGGCGTCATAGAGCGCGGTGCAATCGTAGTCCGCAGGCTTGCTGCACAGCACATGCAGGTTGCACATCGCGCGGGTGCAGGCGACATAGAAGAGATTGAGTTCGTTTTTTATGTTTTCGCGCTTTTTGCGCATGAGGCAGAGCTTTCTTAAAAGCGTCTGCGAGGAAAGTTTTTTGTCCTCGTCGTAATATTTTGGAGCAAAGCCGAAATCGTCGTCGAAGGGCATGTCGCTGTAATCTCTGCCAGCAAACGACGCCGCAGTGTCGGCGATTATGACGACGGGGAATTCCAGCCCCTTGGACGAGTGCATTGTCATGACCTTTATGCTGTCCGACGAGGATGCCGACGGCGCGGAAATGTTGTATCCGCCCGCCTTTATCTTTTGCAGAAAGGCGTTCAGCCTCAATTCGCCCGACGGCGAATAAGCCTCCCGCTGCAACCGCCTTACCGCCGCGAGCACAGCGCCGCCGCCCGAGGCATATTTTGCGGCGAGACCGCAGTCGGAAATTACAGCATCTATCAGCTGCGCCGCTCCGAGAATGTCGGACAGCCTGCGATAGCGGTTTATCTTGGCGAAAAACGCGCTTATTTTGCGCGCAAGCTCGTCGCTCCTGTGCAGGCGGTATTCCACGAGACAGGCGCGGAAGGTCAGCTTCTGCATAGAATTTTTCTGGGAAATTCTGACGGCGGCGAGTTCGTCGTGCGTAAAACCGCCTATGGGCGAAAGCATCGCCGTTGCGAGGGGGATATCCTGCTGGCAGTTATCGATGAGCGAAAGAATGTCCAAAAGCCCGCGTATTTCGGGTCGGGCGCATATGTTGCTCTCGCCCGAGCCTTCCACGCTGTAACCCGCATCGGTCAGCGCGCGGACTATGCCCTGCGCGCTCTTGTCGGCGCGTTTGCGGGTAAGAATGCAGATATCGCCCGGCTGGGTATCCACCATACAGCCCTCTTCGACGCTGTAATGTCTGCCCGAAAGCTCGCTCCTGACCAGATCGAGCACCGCCCTGCCTTCGCGGGTGTGCCCCACCTCCTCCGTAACGTGCTCCGCCACGGAATAGACGCCCTCCGCCACCTCGCGCTCGCTTTCGTCCTCTCCGAAAACGACTATTTCCGCGACGCCGCTGTCCTCGGGATATTTTCCGCCCGCGTGCATGAAGCCGTCCGAAGAATACGAAAAGCCGCAGCTTTCGGTCGTCATCATGTCGCAGAAAAGTTTATTGACAAAGTTTATCACGGCGGCGGACGAACGGAAGTTGACCGATAGCCTCTTTGAGCCGTCGGAGGCGATCATGCTCTCGTACTTGCGCGAGAAAAACACCGACTTGCTGCCGCGAAAGCCGTAAATCGCCTGCTTTACGTCGCCCACGGTAAAGTTGTCGTGCGCGCCCGAAAGGGTGAGGATGCGCTCCTGCACGGGGTTTACGTCCTGATACTCATCGACGAAAACGCTCTTATATTTGGCATTTATCTGCTCGCGCACGTCGGGGTCGCTTAATAGTTTTAGCGAAAAATGCTCCAAATCGTTGTAATCGAGCTTGCCTTCGTCCCGCTTGACCGCGGCATATTCCTCATCGAACTGCAAAACGAGCTCGCCGAAAGCCTGCGCGAGCGCGCCGCTTTTTATAAAGCGGTCGTACTCGGTCTGTTCGTCGGAAATATCCTTTTTCAGATCGTCGTACTTCTTTTTTATCCTTGCGCGGAAGGCGTCGAACCTCTCTATCGCCTCGCGCGTGTGCTCCTTTGCGGTGGGACGGCGCGTGGAATAAAGGGGCGGAAGCGGCTCGAAGAGAGAACATTCCCCAGCGGCTGAAAGCGCGGAGCGCATTTCTTCAATAATATTTGCTATTTTTTCGCAGCCTTCGGGTATTGCAAAGTCCGAACTGAAATCTTCCAAAGAGCGGCTGAGCGCTCCGCACTTTTCGGCTATGACAAGGCGGTATTCGGAGCAGATTTTTTCAAAGCCCTCCCTGCAATAGAGAGAGGCGAGCGAGCGTATTTTTTGGGCATAGTCCACGACGTTGCAGACAGAGGAATGAGCCTCGAATATCAGCCTTCTTACGCTGTCGTCGCTGCGGTTGCGCCGCAGGCAGGACAAGACGAGCATAAAATTTTTGTCCCCGTCTTTATACAGCCTGTCGAAAAGGCTGTCGGCTGCGCGCTCTTTGTAAGTCGCCGCGACAGCGTCGTCCGCAGCAATTATATCGAACGAACGATCGACGCCCAAAACGTAGAAATACGAGCGCACTAGGCGGGCGCAGAACGAGTGAATTGTGGATATGTCTGCGGAAGAAATTTTTGTGAGTTGCTTTTTTAAGTGCGCTCTGACGGCTTCGTCGCCGTCCGCCAGCTTTTTAATGAGCGCGGAGCGCAATTTTTCCTTTATCTGACCCGCCGCCTTTTTTGTGAACGTTACGGCGAGCACGTTATCGAGGTCGCCGCCTTCGGTTAAATAGCGGCAGATTTTTTCTATCATTACCGAGGTCTTGCCCGAGCCCGCGGAAGCCGAGACTATGACCTTGCCGTCCGCCTGTATGGCGGCGAGCTGTTCGGGCGTGAATTTCTGCGCCATCACTCGTCCCCCCTTTGCTTTCTGACTATGCCGGCAATTGCGCGGCAATCGACTTTGGCTTTTTTTCTTTCCTCGCCGTCAAGCCCTACGGCAAAGCCGCAGCTGCCCGCAAGCGGACAGCGGTTGCACGCTCCCTCGGCGGGCGAGGGAGAGGCGTTTCCGCCCGACATTTCCTCCGCGCCCTTGCGCGCGACGAGAGAGGAATACAACAAAAAATCGGCGAAATCTTCGCGCGAGAGCGCGCTTTCGACCTGTCTGCCGTTGAGATAGGCATCGACATAGCTGCTCTTCTGCTTTTCTTTTACCGTACTGTCCGAGCTCTTTACCACGTCCTCGCTGCCGTCCATGTAACCTTTAAGTCTGAACACGCCGTCGTGCTGCTCTTCGTATTCGACCTTTGCGGGGAAGTAATACGCGCCCACCGCGCGCCTGCCGTCAGCCGAGGCGAGCAGATAGACGGGCAACTGAAGTTTTAATCCCATATAATACGACGCCGCGCTGTTGTCCGTCGCGCCCGTCTTGTAGTCTATGACGCGCACCATGTCGCCGCAGTCGTCCACCCTATCTATTCTGCCGTAGAGCGAAGTTCCGCCGTCGAGAGCGAGGCGGCAGGTCTTTTCCACTTCCGCCACGCGGAAGGATGAGTTTTTGAGCTGTTCAAACGCGCCGAGGCACACTTCAACCGCCTCTTCTATGAGAGCCTGCGCGGAATATTCGCCCCTCTTATCCGAAGTCAGTGCGGAATATTTGGGCGAGGACAGCAGCTTTTCGCTCTCCTCCTTAGCCCTGTCTGCGACGTCCTGACTGTCCGTAAGCCCGTTTACGGAGGGCGCGAACACCTTTTGAAGCACGGAGTGAATGAAGTTTCCGCAATCGAGCGGGCGCATTACGCCCTCTTCGCGCTCGGCGAGTTTAAGCCCGCGCAGCATAAAGCATTTGTACGGGCAGGCAAAATAGCTTTCGAGCGCCGTCGGCGTAAAGCTGTTGCCGTACAGCTTTGACGCTTCTCTTACTTTTATATCCGCGGGCTCTTCCTCTATCGCCTGCGCAGCCTGTTCGCCGTAGCCGTTTTTTTGCAGCAGACTGTAAACCGAGGAGCGCACGACGGGCGAAGTTTCGCCCGCAAGCCTTTCGACCGCAGGAACGGGACGGGCGCAGATATATTTGAGGTTCTGCGTGTTTTTTGCCGCCATGCGCGCCGTAACGGGGCGGAGTTTTTCGCCCGAGGGTGCACAGAAAAGCGCCTGCGCGTACAGCACGGCTTCACTTACGCCGCACTCCTCTCCCCCCTTGCGCACGGGATATGTGAGGTACAATTTATCTTTGAACGCACACAGGTTGAGACCCGCCGTTTCGCGCGAGCGGTTGTTGACCTGCGAAATTTTGGGCGAAATTTTTATGTTGAGCGCGTCGAGGCTGTCGAGGTCCCTGTCGGTGAGCACGGCGGTATCCTGACTGGTTGCGGGCACGTCGCCCGTGAGCCCCGCCGCGAAAATTATGCGGCTGCCTATGTTGTTTGTGGAGAGCAGGTCGCTGACGAAAACGGCGTCCTGTTTGGGCGGTATCAACGAAAGTTCCGCGGCGGAAAAGCCGCTTTTGAGCACGGCTGAAAATTCGCGCACGGTCATTTCCTGACCCGAAGTCAGGCGCTCGGCTTCGTCCAGAACGGATAGAACGCTGTCGTAAGCGCGCGCCGAGAGCGCAGAAAGCGAGGGATAATCCGCGCTGAAATTTTCGCACATCGCGGAAAGCGTCTTTTGCGCGTCGAAATCTTTCAGAACGCCGCGCAGCGCCGCGCAGAACTGCTCGCCCCTGCCCTTCGACGGTATGCGTTTAAGGCTGCGCAAGAAGGGTTCTCTTATCAGTTTTACCGCCTGCGCGTCCAGCCCGAGGGAGGTAAGTATCTTTTCGTCGGGCTGTCTTTTTACTCCGCCGCGGTAGGCGGCGAGCCTCAACACATAGTTGACGAATAAATCTTTTATCTTGCGCTTTTCGCCCTCGCCGAGCTTTCTTCCGCCCTCGTCCTCGTCGAGACTGAACAGCGGCGAAGTTACGACCGAAAACAGGCTCTGCGCCGTGCAACCGTCGCGCGCGCAGGCGAGGTAACCTTCAATAAAGGAGCACACGGGGTGTTCGGAGAGAGCATAGCTCTTGTCGAGATAATAAGGTATTGCGTATTGCGAAAACACGCGCTCGACTATGGGGCGGTATCCTTCAAGGTCGGGCAACATCAGCGAAATCGCCTGATAGCGCACGCCGCCTTCAAAAACGTGCTTTATTATTTCGGCTGCGATATACTCTATCTCGTCCTCCTCGTCGCGCCCCTCGAATATGGTAACGGCGCTTGTGGGCAAAGGATTTTTAAGGTGAAAGGCGTCGGCGTCGAATATATGCGTGCGCATGCGCTCCGCCTCTGCCCCGAGGGAAGATTTTATCGTCTTTACGTTGCAACCGCCGAACTGCCTTGCCGCACCCTGAAAGGAAGCCGCCGCTTCGTTGACATATACTTCGGCGCTACCGCCTATGAAAAGACCCGTAACGTTCTTCGCCGCCTCCATGCACGCCGCGGCACATTCAGAAACGGAATGCGTAAACGCCTGAAAGCCGAGGAATATGACCTCCGCGCCGATTATAGCGCGGCTTTTTAATATGACTTCGGGAAGCATTGCAAGATAGCGGTTTCTGTCCATGCTTCCGCTCTTTTCGAGGTAATCTGAATACGCGCGGTAGAGCTTTTCGAGGTCCCTTATCTTGCCTTCGAGCACGGCGGACGGCGCCGAGACGGCGGAAAGGTCGTCGGGCGAAACGCGGGAAGAATATAAGAGGGCGATAGTATCGTAGATATCCTGCGCCGCGGTGGGCGAGGAAAGTTTTTTGAACATCGTAAGTTCACCGCGCATATCTTCAATGAGTTTTCTTATGACCATAGCCGAGCCCTGACTGGTGAGTATGTTGGCGCACTTACCCTTTTCGGCGGAGAGGAAGCGGGCAAACGTATAAACTGAGGCGGAAAAAGTTCCGCCCGCGGCGGCGCACACGGCGCGCTCTGCGGCGAGGGTAAGCCTGTCCTCGCAGAAAATGACGGTATTTTTGCCCGCGCGCTCGTTTTCGGCTATTATGTCTTTAAGTTTTTCGAGAGCCGCACCCGTCGTGGGCGCGGTATAGGAAGTTATCATATTACAAATTATAACATATCGCGTGCAATTTTTAAATATTTTGTGGCATAAAAGTTTTTACAATTAAAAATTAATATGTTATAATAGCGAGTATGAAAAAAGCACTCAAGATTTTTGCTCTCGCCATATGCGCAGGCAGCACCGTCATGATGGCGGCGTGCGGCGGAATTGTCAACTATAAAACCACGACTTCGCCCAACTGGGAAATAAGAAACCCTTCGGGCGGGGAATTGAACGCAAATTCCGACCGACTTACCCACAAGGAAGTTGCCACATACGAAATCGCATACGAAAAAGGCGCAAACACAAATTACTCTTTTGAATATAACGACGGCGGAACGTACGTAACTTCGTTCTACGCGACGACTTACGACTGGAATTCCGTCGCCATACCCGAAGAATACAGAGTTGCCGACGCGACAGACATAGTTTACGTTTACGAAACCGCGCTCAACATATCGGGTTCGGTTACGGTGAGCGGCGCTAAACGCGAGTTTGAAAACGCAATAACGACGCGCAGTTATTTCCGTTCTGCAGACAACAACCTTACGCCCGTTTACACCATGCAGGACATTGTATGCACATCGCCCAACACTCTGCTTCCCGGAGACCTTGCAAGCGCTTACATTGAAATGAACTGCGTTTATGAAATTTTTTATAACCGCGACGGCAATTCGGCTATAATAAAGACCACCGACCGCACATCTTCCGACCCTCAGACCGAAACCGCAACCGCGGGATTGGGTTCAGAATATTCGGTATTCGACGCGACATATGTGGCAATGGCTATGCGCGCTATGACTTACAGCGGCACGCACACGTTCGACCTTATGAGGGCGGCTGAAAAGCAGACTTCGCGCTTCCAGGCGGCGTGCGGCGGTGAACTTGCGCTCGACAGAGAAAACGAGGCTTACGCAACCATTTTCGGCGCGCTCGACGGTGCAGTAGAAAGCGGTTATCTCATAGCGGGCGAGGACGAAGAAGGCAACCTGAACTATACCTATAACGAGCTTACGTTGAGCCTCGTTTCGGACATGCCCGGTCCCTCCTCCACCTATTGGTACGCGCACGTTTCCAACGGCGACCTCAACACGTGCAGAGCGGCGCTCATAAGAATGAACGAAACCATTCCTTTCAGCCTCGGTTCTCTTGTTTATTCGCTGGCTTCGCTCGAATACGTTGAAATTTAACAAAAATATGAAGCCGCGCAAGCGCCGCTTCCTCACAAAAGATAAACATCCGCCGCATCTTTGCGATGCGGCGGATTATTTTATTCGGCTTTTTAAAGCTCCTCTCTCTTTTTCGAAGAAGTCCTTTCACCTTGCGCGGCGAAACAATCTTCGTGGCACGCAAAAAATAAAAATATAAACAAAAATAAAATCGCTATTGACATAACGATTAAAACCTGTTAATATAATTATACCAAATTGGGTTAAAAATAACTTTGAACTACAATTTACGCATGCCTTTTTGTTCGCAGAAATATTTACTCCTTATTTTTTTTGCATGCGTCATTTACCCGCGCGGCGACATAAATTTTGTCGCCGCGCGGCGTATTTTTATATATTTTTAAGATACAAAACACCGTCCGCACTATTTCCGCCCTTACAACATTTATGTTTTATGTAAGGCTTTATTAAAAAAGCGGCGGGCGCGTTCGCGCCC
>CAJLKN010000013.1 GCA_905207235.1 uncultured Eubacteriales bacterium
GGGCGCGTTCGCGCCCGCCGCTTCACATTTTTAATATTTGGGTCTGTAACAGTAAGTTGTGTGCAGAAGTTTGTGCGCTCTTTCCGAATTGGGCTGACCGAAATATTCCATATAAAGCCTTGTAACGTTTGCGTTTTCGTGCGAACAGCGCACCTCGCTATCCCTGTCGTAGTCGTACAGAGCCTGCGCGCGCAGCGTCTTCAAATCGACGTTGTTGCGCACCTCGTCGTGAACATAGGGCTGACCGCCGCCGTTTATGCATCCGCCCGGGCACGCCATGATTTCGACGAAGGTATAGTTCTTTCTGCCGCTTTTGATATCTTCCAGAACGCGCCTCGCGCATGCGAGACCCGAAGCCACGGCAACTTTTACTTTGGAAACTCCGAGGTCGTATTCCGCCTCCTTGACGCCATCCATGCCGCGCACTTCCTTAAACTCTATGGGCGCGCCCTCGCCGCCGAGCTTGGAAGCCGCCGTCCTTAAAGCCGCCTCCATTACGCCGCCCGTCGCGCCGAATATTGCGCCCGCACCCGACGCTTCGCCGAAGGGATTATCGAACTTGCCTTCTGGCAGGTTGACGAAGTCTATGCCCGCCTCCTTTATCATCTTTGCAAGCTCGCGCGTCGTTATTGCCGCGTCGGTGTATCCGCCCAGCTCCTCGCGCTGAATTTCGTATTTCTTTGCCGTGCAGGGAATTACCGACACGACAAAGAGATTTTCGGGCGCAATGCCCTCCCTCTCGCAGTAATAAGTTTTGAGCACCGCGGAGAACATTTCCTGCGGCGATTTGCACGAGGAAATATTGGGCAGAAATTCGGGATAGTAATGTTCGCAGAACTTTATCCATCCTGGGCAACAGCTCGTGAACATGGGCAGCGTTCCGCCCGCCTTGACCCTGTCGATAAGCTCGGTCGCTTCCTCCATAATAGTGAGGTCGGCGGTCGTATCCATATTGAAGCACTTTACGTCGCCCAACTGCTTTATAGCCGAAACCATTTTGCCTTCGGCATTGTAGCCTACGGGCAGACCGAAAGCCTCGCCTATCGTCGCGCGGACGGAGGGCGCGGTGAAGAACACGACCTTCTTTTCGGGGTCGACTATCGCTCCCCAGACGTCGGCGACGGCGCTCTTTTCGTAGAGCGCGCCTACGGGGCAGGCGACGACGCACTGACCGCAGTTTACGCAGGGCGTGAATGCGAGAGATATGTCGAAGGGCGAACCTATTACCTTGGCATAGCCCCTGTTCTTTGGTCCTATCGCGCCTATCGTCTGTTTTTCGCAGGCGGCGACGCACCTCGTGCAGAGTATGCACTTAGAATTGTCGCGCACGACCGAAGCCGACAAGTCGTCTATGGGCTTCAGGTCGTGGTCGGTGCCGAATTTATCTTCTTCGGCGTTGTATTCGAGCGCGAGCTTCTGCAATTCGCAGTTCATGGAGCGAACGCAGGAGAGGCACTTCTTTTTATGGGTGGAAAGTATGAGTTCGAGCGTCGTCTTGCGCGATTTTCTGACGCGCGGAGTATTTGTGCGCACTTCCATGCCCTCGGCGACGGGATATACGCACGCGGCGACGAGCCCCTTTGCGCCCGTCGCTTCAACAAGGCACATTCTGCACGAACCGACGCACTGCACGTCTTTGAGATAGCAGAGGGTGGGTATGCGGATGTTTGCCGCCTTGGCAGCCTGCAAAATAGTCGAACCTTCGGGCACGCTCACGGCGATGCCGTTAATTTTAAGATTTACCATAATCCCCCTCCGTTACCTCTTCTCTATCGCATTGAACTTGCAATGCGCAATGCACTGTCCGCACTTTATGCACTTTGCAAGGTCTATTTCGTGAGGGCTCTTGACCGCGCCCGAAATAGCCCCCGCAGGGCAGTTGCGCGCGCACAGCGTACAGCCGCGGCACTTGTCGGCGTCTATGTAGTAGTTGAGCAGCGATTTGCACACGCCCGCAGGGCAACGCTTGTCGTAGATGTGAGCTTTGTACTCGTCCCCGAAGTGGGCGATGGTAGAGAGCACGGGATTGGGCGCAGACTGTCCGAGGGCGCACAGCGATGAGCTCTTCATGTGCTCTGCTATTTCCGTTATGCGCTCCATGTCGCCATCCTCGCCCTTGCCTTCTGTAATTCTCGTGAGAATTTCCAAAAGCCTCTTTGTGCCTATGCGGCAGGGCGTACACTTGCCGCAGCTTTCGTCCGCCGTGAATTCGAGATAGAATTTTGCGATATCGACCATGCAGGTGTCCTCGTCCATGACGATAAGTCCGCCCGAACCCATCATAGAGCCTATTTTAACGAGGTTGTCGAAGTCCATCTTAACGTCGATATATTCCGCGGGAATGCATCCGCCGGAAGGTCCGCCCGTCTGGGCGGCTTTGAATTTTTTACCGTCAGGTATGCCGCCGCCTATATCGTAAATAATAGTGCGGAGCGTTGTGCCCATGGGCACTTCGACAAGTCCGACGTTGTGAATTTTTCCGCCGACGGCGAAAACTTTCGTGCCCGTGCTGTTTGGCTCTCCTATGGAGGCGAACCACTTTGCGCCGTTTAGTATTATCGGGGCGATATTAGCCCACGTTTCGACGTTGTTGAGCACGGTGGGTTTGCCGAAAAGTCCGCACTGCGCCGAATACGGGGGACGGGGATGAGGTTCGCCGCGCTTGCCCTCTATCGAGGTCATGAGCGCAGTTTCCTCGCCGCAGACGAACGCGCCCGCGCCGAGGCGGAGCTGAATGTCGAAATCGAAGCCGCTGCCTAAAATATTTTTGCCCAAAAGCCCCGCTTCCCTCGCCTGCGCGATGGCAATATTCAGCCTTTCTACGGCTATGGGGTATTCCGCGCGGACGTAAATATAGCCCTCGTGCGCGCCTACGGTGTAGCCCGCTATGGTCATAGCCTCCAGCACGGTGTGAGGGTCGCCCTCGAGCACCGACCTGTCCATGAACGCGCCGGGGTCGCCCTCGTCGGCGTTGCAGCATATGTATTTTTCGTCGCCCGGAGCCTGCTTTGAAAACTGCCACTTAAAGCCCGTGGGGAAGCCCGCGCCCCCTCTTCCGCGCAGACCAGAAGCCTTTATCTGGTCGATGACTTCGTTGGGCGTCATGTCGAACAGCACCTTTCTGAGCGCCATGTAGTCACCCGCCGCGATGGCTTCGTCGATATCTTCGGCGGCGATTACGCCGCAGTTGCGCAGAGCTATGCGCATCTGGTGCTTGTAGAAGGGAAGTTCGCCGAAGGGCAGAACGGAGCCGTCGGCATTGACCGTGTCGGCATAGAGCAGTTCCTTTACTATGCTCCCGCCCTTTACGAGGTGCTTTTCCGCGACCGTGCGCGCATGTTCGGGCGTCATCTGCGAATAGAACGCGCCGTCAGGATAAACTATCATTATAGGTCCGAGAGCACACAGTCCGAAACAGCCCGTCTTGACGATGAGAACGTCGTCTATGCCCAGTTCTTCAAAGCACTTTTCAAGCTCTTTTATAACTTCGAGCGAATGAGAGGACGTACAGCCCGTGCCGCCGCAAACGAGAACCTGTTTGCGGTAACCCGTATTTTTTGCAAGCTCTTCGGCCTGCGATCTGATTATTCTTCTTACTTTTATGAGGTCGGCTTTTGCCGCCGCTTTCTTTTCAAGTTCTTCGACAGTCATAGCTTCCCTCCCTTAGTCCTTTATGTATTTATCGAGCACTTTATTTATGTCAGCTTCGGTAAGCCTGCCGTAAACTTCGCCGTCGATAATAATTACGGGCGCAAGTCCGCACGCGCCAACGCAGCGACAGCTGTCTATGGAAAATTTTCTGTCGGGCGTGCACTGACCGCACGTTATGTGCAGTTCGTGTTCGAGGGCGGAAAGAAGTTTATCCGCTCCCTTTACATAGCACGCCGTGCCAAGGCAGACGGATATTTTGTGCTTGCCCTTGGGGTTGAGGCTGAACTGCGAATAAAAGGTAGCCACGCCGTAAACTTCCGCCAGAGGTATGCAAAGCTCCTCGGCTATGAGCGATTGCACTTCAACGGGCAGATAACCGTAAATATCCTGCGCGGCATGAAGCACGGGCATGAGACAGCCGCGTTCGCCGCGGTGCTCCTCTATTACCTTTTTGAGAGCGGCTTCCTGCTCGCTCGTTCCCTCGAAGGTGGTTGTCGTCATCTTTTCACTCCTACATATTTTTTGCGCCCGTAGGGCGTATATCGATAAAAAAATATCAATAACAATCGACATTATAACATATATGTAATTTTATGGCAACCGATTGAGGGCATGCAACGGCAAAAAACGACCACATTCGCCATATAAACCTTTTTTTCTCGATCTGCCGAACGGAATATGTAAATAAATTATGAAGGCGCGCCGACGGAAATTCCGTCGGCGCGCCATAAAATATCTGCAACATGAAATATCAGTAACTTTCGAATTGCGAACGGTAAAGTTTGTAATAAGCGCCCCGCTTTGCCATAAGCGCGTCGTGCGTGCCCTGCTCGACGACGTCGCCCTTTTCCATAACGAGAATTTTATCCGCATTGCGTATGGTTGACAGCCTGTGGGCTATTACGAAGCACGTTCTGCCCTGCATTAAAGTCGTCATTGCCTGCTGAATTATGTGCTCGGTGCGGGTATCGACGTTGGAAGTCGCCTCGTCGAGGATGAGCATGGGGCTGTCCATGAGCATGGCTCGGGCTATGGTCAAAAGCTGTTTCTGTCCCTTGGAAATATTGACAGCGCTGTCGGAAAGGTATGTGTCGTAACCCTGCGGCAGTTTGGTTATGAAGGAGTGAATTTTGGCGGCTTTGCACACTCTTTCCACCTCTTCGCGCGTCGCGCCCTCCTTGCCGTAGGCGATATTTTCATAAACCGTGCCCGCAAACAGCCAGGTATCCTGCAAAACCATCGTAAAACAGCCGCGCAGCCCCGAACGCGTCAACGTCATTATGTCCTTGCCGTCTATGCTGATAGTGCCTCTGTCGGGGTCGTAGAAGCGCATTAAAAGATTGATAATGGTTGTCTTTCCCGCGCCCGTTCGCCCGACGACGGCTATTATGTTGCCATTTTTAGCCGAAAGCGAGAAGTCGTGAATTATCTCTTTGCCCTTTACGTAACTGAAAGCGAGGTGGCTTATTTCCACGTTGCCCTGAACGTTTTCAGGCTCAACTGCGCCCTCTGCGTCGGGCTTTTCGGGCTGCTCTTCGAGGACGCGGAACACTCTTTCCGCCGCCGCCAGAGCCGACTGGAATTCGCCGAAGACGTTGGCTATTTCGTTTATGGGACCCGAGAACTTGCGCGAATAGAGCACGAACGAGGAAATCTGACCGACGGTAACGCCGCCGAACGAATACATATACATGAGCGCGCCGAACACCGATATCAGCGTGAGCGCAATGTTGTTCATAAAGTTGGACGTCGGTCCCGTTATAGTAGAAAGATATTCGGCATTGGCATAGGCGCGTATCGCCTCGTCATTCTTCTTTTCGAAAGCGTCTATGACAACCTGTTCGCAGTCGTAAGCCTTTGTCGTCTTCTGACCGGAAATCATCTCCTCGACGAAGCCGTTGAGCTCGCCCAGCTTTGCGCTGCGTTTGCGGAAGAGCGGATGAACTTTCTTGGCGAGATAGCGCGTTATGAATATTGATATAGGTATTGTAACGACGAAAACAAGCACCAGAAGGGGCGCAATGGTCAGCATCATAACGAGCGAGCCGACAATCATTACAAAGCTGTTCAGAACGAGCACGACGTCGTTTGCGAGGGACTCGCCGACCGTGTCTATATCGTAAGAGAGCACTGATATAATATCGCCCGCCTGACGGCTGTCGAAGTAGCTTACGGGCAGGGATATCAGCTTTTCAAAGGTATCGTTGCGCATTTTGCGCACCATGAGCCTCGCCACGTAAGCTATGCCTATCGTCGAGAGATAGTTTATGACGCCCGACAGGACATATATGCCCGCGAGCAGCGCGCAGTAATAGTAAATGCGCGACATATCCGTTGTGCCGTCAATGCGTATGAGGTCTATAGCTTCGCCGCTTATTCTCGGTCCGACGAGGGAAAGTACGCCCGCAACTATGTTCGCTGTAAACACGAGAATGAACAGCGGAAGCCAGGGTTTGAGGTATTTGAAGAGGTTTACTATAACGTACTTCGTATCTACCTTGCGCCTGCCGATGTTGCGCGTATCCGAAATATGCATTCTGGGTTCTTTCATACGTCCTCCCCCATCTGCGAACGGTAAATAAGGCGGTATTCTTCGCAACTGTTCATGAGCTCGGCGTGAGTGCCGTAGCCTATCTGCCTGCCGTCGTCCAGCACGAGGATGTCGTCAGCATTCATTACCGAGCTGACGCGCTGGGCTATTATTATCTTTGTAGTGTCGGGATATTGAGTGGCTATCGCCTTGCGCATAGCCGCGTCCGTTTCGTAATCGAGGGCGGAAGAGCTGTCGTCGAGCACTAAAATCTGCGGATTGCCCGCGAGCGCGCGGGCGACGGTCAGACGCTGCTTCTGTCCGCCCGAAAGGTTGGCGGCTTTCTGCGCGAGATTGTATTCCAGCCCGCCATCGAGCCCGTAGACGAACTGCGCCTGCGCGCACTCTATCGCCTTTTGAATGTCGCAGTCTGCGAGATTTCTGCCGTAATCTATATTTTCTTTTACGGAGGCAGCCATCAGAAAGTCGTTCTGGAAAGCCACGCCGAACTTCGCCCTGAGATTTTCGGGCGGGAGTGAACGGACGTCTCTGCCGTCTATGTAAACCGCGCCCGAGCGCACGTCGTAAAAGCGCATCATAAGGTTGATTACCGTCGTCTTGCCGCTGCCCGTCGCGCCTATTATGCCCAGAGTTTTCCCCTTGCCTACGGCAAAATTTATGCCCGTCAGATTGTCCTCTTTGCCGTTGTAAGAAAACGAGACGTCCCTGAACCTGACCATATATCCGCCGTCGTCCTCGGGCATTTCCTCCACCGACTGCTTTTCGTCCATTTCGAGAACCTTTTCAATTCTGTCCGCCGAAGCTATTCCGCGCGAGAGCACGACAAAGATTTTGGAAAGTCCGAGCATGGCGTTGAGAATTATCGTAAAATAGGACAAAAAGGCGAGCACGACGCCCGCGCCGCTGGACATCAGCGCGCCGACGACTATTACCGCAACCAGTCCGAGGTTGAGTATTAAAGTTGCCAGAGGGTTGGTAAGCGACATTATCTTGTTCGCCCTGAGCTCGGTGCGGGCGAGGCGATCGCTCACCTCGTGGAATTTGCGCGTTTCGTATTCTTCCTTGGAGAGCGCCTTTACCACCCTTACGCCCGAAATATTTTCCTGCATGGCGCGCACCATGTCGTCGCCGCTCTTTTGCAGATTGAAATAGCAAGGTATGCTCTGCCTCGTTATTATAACGATGGCGACTATGACGAAGGGAACGCACGCCAAAAGCACGAGCGCAAGTTTCCAGTCGATTATGAACGTAAGTATTATGCCGCCTATAAGAAGTATGGGCGCCCTTATTCCCAGCCTTAAAGAGCGCGCAACCATCTGGTTGACGTAGTAGCTGTCCGACGTCAGTCTTGAAACGAGGGACGGCACGGTTATTTCATCGACCTGACCGCTCTTAAGATAGGAAGTTTTTGCAAAGAGGTCGTACCTTAAATCGTGCGTCATGTTGGCGGCGGCTTTTACCGAAAGTCTGTTTGCGAGTATGTTGCCGAACATCGCCACGAGCGAGCAGACGAGCATTGCAAGCCCCATCCACAGCACCATATTCAAATCGCCTGCTGGCACGATATCGTCGATGATATATTCGAGAAGCAGAGGCAAAAAAAGTTCGGCAATAGAACCCACGAACTTTACCATAAGTCCCTGGATTGCCGTTGCCGAATAAGGTTTGAGATAGACGAGCGTCTTTTTCATCTATATGCCTCCGCGCGCGTCCGCCCGCACGCGCCGAAAAAGGGTTTTATCAGAGTTTTACCGTAAACACCGAACCCTTGCCCACTTCGCTTGTTGCAGTTATTTCCCCGCCCGAAAGCTCGCATATGCGCTTGCATATGGCAAGCCCCAGACCGTTGCCCGTTCCCGCAGATACCTGATAGTATTTTTCGAAAATCTTCGGTATTGCCTCCTGCGGGATGCCTATGCCCGTATCGCTCACCGAGGCGACTATGCGTCCGCCCTCGCGTTTGAGGGAAACGCATATCTTTCCGCCCTCGGGCGTATATTTTACCGCGTTGGACAAAAGATTGAGCCAGACCTGTTTTAAAAGATTTTCGTCGCCCGTATAGGTTACGCGGGCGAGTGAGGAACTTATTTCTATATTCTTCTTCTCCCACTGACGTTGAAGGAGGATTATGCAGTCCTTTATCTGAACGTCGAGGCGGAATTTTTTGCTCTCGCCGGGAAGTTGCTGATTTTCTATCTTGGAGAGCGCGAGCATGCTTTCCGCAAGGCGCGAAAGCCTGTCTGACTCGTCGGCTATTATCTTTAAAATTTCGCGCCGTTCGTCTTCGCTCACGCCGCCTTCGAGGAGCAGATTTGCAAAGCCGTTTATCGAGGCTATGGGCGTCTTGAACTCGTGCGAGAAATCGTGCACGAAATCTTCGCGCAAAGCCTTTACGCTTTTTAGCTCTTCCGTCATTTTGTTGAAATTTTCATACACGGAGTTGAAACCGTCCAGCCTTTTATAAGGTATCTTTGCGTTATAGTCGCCGCCTGCAACCTTATTGAGCGCGTCTATCAGCGTTTTTGAAGTCTGCAAGGTGCGGTGATTGAGGTATATTACGCCGCATGTTATGATGACGGCTATCGCGGGAATGACGTACAGCGTTATGAGCGAACCGTCGGTTACTATTATATTCTTCGAGCCGAGGGTCTGAATAATATACACTACTATCTCGCCCACGGTGAGCGCGAGTATGAAGCTGAGCGCCGCTATTATTATGCCGTGAACGGGCAGGGTGCGCTTTTTGTTTTTATCTTTCTTTCCGCTCATTTTTTTATTACCGCCTTATACCCCACGCCGCGGATGGTGGTTATTTCGAATTCGGGAAAATTTTCGAATTTGTTGCGCAATCTGTTGATGTGAGTGCGCACGGTGTATTCGTCGCTTTCGGAGGAATACCCCCAAACGCTGTCGAGGATGTTTTCCTTGGTGAAAATTTTTCCCGGATAGGACAAAAGAAGATACAAAAGCTGAAATTCCTTTGTGGGCAGCTCATACGAAACGTCGCCCCTCGTAACAGTGAACGACTGCTTATCGACGACCACGTCGCCAATGGTTATGCGCCCCTCGTTCGCTATTTTGCTGCGCCTTAAAAGGGCGTCTATGCGCCAGGTGAGCTCCTCGAAATTGACGGGCTTTGTAAGGTAATCGTCCGTGCCCGCCGCAAACCCCCTGCCTTTATCGTTTATGGCGTCCTTGGCTGTGAGCATTATTACGGGCGTTACGCTGCCCGTCGAACGCAGGTTTTCAACAAGGGTGTAACCGTCCATTACGGGCATCATTATGTCCGTAATAATTAGGTCTATACCCCCCTCTTCGTATTTTTTGAGCGCCTCGGCGCCGTCCGTAACGGCGACTACGTCGTATTTGTTTTTGAGCCGCAACGTCATGAGCATTCTCAGATTGACGTCGTCTTCGGCTATGAGAATTTTTGCCATAAAATCCGCCTTATGCAGGCACTGAAAACCTCAAGCCTGCTTAGTTGAGTATATAATATTTTTTGGAAAAAATCAACAGATAGTTTATAATCAATTTACTTTTGTCATTTAGTATTAGCTTTACAAAGGGTATTATAATGGTTATTGCGATAGTTATAGACTTAATCGACAACAAAACAAACGGCTCCGTAATTACGGCGCTGCGCTTTACGGAAGGACTTCGCGCCCGCGGGCACGAAGTGCGCCTTGTCGCAATCGGCGCGGACGGACCCGACGACTGCCCCGTTAAGGAACGCTATGTCCCCGTCCTTACGGAAGTTTCTGCCCTCAACCAGATAAAATTCGGAAAATTTGATAAAAAACGCATAAAGAAGGCATTCGAGGGCGTTGACCTCGTGCATTTCATATTCCCCTTCAAGCTCGAAAAGAAATGCAAGCAGCTCGCCGACGAAATGGGCATTCCCACCACCGCCGCTTTCCACGTTCAGCCCGAAAACGTTTCGTACAACGCGCACCTGAGCTGGTGCAAGCCCTTCAATAAACTCGTCTATTTTTATTTCAGACAGACGTTTTATAAAAAGTTCAACCGCGTTCACTGCCCTTCGGCATTCATTGCGCAACAGCTCGCCATGCACGGATACAAAAACGAGCTTTACGTAATATCCAACGGATACGACCCCGCTTTCGTTCCGCCCGAGGCGAAGAAAAAGAACGACAAGTTCGAAATTATAATGACGGGCAGGCTTGCGCCCGAAAAGAACCAGCAGGTCATAATCAAAGCCATTGCGCTCTCTGCGCACCGCGAGGATATACACCTCACCCTGCTCGGCAACGGACCGAGAAAGTCCGCCCTTACCAAACTTGCCGAAAAGCTTGGAGTTGACGTATCGTTTGATTTCCTCAAAAAGGAAGACCTTATCAGAAAGTTGCAGAGCGGCGACCTTTACGTTCATGCCGCTTCGGTCGAAATAGAAGCCATTGCCGCTTTGGAGGCGATTGCATGCGGACTTGTGCCCGTCATAGCCGACAGCGCGGCTTCGGCAACGCCGCAGTTTGCGCTCGACGAGCGTTCGCTGTTCAAGGACAACAACGAATTTTCCCTTGCAGAAAAGATAGATTACTGGTATGAACGCAACTCCGAACGCGAAGTTATGGGAAAGGTTTATGCCGAGTCGGCAAAAAAATACAGCCTTGAAATTTCGCTCGAAAAGGCTGAAAGGATGTTTGCAGACGAAATACGGGACCCACGCATAGACGGGAACATTAAACTCGTTCCCGTAGCTCAGGGCGAAAACTGAAAATAAAGCAAATAATTTATGCGGCGCGCGTAGTTTTACGCGCGCCGCTTTTTTTATAAATAGCCACCGTGTACAAATAGCCGCCTGCGGCGGTAATGTTTTTTATCCTCTTATTACGGGAATTTTAACTTTTTTACCTTTCCCCCGCGGGGCGGGTGAATTTTTACGCCGCATAAAACCTGCGCAAAAACACAGGCACTCTCCCGCGGCGACGAGGGGCGCAACGATATTGCAGCAGATGTAGTCGGCGGCGGAATAGTCCGCGCCAAGAGAAAATGGCAGCCCTAGCGCAAAAAAGCACACGCACAGGGCGAGCGCCGCCGCGGGCGGCGAAAATGACGAAGAAAGTCTGACGTAAGCGGGGCGCGCGAGCGACAGCGCGGATACGAACGCCGTCAGCGCAAGCACGGCATAAAAGGCGCTTCCGACAGCGCCCGCAACCTCACCTTCGCCGAACGCCGCCTGGAGCGCTGCGGGAAATATTTCGAAGGCGTTGTCTATGCCCGAACCGCTTATGCCGTCGAGCATTCCGCAGCCGTAAGCCAACGTAAGCGTTGCGACGGAGGACAACAGTCCGCCAGCAATATTTGCAAAAATTATTATTGCGGCAAAGCGCAAAGGTTTGGCGCCGTTTGGCATATCCGCCGCAAACGAAGGCATAACCCCAGCCGCCAGCGAAAGAGAAAGGAGCGCCTGACCGAGCGCCGCCGTCCAGAGTTTTACCTGCGTAAACAGCGAAAAGTTTACGCTGAAAATAAGCGCGAGCGCCTGCATCGATTGCTCGTTCATCAGCCCGCGCACCGCAAGGGCAATAAAAAAAGCCGTTTGCAGACATACGGACGCGGCGGCAATTTTTGCGCGCTTTTCCGACGCGCGCGTCAGAAAAAATGCAAGCGCAAGGCAGCACAGCGCGGCGAAAAAGGGCGTTGCCGCGGGGATATCTGACGGGTAACCGTAATTTATGCTGCCGTAAAAGGTGCATGCCCGCACGGCGAGCAGGGATATAATCGTAATATAATACACGACTATCGCCGCCGAATTGAGGCACGCGGCATCCCCCACCGCTTTGCCCGCGCGGCAATACCTTTTTAGCAAATGCGAAAACGGTCGGCGGGTTGTTCTGCCCGCCGCGAGCTCTGCATATAAAAGGGGCAATGCAAATACCGCAAGCACCAGAACATAGGCTATGACGAAAGCTCCGCCGTAAAATAAACACAGCGCGGGGAAGCGCAGGGTGTTACCCAGCCCGAACGCCGCGCCGAGCGCGGTGAATATGAATTGTGCTCCGCCCTTGCAATCTTTCACACTTATATATTTATTTTGAGCGGATAAAAGTATGACTTAAACATAACGCCGCCCGACCGCATAAGCGGTCGGGCGGCGTTTATCTGATTATAAAATTTTAGTTTTGAAGCGATTAAATGTAATTTTTATACTAAACCCATCAGATGGTGCGCTTGTCCGAGCTGAAATAGAAGAGCGCCACGCAGCCGGGACCGGTGTGCGAACCTATAACCGTGCCTATATTGTTTATTTCCACCTTGCCGCAAAGAGAGGGGAAATTTCCCTCGATGAGCGAAGCGAGGGCTTGCGCGTCGGGCAGCACTCTGGAATGAGAAATATAGCACTTTCCCGAATAATCCTGTCCGCCCTGCGCCTGCTCGCACATAATATTGAAAAGCTCCCTTATAGCCTTCTTTTTGCCGAGCGCCTTTTTGCGGACAATGAGTTTGCCTTCGCTGTTCACGTCCATTACGGGGCATATATTGAGCATCGAACCGAATGCCGCCGCCGTTGCGGAAATTCTTCCGCCGCGCTTGAAGTGTTGAAGATTTGTGGAAAAGAACCAGTGGCGAAGGCGAAGTTTGTTGTTTTCGAGCCATGCGGCAAGTTCGTCCATGCCCATTCCGCCATTTTTAAGTTCTACGGCTTTATCGACGAGCAGTCCGTAACCCGACGAAGCGGCGAGGGAATCTACGAGGATGATTTTTCTGTCCTTATAGTCCTTTTCTATTTCGGCTTTCGCCAGCTTTGCCGAGGTGTATCCGCCTGAAAGTCCCGACGAAAATTCTATGTGCAGAATGTCTTCGCCGCCGTCGAGAATGGGCTTCCAGAGAGCGATGAGCTCCGCGGGAGTTACCTGCGAGGTGGTGGGCATTGCCCCTGCGTCTATTTTGCCGTAAAATTCTTCGGGCGTGGAAGTTGAATAAAGGTCGTCGAGGTAATCGACGCCGTCGATTATATAATGATATTTTGCGAAGGGCACGCCGAGCGAATTGAGATGCCCGGCAGACAAATCGCAGGTGGAACAACACGTAATTTTATACTGTGCCATACTATACCTCCGTTGCGCGCCGCGGGGCGCAAAAAATTTTTTTTACAGACAAAGTTTACAAAAGCGGCAAAATAAAGTCAATAAAAAGTAAAACGCTTTAAATCTACGATTTAACCGCACACTCTACTATAAAAAAAAGCCGCTCTACCGTCGGTAGAGCGGCTGAAAAGTCTTTTACAGCATAGCCGCAAGCACTGCGAGATTTGCCGCGACGTCCATATTTATAACCTTGACTTCTTCGCCGAGATTGAGCTGAACGGGAGCAAAGTTGAGTATAGCCTTAATGCCCGCGTTTTTGAGCTGTTCGCCCACCTCTTTCGCCGCGGCGGCAGGCACGGCAACAATCGCCAGAACGGCGCCCGCGCGGGCGCAACCTTCGGCGAGGTCCCTGACGTCGAGCACGGGTTTCCCCGAAATAAATGTGCCTATCTTTGCAGGGTCGCTGTCGAACGCGACGGGGACTTCGAAGCCGTAATGCTCAAACCCGCCGTAGCTTAAAAGCGCGCTGCCCAGTCCGCCCGCGCCTATGATAACGGCAGTCTTGCGCGCATTTACGCACAAAAATTCTTCAAGCGCGGCTATCAGCTCCGTGCGGGGATAGCCGACTTTGGGTCTGCCCGCGCAGCCCGTGTAGGCGAGATCCTTCCTGACGAGCACTTCGCCGAAACCGAGCGCATGCGCTATCCTTCCCGAAGATATAAAATTGTTGTTGTCGTCGTCGGGCAGCCCGCGCAGATAATTGAGATAAACGGGCAGTCTCTGCAACGAAAAGACAGGGATATCTTTGTTCATATATTTCCTTTCGCGCCCTTTGGGCACAGTTTTTTTACTTATTCATGGCAAGCGCGGCCGCACCCAGACAGCCCGCCTTATTGCCGAGAGAAGCCGTTACGACCTCCACTCTGGCATAATCGTTTCCGCCGAAAATTTTTTTGTCCATAATCTCCTGCAAGGGCTTTGTAAGTTTTTCGCCCTGCGCCGCAACTCCGCCGCCCAGCATTATTACTTCGGGACGGAAAATATTTGCAAGGTTCACAAGTCCGCAACCGAGATATTTTATGTACCAATCGACGACTTCCTTCGCCGCGGCATCGCTTTCCATAAAGTCGAAAGCCGTTCTGCCCGTGCAATCGCGCGAGGTGTATTTGCCCCACATCGCAGAATTCTTTGCCGCCTCCATCGCATTGCGCGTGCGGCGCATAAGCGCCGTCGCCGAAGAGTAAACTTCAAAACAGCCCCTCCTGCCGCAAGTACATTTGTCGCCGTTGGTTTCTATCACCATATGACCTATTTCCGCGCCTGCGGACATGTTGCCCTCGAACAGTTTGCCGTTTAAAATTATTCCGCCGCCGACGCCTGTTCCGAGCGTTACCAGTATGGAATTTTTATGGTGCTTGCCCGCGCCGAACCTGGCTTCGCCCAAAGCCGCCGCATTTGCGTCGTTTGTCATCCTGACTTCTGTTCCCAGGCGCTTTTTAAGCTCTTCGCCGAGGGGAAAATCGCGAAGATTGAGGTTGCCCGCAAATTTTACAGTGCCCGTCTGAGCATTTATCATGCCGGGGCAGCCGACGCCCACTCCGCTGAGCTCACCTTCGATGCCCGAACGCACCTTTTCGCACAGTGCGGCAATATTATCGCATACAGCAATACCGCCGCGCTGACTTTCGGTAGGGCAGTTAGCTTCGCTGAGCACCCTTCCCCTCACCGTTATGCACATTGCCTTTATTGTCGCTCCGCCGATATCTATGCCGAGATAATATTTCATAATACTCAATCTCCGTGCAAAAATAATAATTCTTATATATAATTTTATTACAAACGGAGCTAACTGTCAATACCGACCGACAAATTTTTAACGCCGCGACGGAACCGTCGCGGCGTTATATGCTTTATTTTGTGCCCGTCGAACCGAAACCGCCCTCTCCGCGGACGGTTGAGGAAAGCTCTTCCGCTTCCTCGAACTGCGCCGTAATATAGGGCGCTATGACGAGCTGGGCTATTCTTTCCCCGTCGGAAATTGTCTGCGGATCGTCGCCGTGATTGTGCAGCGCGACTTTGACTTCGCCGCGATAATCGCAATCGACAACGCCGACTTTATTCGCGGGCGCAAGCCCCTTTTTTGAAGCCAGCCCGCTGCGGGCATAAATAAGTCCCGCATATCCCACGGGCAATTCTATCGCAAGCCCGGTGGGTATCATTACGGTTTTATGAGGCTGAATGGTTACGTCGCCGTCCGTGCAGGCGCAAAGGTCGGCGCCCGCGGCATACTCGCTGCCATAGACGGGAAGGTGAGCTTTTGAATTGAGTTTTTTTACGTTGACTTTCATCTTTTTCCTCGCGTAAATATTTATAAGCCCTTTTCAGCCCGCAAGCCGCACACTCTTTTTTAAAATAGACAAAAAATTCGCGCAGGACTTTTATAAAATTTTAAATTGATGCGGCAATATTCAGCGGCAAACGCCTTTATACGACGGTCTCTTCGTCCCACAGAACAACGTCGTCGGCGGCGAGGCTCTGCTGAACGAGTATCGTCCTCTGATTGGATGAGCCCTTGAATTTGAGATTTAAATCTTTTAGTTCCTCTACAAACCTTCCGTCGACTAAAACGTCGAGGCAGGAAAGCATGTCCATTACGAGCGAAAGATCGCCAAGTCTGCCCGTGAGCAGGTCGGCTTCATAGTCGTAGCCCGTGAAGCACCAGAAAGATTTGTCGGGATAACGCGCACGCAACCTCTTTAAAAAGGGCGCGAGCACTTTCTGATTTTCGGGTTCGAAGGGGTCGCCGCCGAGCAGCGTGAAGCCCTTAATATAGTCGGGCTCAAGCCCTTTTATTATTTTTTCCTCCACCTCGGGAGTGAAAGGTTCGCCGTAGTTGAAATCCCACGTTTCGGGATTGAAGCAGCCCTTGCAATGGTTGCGGCAACCGCTGACGTACAGCGATACGCGCACTCCGGGACCGTTGGATATATCATACCATTTGATAGTTGCGTAATTCATAAAAATATTTCAAAAGGCTTTGCGCCCGCACAAAAAAAGCTTTTCCGCTCTGTCGTTTACCGCCGCGGCAGATACCTGCCGCGGCGGTAAAAATGATTGCTGTTAAGATTAAAGATGTAATACTCTGGCTTTTATTTCCTTGGTCTTGCCGACGTTCCAGAAGTTTTCGCCGAGGTATCCGCAGGTGCGGCGGGTAACGTTCATCTTGCGCTGGTCTTTGTTGTGGCAGATGGGGCATTCCCATTCGTTGTTATCGTTGATGATAATCTCGCCGTCGAAGCCGCATACGTGGCAGTAGTCCGACTTGGTGTTGAATTCGGCGTACTGGATGTTGTCGTAAATGAACCTTACGACGTCCTCCATAGCGGTGAGGTTGTTGCGCATATTGGGGATTTCGATATAGGAAATCGCGCCGCCGGAAGATATCTGCTGGAACTGGCTTTCGAACTTGAATTTGGAGAACGCATCTATCTTTTCGCGCACATCGACGTGATAGCTGTTGGTGTAATAGCCCTTGTCCGTTACGTCGGGAATGGTGCCGAAACGCTCCTTATCTATCCTTGCGAAGCGGTAGCAGAGGCTCTCTGCGGGAGTGCCGTAAAGACCGAAGCCTATGCCCGTCTCCTTCTTCCACTTTTCGCAATGGTCGCGCAGGGTGCGCATAACTTTGAGCGCGAATTTAAGTCCTTCGGGATCGGTGTGCGAAACGCCCTTGACGAGCTTTGTAACTTCGTAAAGACCTATATATCCGAGCGAAATGGTCGAGTAGCCGTTGAGCAGATACTTGTCTATCTTTTCGCCCTTGTCGAGGCGCGCTATAGCGCCGTACTGCCAGTGAACGGGGGATACGTCCGAAAGAGTGCCCATGAGCGCGTTGTGGCGAACCATGAGTGCGTCATAGCAGAGCTGCAATCTTTCTTCGAGGATTTCCCAGAACTTCTTTTCGTCGCCCTTTGCGAGTATGCCGCACTGGGGAAGATTTATGGAAACTACGCCCTGATTGAAGCGGCCTTCGAATTTGTAATTGCCGTTTTCATCCTTCCAGGGGGACAGGAAGGAACGGCAGCCCATGGGCGAGAATACGTTGCCTTCGTAATTTTCGCGCATTTTCTTTGCCGAAATATAGTCGGGATAGAGGCGCTTTGAAGAGCACTTTACGGCAAGTTTTGTAAGGTAGTCGTACTTGCCGCCTTTGAGGCAGTTGTTCTCGTCGAGCACGTAAATGAGCTTGGGGAACGCGGGCGTAACGTAAACGCCCACTTCGTTCTTTATGCCCTGATAACGCTGACGGAGAATTTCCTCTATAATCATAGCGTTTTCTTCGATATACTCGTCCTTTTCGTCGAGATACATGAAGAGCGTTACGAAAGGCGACTGTCCGTTGGTCGTCATAAGGGTGTTTATCTGATACTGTATGGTCTGAACGCCCGCTTTAAGCTCATCTTTAAGGCGCATTTCGACTATCTGATTTTTCTCTTCTTCGGGAATTTTATCGCCGAATTTTTCATCGCACTGCTTCTTGTATTTTTCGCGGGTGAGGCGAAGATATTTGCCGAGGTGCGCGACGTTTACAGACTGTCCGCCATACTGCGAAGAAGCGACGGAAGCGATTATCTGCGTAACTATGGTGCAGGCAACCTGGAACGACTTGGGGCTTTCAATCATCTTGCCGTTCATAACCGTGCCGTTATCGAGCATGTCCTTGATGTTTACAAGGCAGCAGTTGAAAATGGGTTGAAGGAAATAATCGGCGTCGTGAAAGTGAATTGCACCCTCGTCGTGAGCCTTGGAGATGTACTCGGGCAGAAGAATTCTGCGAGTGAGGTCCTTGGAAACTTCGCCCGCGATGAGGTCGCGCTGGGTGGAAGCCGTGCGCGCGTTTTTGTTGGAGTTCTCCTCCATAACGTCCTTGTTGGCGTTTTTGATGAGCGAAAGTATGCTCTCGTCCGTGGTGTTCGCCTTGCGGATGAGCGCGCGCTCATAGCGGTAGAGAATATATGACTTCATCAGCTGATATTTCTGAAGTTCCATCAGCTTCTCTTCCACCATATCCTGAATGTCTTCGACGAGCAGACGCGTTCTGTGGCGTCCCGCTATATCGTCAACTATCTTTTCTATCTGGGCATCGTCTATTCTGTCCTCGAAATCGACAGACTCGTTGGCTTTCTTTATAGCCGTCGCTATCTTGCTTCTGTCGAAATCTACGGTCGTGCCGTCTCTTTTTATAACCTTCATTTTCTCTACCTCTCTTCCGCGCGGTTGCGCGGAATACTGTTTATTATCTTTGTCGCCCCCTTAACCGAGCGGAAAGTTCTACATATACTATTTTACGCCTTACCTTGTGTTTTGTCAATATGCAAAACACAATATATTGACAAATTTTTAGTTTATCCACAATAATTTGTGTTTTGTCGATAAACTGCGCTCCGCGGCGGAGCGCCGCGCGAATGCGTCCTTTTCAGGCGACAGCTCAATTATTATAACCTTGAAGGCGAGGCAAAGTCAAGTATTGTAACACAACATATTGTATGAAAGTTTTTAACATTTTAACAATATATTGTGTAGAAGTGCGATTTTCCGCACTTTTTATGCGATTTCGGCTCAAAAACGGCGTTTAATTGAAGATTATTGTCTTTTCTTATGCTGAAAGCAGCAAATCTGCCAGCTGAAAATAAAATTTTTTCACAATTCAGCGCAAATCGCGCGGGGGCATTTGTAAAACGATTTGCTTTTTCACAAAGTTTAAAGCGCATATTGCGCAGGGCGGTGAGCACGCGCTGCGGGAATACAGAGGCTTGCGGCAAAATATATTAATGTACGGGCGCGCGCAACCATATAATTTAAGGGGCGTTGTTCGGGGGCGGGCATCCGATAAATTTTGCAACTTTTCTTTCGCGCGGCGGTCAGAAAAATAAAATGCGCAAAATGACAAACCCTCGCATTTTTGCGGCAGTTCAGCCCGAAACAGGGCGAAAAAAATTGAAAAAGGGTATAGACAAGGCGGGTTTGCTCTGTTATAATGTAAAAGACGGAGTTTTGCCGAAAGCATTTTTTTGAGGTAAAAACCCCAGCCATATGATAAGGAGAAGAAAAGAAAAATGAACAACCTGTTGATGTTACTCGTGTTGTTCGCAGCGCTGTTCGCACTCGCTTATGCCGCGCTCAATTTCATCCTCGTCCGCAAGCTCAAAGAGGGCAACGAGAGGATGCAGGAAATTGCAGCAGCCATTCGCGAAGGCGCAAACGCGTTCATACGGTACGAGTACAAAATTGTCGCAATCATAGGACTTGTCATCGCGGGAATTTTAGGAATTGTAATTTCCTGGGAGACCATGGTGGCATTCCTCATAGGCGCACTTATGAGCTCGCTTGCGGGCTTCGTAGGAATGAAGATAGCAACGTATGCAAACGTTCGCGTGGCAAAAACTGCCGACGAAACGCGCAACACGGGCAAGACGCTTAAAGTCGCTTTCCGCGGCGGCAGCGTAATGGGTCTGTGCGTTGCGGGATTTGCACTCTTCGGCATACTTGTAGTCTATCTTTCGTTCGGACTTTGGGAAGGAATGCTCGTCCTCAACGACCAGGGCGCTCTTCCCACCCACATCAACCCCATAACGGGACAGAGCTATTCCCTTTCTCTGGTGCTTTCGGGCTATGCGTTGGGTTGCAGCGTAATCGCAATGTTCAACCGCGTGGGCGGCGGCATCTATACAAAAGCCGCAGACATGGGCGCAGACCTCGTAGGCAAGACCGAGGCGCACATACCCGAAGACGACCCCAGAAACCCCGCCACCATTGCGGATAACGTGGGCGACAACGTCGGCGACGTTGCAGGTCTCGGCTCTGACCTTCTGGAAAGTTATGTCGGCGCGATAATGTCCTGCGCGATACTCGCAATAGAAATTTTCACTCACAACACCTTTATATCAACAACGCTTTACGCGAAGATGGTTGCATTCCCCATTCTCTTTGCAGCCATAGGGTTGTTCGGATGCATAGCAGGCATCTCCTTCCCCCTTATCAAGCGCAAACTGTCGGATAATCCCCACCTTGAACTAAATCTGGCGACGTGGATTTCCGCGGGAGTTACGATAATTTTCGGCTTCCTGCTCTGTTGGTTCTTATTCGACGGCGAAGCCGAAGACCAGATTAAACTTGCAGGCTTTGCAATAGGTAAAATCTCGCCCTGGGTTGCCGCCGCAATAGGCATTATAGCCGGCATACTCATAGGCGTCGTTTCGGAATATTACACGAGCTACGATTACAAGCCCACAAAATCCATAGCTCAGGCGAGCAAAGAGGGCAGCGCCCTCACCGTTACGCAGGGTATGGCGACGGGCATGATTTCGTGCATGATACCCGTTGTAATACTTGGCATAGCAATTTACCTCTGCTTTGTTGTCGGCGGAATGTACGGCGTTGGCTGCGGCGCGATGGGCATGCTCTCCTTTGTTGCGGCAACCGTCTCGGTAGATACATACGGTCCCATAAGCGACAACGCGGGCGGCATTGCGGAAATGAGCGGTCTCGACAAGGAAGTGCGCGCAATAACCGACAAGCTGGACAGCGTGGGCAACACCACCGCCGCTATCGGCAAGGGCTTTGCAATAGGTTCGGCGGCGCTCGCAACCGTATCCATGCTCTCGAGCTATCTGTATTCGTTCATGACCGACCTGCTTCTGAACCTCTTCTCGCGCGACGTGCTCGTAGGCGCGATAGTCGGCGCGGCTCTGCCGTTTATGTTCAGCGGTATGCTGATAAACGCAGTTGCAAAGGCTGCGCGAAAGATGGTCGGCGAAGTGCGCAGACAGTTTTCAGAAATGCCGGGCATTCTGACGGGCGAAACGCGACCCGACTACAAGACCTGCATAACCATATCTTCGCAGGGCGCGCTTAAAGAAATGATAGTGCCCGCCCTCATATCCATAGCTTTCCCCGTTCTGTGCGGATTTATTTTCGGAGCTTATTTCGTAGGCGGCGTGCTGTTCGGTGCAACCGTTTCGGCGATAATGCTTGCAATTTATACGGGCAACGCGGGCGGCGCGTGGGACAACGCGAAGAAGTTTATCGAAGCGGGCGGCGTTGAAGGCTGCGGCAAGGGTTCCCCCGCGCACGACGCGGCTATCGTCGGCGATACCGTGGGCGATCCCCTCAAGGATACGGTCGGTCCTTCCCTCGACATTCTCATAAAGATTATGAGCACCGTTTCCCTCGTGTGCGTAGTCGTATTCAATCAGTTCAATCTTATGTCCCTTCTCGGAGCATAAATTTAGCCTGATTTTGAAAAATTAACTCAATGTGCGCGCGGCGCTTTCAAAGCGCCGCGCGCCTTTTTTATTTTTTACATTCATACTTTTTTTGCTTCGCGCCGTCTGCGTCGCCCGCAGAATGCGGAAAAAAAGCGTGTCCGGCACAAAAAATTGCGTTGGACGGCACATATTGCCGCGCCAATTATGTTGCGCACAGGAAAGCGCGCGGCTTGAACCGCGCGCTTACAGCAATAAAATTTTGAACGTTTATTGTCCTGACCGATAACCTTACAGAACGAAAAATAAAAAAACCGTCCGAAACGGACGGTTTTTAATTTTGCGATTAACCCTTGTTGAAGTAAACCTTAACGCCGGGGCCCATAGTCGAAGTAACGGTAACGCTCTTGATATACTGACCCTTTGCGGTTGCGGGCTTAGCTTTTACGATTGCATCCATGAGGGCATTGAAGTTCTCGCTGATCTTTTCAGCGCCGAAGCTCTTCTTGCCGATGGGGCAGTGAATGATTGCGGTCTTGTCGAGGCGGTATTCAACCTTACCTGCTTTGACTTCCTTGACTGCCTTTACGACGTCCATGGTAACCGTGCCGCTCTTGGGGTTGGGCATAAGTCCCTTAGGACCAAGGATACGACCGATACGGCCGACAACGCCCATCATGTCGGGAGTTGTAATCATTACGTCGAAGTCGAACCAGTTTTCCTTCTGGATTTTCTGGATCATTTCTTCTGCACCGACGTAATCTGCGCCTGCTGCGAGAGCCTGGTCTGCCTTGTCGCCCTTTGCTACGACGAGAACCTTCTTGTCCTTACCTGTACCGTTGGGAAGCACCAGAACGCCGCGGACCTGCTGGTCAGCCTGACGGGGGTCAACGCCAAGACGGACGTGAAGTTCAATAGTTTCGTCGAACTTTGCCTTTGCGGTAGAAAGAACGATGTTTACCGCTTCGGCAGGGTCATATGCCTTTAAATGGTCATAAGATTTTACGCTTTCAGCGTATTTCTTGCCAACTTTCATTTATTAAATCCTCCGTGTGGTTCATCCGAGGGGTCGACTTTGTTTATTTTATTATCCCTCTCCCACTTTTCGGCTAATTTTTAGCCTGTTACTCTTCCACCGTAACGCCCATAGAACGAGCGGTACCCTTTACCATGCTCTTTGCCATTTCGAGGTCGGAGCAGTTGAGGTCGGGGAGCTTTGTTTTTGCAATCTCTTCCACCTGAGCTTTGGTCAGCTTGCCGACCTTGTCCCTGTTGGGACGTGCGGAAGCGGTTTCAATTCCCAGAGCCTTCTTGATAAGTACGGGTGTGGGAGGCGTCTTCAAGATGAAAGTAAAGCTTCTGTCCTGATAAATGGTTACTACGCAGGGAATGATGAGGCCTGCCTGTGCCGAAGTCTTTGCGTTGAATTCCTTGGTAAAGCCGGGTATGTTGATACCGTGGGGGCCGAGCGTAGAACCTACGGGGGGCGCAGGGGTAGCCTTACCTGCCGGAAGCTGCAATTTAACTACCGCAGTAATCTTTTTTGCCATAATTAAATAATCCTCCTGATGTGGTGATAACGAACGAGCCATAAAAGATTTAACCCGCTCTCCCACATATGTAAATCGCCGTCTGGCGGTTTATTCTGTCAAATGCGCCATGCGGCGCGGTAGCGTAAAAGCCGAATTTTCAGGCTTCTATCTTTTTTATCTGAATATATTCCACTTCGACGTCGGTAGAACGACCGAACATCTGAATGTTTACCTTCGCTTTCTGCGCAAGGTCGTTGAGCTCGGTTATGACGCCTTCAAATCCTTCCAGAGGACCTGCGTCTATGTTTACGCGGTCGCCTACCGCGAAATCTGCGTCAACTACGACTTCTTCGAGGCGCATTCTGCGGATTTCGTCTTCCTTCATGGGTATGGGTCTGCCCTGAGGTCCTACAAAGCCCGTAACGCCGCGCGTATTGGTAACCAGATACCACAGCTGGTTGGAATATATCATCTTTATGAAAACGTAGCAGGGCAGAAGTTTGCGCTCAACCACCTTTCTCTTGCCGTTCTTTTCCTCTATGGTCTGTTCCATGGGAATTTTAACATCAAAGATGTGGTCCTGCAAATTGTTGTTTTCTATAAGCCTCTGCAACGAATCCTTGACCATCATTTCGTAGCCGGAATAGGTGTGCAGAATGTACCAGCAGGGTTGTTCGCGTGTTTCAGCCATTTGTTACTCTCCCTTTATGCTGGTCAGAAGCTCCAAAAGCGCCTGCAAGCCCTGGTTTATGCCCGTTATTACAACGAGGAAAACGAGAACGACCACAAGCACCACGCAGGTTGACTTTACAACCTTGGGGAATGTGGGCCAGGTTACCCTTTTGAGCTCGGAAAATGTTTCTTTTATCTTTCTGCCCGCCCTGACGAAAATGTTGGGCCTTTTGACTTCGTTTTTGTTAGCCATAAATTCTCCTTAAAACGCCTTGCGGCTTTTAGGTTACAGCTGCGCAATAAAGCGCAATATGCCCCGCCGCGCGTTTGCGGCAAGGCGGAAAGGAAATTATATTACTTTGTTTCCTTGTGTTCGGTGTGCTTCTTGCAGAAAGGGCAGTACTTGGAAATGGTAAGTCTGTCGGGATCGTTACGCTTGTTCTTGTAGCTGTCGTAATTTCTGTGCTTGCACTCGGTGCATTCAAACGTTATTTTTGCCCTCGATGTTGCTTTCATATCTGGAAAACTCCGTACAAAAAAATTACACCCCCTGTTCGGTGTGTGTTTAGATATTAACATTAAACAAGGGGCTTGTCAATCGTTTTTTCGCTTATTTTGCAATTTTTTCTTTTCTAATATATAATTATTATAAAAAATGCGGCGCGATAAACTATATCCGCGCGGTCGCGGGCGGCGTGCACCCGCGACCGCGCGCACGTCTCATAAAAAAATACGCCCTGCGAAAAATATCGCGCATTTTAATAAGCTGTTGGAAGCGGTAATTTGCGTATGTGCGTTTTTACAAAAAATAAGCGCGGAAGGTTGCCTTCCGCGCCGAAAATTTCAAATTTATCAGTTGTCGCCGACGCTGAATGCGTAGGTATCTCTGTCCTCGGGGAAGATGGGTCCGTTGATGACGGGAAGATTGAGGGGCGAGATATAAGCCTGCGCGGTGAGGTTGGTAACCGCCGTGCGAAGATAAGGATAGAGCATGCCCGTTGCCTCTATAACGAAATCTCTCTCCTGCTGAGAAGTGGGAACGGCTTCGAGTTCGAAAACGCCGACGAGGGAAACTTCGATATCGAAGGGCTTGGGCTCCTTTTCGTTGGTAAGGACGGCAACTTTAAGGTTGACGAACATCAGCTTGGGGTTGTCGTTGGCCTTTCTGACCTGTCTGGAAAACTGGGGTTTGATGTCCAGACGCTGATTGGGTTCGAGCTTTACTCTGTTGAGTTTGAAAGAGAGCTGCTCGGTTGTAATGCCTTTGAAATCGTATTTCATCATTGTACTCCTGAATTTTTAAAATTTACCTTATTATTTTACCAAACGCGCGCATTTTTGTCAATGCCTGTAATAAAATTGCGCACATTTTATTGCGCCTTTTCGCGCCGACTGAGGAGCGAGCCTATTTTGAGAACGATCGCCGCCGCGGACGGCATTGCCCGTCCGCGGCGGCTCAAAACACTTGATTAATCGCGCCGATATGCTATAATATATTTATCGCCGCATGTTCACGCGGCATTTTACGGGCAGGAATTAAATGACGGTAAACATTGACGATTTAAAGGACATACTTTCGCGCGTCGAAAAGCCGGCGCGCTATACGGGCGGCGAGTTCGGGAGCGTTAAATGCGGTCCTTCGCCGTTCTTTTTCTGCATGGCTTTCCCCGACCTGTACGAAGTCGGCATGAGCAACCTCGGCATAAAAATAGTAGCCGAAAGTTTTATAAAGCGGGGCTATGCGGCGGACTACTGCTTTGCCCCCTACACCGATTTCGGCGAAGAAATTAAAAAGGCGGGCATACCACTTTATTCCCTCGAACTTAAAAAGCCGCTCAGAGAATTCGATATGATTGGCTTTTCTCTTCAATTCGAGCTGTGCTACACAAACCTTTTGTACATGCTTGACCTAGCCGGCATACCCCTTCGCCGCGCCGACCGCGCGGGCGGGCATTATCCGCTGATTGCAGTGGGCGGTCCGTGCACGGTCAACCCCGAACCGCTCGCCGACTTTATAGACATAGCCTTTATAGGCGACGGCGAGAGCGCGGACGCGGACGTTGCCGACATCTACCTTGAATGCGGAGGCGCGACCGAAGAATTTTTCCGACGCGCGGCGGAAATTGAGGGCGTATATGTACCCGCCCTGATGAACGTCAACTACTCACCTGACGGGCGCATATCCTCGTTCGATACGCAGTATAAGCCCAAAAGAGCTATAATAGACGACCTCGACGGCGCAGTCTTCCCCATGAGCCAGCCCGTACCCAACTGCGAGAGCGTATTCGACCGCTCGATTATAGAGGTGATGCGCGGGTGCTACCGCGGTTGCAGGTTCTGCCAGGCGGGCTTCATCTACCGCCCCGTGCGCAAAAGAAGCGTAGAAACGCTGACCAAACAGGCGTGCTCGCTGATAGCTTCGACGGGCTACGAGGAAGTCAGCCTTAACTCACTTTCAACGGGCGATTACCCCCATCTGCGCGAACTTATACGCAGCCTCAAAAGTTCGCTTCCGCCCGACGTAACTCTCGCGCTGCCTTCGCTGCGCGTTGACAGCTTCGACGCCGAATTCGCGCAGGACGCGCGCAAAATTTCCTTGACCTTCGCCCCCGAGGCGGGCAGCCAGAGGCTTCGCGACGCAATAAACAAAGACATAACCGAAGAAGAGATACTTCACGCCGCCGAAAGCGCGTTCGACGGGGGATATTCCGCAGTAAAACTGTATTTCATGCTCGGACTTCCCACCGAAACGGACGACGACCTCGCCGCGATAAGGACTGTCTGCGACAAGATAAAGGGCGTGTATAACAGCAAAAAAAGGGCAAAAGCTCTGAGAATTTCCGTGTCCGTTTCGACATTCATTCCCAAGCCCTTCACCCCCTTCCAGTGGGAGCGACAGGCGACGGAGAGCGAGGTCGAGGCAAAGCAGAAACTGCTTAAAGACAAGCTGTATATAAAGGGCGTTTCGTTAAGCTGGAGCGATTACTTCACATCGCGGCTCGAAGCCGTGCTCGCGCGCGGCGACAGGAGACTGTGCGACGTGATAGAGAGGGCTTATTCAAAGGGCTGCCGTTTCGACGGATGGAACAAAGAGCTGAAAAAGGACGCGTGGTTGCAGGCGTTCGATGAATGCGGCATAAGCATGGAAGAATACACCCGCGAGCGGAGCGAAGACGAAATTCTGCCGTGGGAATTCATAGACATCGGCATAAACAAGAAATTTTTCCTTTCAGAGCGCAAGCGCGCATACGAAGGAAAGGTTACGGGCAGTTGCGCTAAAAAATGCTCGGGTTGCGGTTTGCAGAAAGTCTGCCCCGCCGCAAAGGGGGAAAAATGATAGCTTTCAGATACACAAAGACGGACGGCGCGGAGTTTATCTCCCACCTCGACCTGTTAAGGCACATTTACCGCACGATGAGGCGCGCGGGCATACCCCTCAATTACAGCGAAGGCTTCCACAAACACCCTAAAATATTCTTAAACAACCCGCTAGGCACGGGCATAAAGTCCGTCGCGGAATATGCGACGGCGGACACTCCTTTCAAAGGGGATTTTATGGCGCTCTTCAATAAATTTTCTCCCGACGGCATAAAATGCACGGCTTGCGCCGAGGTCAAGGAAAATCAGAACTACGCCAACTGCATAACCGCCTGCGATTACACGGCGAGCGGAATACCGCCGTTCAACGCAGATGAACTTATGGCGAAGGAGAGCATTGTAATTACCGACACTCGCGGGCGCGAAGTAGATATTCGTCCTCGCATATATGCCGTCGAACGGCGCGGAGAGCAACTTTTTTTCACTCTCGGCTGCGGCGACAACAATCTGCGACCCGACCTGTTCTGCTCCTACCTCTGTTCGCGGTTCGGCGGAAGCGCAAAAGATATTTTAAAGATTGCCGCGCACGTCAGCGGCGGACAATTTGTATAAAATTCTGGAAAAAGAGTAATTTTTATGGGCAAGAAAACTCTGTATTTCGATAACGTATGCGGAATGGAATCTTACGCCGTCGTGCAGGACGGCAAGCTGACGGAATTCAGCTATGAATCCGAAGACCGCAAGAATATAGTCGGCAACATCTATAAGGGCAAAGTATGCGACGTTTTAAGCGGCATGCAGGCGGCGTTCGTCAACTGCGGGCTGGAAAGAAACTGTTATCTTTCCGTCGAAGACCTCGTCCCCGACCGCAACAAATACGAGGGCGAAGACATTGACGCCCCCACTTCCCTCAACCTTAAGCCCGGGGACGAAATACTTGTGCAGGTGGTAAAAGCGCCCGTGGGCAAAAAGGGTGCAAAGGTTACCACAAACCTCTCTTTCGTGGGCAAATACACAATTTTTCTACCCACAATTCCCTTTATAGGCGTTTCGCGAAAAATTCACGACGCGGAGCTTCGAAAAAACCTCGCATTCGGCGCATCGCGCACGCGCAAGGGCTCGGAGGGAATGATAATACGCACGGCTGCGCCTTATGCCAACCGCAAGGATAAAACCGAGGAGCTTAACTATTTCCGCAAGCTCTACCGTTCTATAAAATCGCACTTTGCTTCCGCCAAGGCGGGAGATCTTCTTTATTCCGATTACCCCCTGTATATGCGCGTTCTGCGCGACATGCTGCTGTTCGACGTGGAAAAGATATGCGTGGGAAACAGGCGGCTTGCGGAGCGCGTTCAGGAAGTCATAAAACTGACGGGCGCACGCATAAAGAGCTTTGAAGTTCACGACGAAAAGCGCGACATGTACTATGATTTGGGCATAACCGAACAGATAGCCGCGCTCACCTCGACGAGAGCCGAGCTGGACAACGGCGCGTACCTTATAATAGAAAAGACCGAAGCCCTGACGGTAATAGACGTCAACACGGGCAGTTTTACGGGCGAAGACAGCCTTGAACAAACTGTATATTACACCAACATTCTCGCCGCGCGCGAAATTGCAAGGCAGGTAAGGCTGCGCAACATAGGCGGAATAATAGTAGTCGATTTTATCGACATGACCGACGAAAAACACCGCGAGGCGATAGTTTCGGAGCTGGAAAACGCGCTCGACGGCGACAAGACGAAGTGCAACGTTCTGCCCATGTCCAAATTCGGACTGGTGGAATTTACGAGAAAGCGCACCGGTCCTTCCGTTTCCGCACAGCTCGTCGAGCCTTGCAGACACTGCGGCGGCACGGGAAGAACGTGCGTACCCCAGCTGACAATTATGAAGATAAGGGCAAAGCTGCTCGAACTGCTGTTCGAAGGAAACAGCCTTGTATGCATAGACATGAACGCCGAAATGGCGCACAAACTGACATCGTGGGAGGAGCTGGTAAACGGCGTAAAGGACATGTATCCTCTGGCTCGCATTTATATTGTGCCCCACCGCACCTACCACGAAGATCACGCAACATTCCGCGCCGAACGCTCGGCAACTTTTGCCATACCGCAGGATGCGATTTTGCTCTACTGATAATATTTTATAATAAAAGCGGCGCGCTCGGAAAGGAGCGCGCCGCTTTTATTACATATTTACACAACATAAAAATTTATCGACTTTATTTTTGGCATCCGCAGGACTTTGAAATGTCCTTGATAAAAAATGCACAGTCCATCTCGTCGCACCTCTCCTCGCTCTCGGCATATCCGCAGGAAATGAAAAAGCCTTCCGTTCCTTCGGCGGGCAGACAATAGCAATTTGACGCGCCACTCTCTTTCAGAAGCATTTCGGCGGTCAAAAGCATAAACTTGCCCAGCCCCTTTCCGCGCGATGATGGCGAAACGTACAGTTCGCGCACGTCTCCCCAGCCCTCTTTTTCGCACCATTCGTTTTCGGCGCGGTCGGTCTGGAATATTACAAAACCCACCGTCTTTTCGTCATCGTCGAGGAGATACACAGACAAAAGCCCCGCCTTGCAGTCGGCAATCACATACTCGTCGAGAAGGTGGTCTGTATCCTCGTCGCAGCCGAGTTCGGCATAATAATCGGCAAAAAGAGCGCAGAATTCCTGCTGTTTTTTATCTGTGAGAGCGTAACACTTTACCATAACAATACTCCTTAAAAATGACGGGGCGCAAAATAAAAGCGAAAGCCGCGCAAATGCAACTTTCGCCCATATTTTTTATTCAGCCTTGGGATAAACGGAAACCTGCTTTCCATCCTTTCCTACTCTTTCAAACTTTACAACGCCGTCGGAAAGAGCGAAGAGCGTATCGTCCTTGCCCATGCCTACGTTGCTGCCTGCCTTGAACTTGGAACCGCGCTGTCTTACAAGAATGTTTCCTGCAAGAACGAACTGTCCGTCAGCGCGCTTTACGCCGAGGCGCTTGGCGTTACTGTCTCTGCCGTTATCGGTGGAACCGCCGCCCTTCTTGTGGGCGAATAACTTAATAAACAACATTCAACCTGTCCTCCTTTGATTATTCGGCCTTTGCCGTCTCCTTAGCGGGAGCTTTCTTTGCACGGGTCGTTGCGGGTTTCTTTTCGCCTGCAGCTGCCGTCTTCTTTGCTGCGGAAGCTGCCGTCTTCTTTGCGGGAGCTTTCTTTTCAGCGGGCTTTTCTTCAACAACTTCGCCGCCTATGGAAGTAATCTTAACGGTTGTGAAAGGCTGTCTGTGTCCCTGCTTTTTCCTTTCGTTTTTCTTAGCCTTGTACTTGAACACGATAATCTTCTTGTCCTTTCCCTGGCTGACAACTTGTGCGCAAACCTTCATGTCTGCGACTTCTGCGCCTACCTTAATGCTGCCTTCGTCCGCACACATAAGCACGGGGAAGTTAACTGCGGCGCCTACCTGCGCGTTGAGCTTTTCGAGCTTTACAACGTCGCCCACGGAAACGCGATACTGCTTGCTTCCGTTTTCAAAAATAGCGTACATAAAATGTCCTCCTCTGACCAGTCTCGTCGGATACTTATGCCAATGGCATGGGCGGCATTGAAAAAAAATTTTGCTCTTTTGTGCCCGTTCCGAACGGCTCGACAATTAATTTAACACATTGCAAAGCAAAAAGTCAAGCATTTTATGCGCATAACGCATATTTTCCGCGCAGTTACAGACAATGATTGTAAAAATATTTTTATAAGGAGATATTTATGGAAAACGCAAAGAGCAACGAAGAAATTCTTGCGGAAATTTACCGCAACGCCCAGCTTGCCCTTACGTCCATCGCGGACATTCTGCCCGAAATAGACGACGAGGACATTAAAAACGAAATTAAGCGTCAGCACGAAGAGTATGAAAAAATCTGTGCCGAAGCCGCGCGCATAGCCAAGCTGAGCGGCGCGGAAGTTAAAGAGCCCTCGCCCATAAAAAAGGCGATGATGTGGTCGGCAATAAAGATGAACGCCGCCAACGACAACTCGCGCTCCAACATAGCGCAGATGATGATACGCGGAACGGTAAACGGCATAACTTCCCTTAAAACCTCCATGACCGAGGGCGAAAACGTTATGACCGAGGACGTAAAAAATCTTTTGCAGCAGCTCATAACTTTGGAAGAAAGCTGCGAAAGCGCGCTCAAACAGTACCTTTAAAATCCCGCGCGCACGGCATATTTGCAACGCATGAATGCAAGGTTTTGCGCGCGTTTAAGTATAAAAGTTTAAAAAGCGCCGCGGCGGTAAAATTTTTCCGCCGCGGCGCTTTAATTACAGGCATTACTTATTCTTTGCGGCGTATTCGGTTGGGGATATGCCGTAATATTTTTTGAAAACGCGAGAAAAGTACAAAGGCTCGGCAAAGCCGCACATTTCGGCTATCTGCGAAATGGTATAGCGCGAATATCTGTTTGTTACGCCCGAAAGCATTATGTCTTTGGCGCGGGACATGCGCGCAGACGTGAGATATTCGAGGGGCGTGAGCCCCACTTCCTTTTTGAACAGCTTGCGCACATAGTCGTAGTTCAAAGGCAGCGAAGATATGCTGTATTCGAGCGAGAACGTCGGGTCGGAAAGATTTTTATCCACTTCGGCAAGCAATGTTCTGACGACGGGCGAAAAATCGTTGCCGCCGCAATATGCCGTTATCAACGCGTTCAGAAGTCTGCCAAGTCCGTCTAAAACTGCCGCTTTGCCTTTGGTCTCCGCCGAGAAATAATCGCTTGCGCGCTTTAAAACCCATGATATTTCTTCCGCGCCGCTTCCCGAAATAACGCATATTTCTTTAAGCGGCATGACAGCGTTTTCCATTAACACGGTCAAGCCCGTTACAGACGGATTGCAATGCTTTACGAGCCTGGGGATGACAAGTATATCCCCCCTTTTATACTCGATGAGCATCTTGCCGCAATTTATGCCGCCGTCCCTGTCGGCAATCGCCACCTCGAAGCCCTTATGCGTGTGTTCCCGCAGCGCGCCCTCCGCCGCCAAACCTACGTAAACTATATCATTCATGACCGTATTATACCACAAGAGCTCCGTTTTGTCTATATCAAAGCATAAAAAAGCGGCGCAAAACTGAGCCGCTTTTTTACTTTTATTAAATATACAATTAAATTAAAGCGTTGTTTTCCAAAGACCGTGCAGGTTGCAGTATGCATACGCCGCGACGACCTTTTCACCGCCGACGGCGAAAGTTGCCTCGGGCTTTTCGTTCGGTCTGAGTTCCTTGCGCTGTATGCCGTTTTCAGTTTCAAGGCAGACCCACTCTATAAAATGTTCTTCGGCCATGGGATGAGCCACGCTTCCCACGCTGACGCGCGCTACGCCGTCGCTCACCGTAACTACGGGAAGATGTTTTTCGCCCGAAGCCTCTACCGTGTTGGGCACAAGCTCTTCCATTTTCTGTCCGCAACATACCATTGCAACGCCGCTTTCCTTGACCATTTCAACGAGATTGCCGCAACGACGGCAGATGTAAAACTTGGTTTTCATATAGCAACTCCTTTTTATTGTTTATTATAATGATATACGCCTCTCCGAAATATTTAAAAAGATATTCGGCGGCGCCAAAAATTTACTTTATGCCGCAATCGGTGGAGCAACGTTCATCCGCCTCGCCTCGGCGCACGGCGCTATAAAAACGATATCCGCCGGCAAAATTATAACATTCGAAGCCGTTCTGCGCAAGTATGCGGCAGGCGATGTAACTGCGAAGCCCCGTCTGGCACATAACATATACGCGCTTTTTGCTATCCAGCTCGCCTAGGCGGTCGCGCAATTCATCCACGGGAATGTTTGTGTCGAAACCTTCTGCGTGCCCGTGCAAATATTCCTCCTCGGTGCGCGTATCCAACAAAATTACGCTTCCGTCGCGCGGAAGATTTTTGATATCTTCATAAAAAAACTGCTTCAATACGCCCTCTGTTACGTTCTGCGCGACAAAACCTATCATATTGACGGGGTCCTTCGCGGAGGCATATGGCGGGGCGTACGCGAGATCGAGCTCGGCGAGTGCGGTTATTTTCATTCCCGCCTGCATTACAACAGATATGACATCGAGGCGTTTATCCACGCCGTCGAAGCCGACTATCTGCGCGCCTATTATCCTTTGAGTATGCTTTTCGAAGAGCGCTTTTATCGTCATGGTTCTTCCGCCGGGATAATATGAGGCATGCGAAGCGGGCGAAACTATCACCTTATCGTACGATATGCCCTCCGCCTTGGCAGCCCCCTCGTTGAGCCCGACGAAAGCCGCAGTCATATCGAATATCTTTATGACGGACGATGCGGGCGAACCGACGTATGTGCGGTCCTTGCCCGCGATATTGTCGGCGGCTATGCGCCCCTGTTTGTTGGCGGGTCCCGCCAGAGCGATGACAGATTTTTTGCCCGTAGCAATATTTGTTATCGCCACGGCGTCGCCGACGGCGTAAATATCGGGGTCGGAAGTCTGCATGCGCTCGTTGACGACTATACTGCCCTTTACGCCCAGCTCCAGTCCCGCAGACTTTGCGAGCGAAGTTTCGGGCAGGACGCCTATCGCCAGAATTACCAGATCGGCAAAGATCGGCTGTCTTCCCTTTATAAGAACGCGTATGCCTGCGCCCTCTTCGCAAAAGCCCTCCACATCAGCTCCGAGCAGAAGCGAAACGCCCTTCCCCCTTATATGTGCGTGCAGAAAGGACGCCATATCGCCGTCTATTGGCGGGAGAATGTGGTCGCCGCGCTGAATGAGGCTGACTTTCAGTCCCGCCTCCGTGAGGTTTTCCGCCGCTTCGACGCCTATAAATCCGCCCCCTATCACTATTGCAGATTTAACGCCCTTGCGCACCGCTTCCTCGCGTATGCGAAGGGTATCTTCAACCGTTCGCAGAGTGTGAATTTTTTTGCTGTCTGCCCCCGGAAGAGCGGGAATGACGGGGTGAGCCCCTGGCGAAAGAATGAGTTTGTCGTAACTTTCCTCGTACTCATTGCCCGACACGAGCTCGCGCACTCGCACCGACTTTTTTACGCGGTCTATAAAGATAACTTCCTGCTTTACGCGCACGTCGATATTGAAACGCTCTTTAAAACTCTGCGGCGTCTGAAGCGTAAGGTCGCCCCTGTCTTTTATCACGCCGCCTATGTAGTACGGCAGACCGCAGTTTGCATACGAGACGTATCCCGAGCGTTCGAATATTATTATTTCCGCTTTTTCATCCAGCCTGCGCAGTCGAGCCGCGGCGCTCGCGCCGCCCGCCACTCCGCCAACGATTAAAACTTTCAACTATTTCACCACCTTGCCATGATACGAAATTATTCCGCCTATGTTCTTCACGGAGGCATAGCCGCAGCCCTTTAAATATGCTGCGGCGCGACCGCTCCTCGCCCCGCTGTGGCAATACACAAAAACGGGAGTATTTTTATCGGGTATCTTGCGGGCTGCGTCTTCGATTTCATCCAAAGGTATGTTTATGCTGCCCTCAATATGCCCTTGGGCATACTCGGCGCGCGTCCTCACATCCAAGAGGACGGCGCCGTTTGTTGCGTTAAATTGTCTGACGCCGCCATCGACGTCGAAAGTTTTAAAAAGTCCCGAAAAAATCATTTCTGCAATCCGAGCAGAGCCTCTATCTGAGGCTTTGCCTTGTATCCTACCGAAGTATTAACCACTTTGCCGTCCTTTATTACGACCACCGTGGGTATGCTCGCAACGCGGAAAGCCGAAGCGAGCTCGACTTCCTCATCGACGTTTACCTTGCCGACTTTGGCTACGCCTTCGTACTCCTTAGCCACCTCCGCAATGACGGGCGAGAGCATGCGGCAGGGACCGCACCAGGGAGCCCAGAAGTCTAAAAGCACGGGAAGTTCGGACTTGAGTACCTGCTGTTCAAAGTTTTCTTTTGTTATTTTAAGTTCAGACATTTTTGTTATCTCCTTTTTGTTTTTTACAATGCCATTATAGCAAAGAAAGATAAGGCTATCTGTAACTTAATCACACAACTCAAAAAAATTTTAAATTTTTCTTAAACTCTGAATATCTCTTAAAATTATAGCCCCTCTGCCCAGGCTGACGAGCCCGTCCGCCTCGAAGCGCTTGAGCATTCTGGCAACGACCTCGCGGGCGGAACTTATCTGAACAGCTATCTGTTCATGCGTCATATGTATGGTTTTGTCTCCGCTTTTGTCGTATTGCGCGAGAAGGAAGGTTGCGAGCCGCCTGTCCATTTTAAGGAATAAAATCTGCTGCATAGCCCACATTACGGAAGAAAAGCGCTCCGCAGCGACCTCGTAAAGAAAGCATTTTACATAGATGTTGCGCTCTAAAAGTCTGTCGAACGCCGCCGAGCCGAGCACCAGAAGCCGACAGTCGCTTTCGGCAACCATATGCGTTTCGAAGGTTATCTGCTTTATTATGCACGACGCCGACAAGACGCACGAAGCCCCTTTCCCGAGGCGGAAAAGGGTTATTTCCCTGCCGTCCTCCGAGAGGATAAAAACGCGCAGTTCGCCATCTAAAACGTACGCCGTGCCGAGGCACGAACTGCCGTAGCCGTGCACCATTTCGCCCTTGGAAAAGTCGCGCACTACAACCCTTTCTTTAACAAATTGTTTTTCCTCGTCGCTTAAATGCTGCCAGTAAGGCAGTTTTTCCACAACTTCTTTATCCATTATCCCTCCGCCGCGCGCCGCGCGCAGGCGCAAATAAATTTTAAACTCTTATCATTCTCCCCTCGCCGAAACCGAGCGGGAATTTTGCAAAAATTTTGCGTTATGTTTGATTAAATAAAAACACATGCGCGTTGCCGAACAAAATGCAAATACGGTTATTTTCAACGGCGTTTTGCCGCGCTTTTAATATATTTGAAATTTCTTTTACATTATAACAAAACAGGCGGGCGACCGCAAGTGCTATTTTGCATTCGGTCGCCCGCCCGTTTGATATTTTTATTGCAGAGTAAAAAATTTGTGATATGTTTTGCGTTTTACTATTCGTAGCAAACACTTTAATTCCTTTTAAGGCAGACGAGCACCTCTGTATGGCGGGTCTGGGGGAACATGTCGTAGGGCGTTACGCTCTTTATGCGGTAGGCGCCGTTGCCATCCGAGCGAATTATGTTTGCGCCGTCCTCTTTAAGCGTGCCGCACAGCAACCCCAGATCGCGCGCGAGCGTTGCGGGATTGCACGAAACGAGCACAACTTTTTCGGCGCCGCTGTTTATTATTTCGCGCACGACGGAACGCTGCATACCCTTTCTCGGAGGGTCGCACACTATTACCCTCTTCGCGCCCTCGGTGTCGGCGAGAACTTTTTGTATATTATCCTCAACCGTGCCGCAGATATTGAACATTTTTTCCTGCAAATCGTTCATATCTTTGAGTTCGTCGGCACATATTACCGCTTCTTTTACAACTTCTATGCCGTAAGCCGCCTTACAGCCCTGCGCAAGCATAGCTGTGAGCATGCCGCCTCCGCTGTACAAATCTATGGCGACGGTATCGGGCGAGCATACCTCTTTGGTTATAGCCGAATAAAGCTCGGTGCGCACGCCGTCGTTTATTTGAAGAAAAGTATTTGCGCCCGCGCGGAACTTAACCCCGCAATCTTCGCCCTCGAAATAGCCCTGACCGCGGCATATGTACCACTTATTCGAAAAAATAACGTTGCCCGTGCCCGAATTTACGTTTAAAAGCAGGGTAAAGTTGGTGAGCTCTTTATCGAGAATTTCGGCAAAGGCGTCGAGCTTTATGCGCCTCGTCGCGACGAGCGTGATTATATATTTATCCTGCAACTGGCGGCAGACCAAGTACCTTATATCGCCCTTTCTCGTCTCGTCGTCGTACCCTTTTAGGTTGTTCCTGCTCATGAAAAGTTTGAGGCAGGAAATGAGCGCAGAACACGACCCGCGTTGCAGAACGCAGTTATCCACCGAAACTATTCTGTGCGAGCGTGGAGCGTAAGGTCCGACTATTGCGTTGCCTTCCTTATCCGTGCCGACGGGCATGGAAAGTTTGTTTCTGTAACCGAAAATTTCGGGACTGGGCACTGCGTCCGACACGGGAAAATCTATGCCGCCCAGCTTTCTGAGACAGTTTTTGACCAGACCCTTTTTGAATACCAGCTGACTTTGATAATCCATGTGCTGAAGCTGACAGCCGCCGCATTTTGAATATACCGGGCAGCGCGGCGTTACTCTTTCGGGAGAGGGCGTTAAAACCTCTTCTATTTTACCATAGACAACGTCGTCTTTTACCCTCAACGCCTTAAAAGACACCTCTTCCCCGCACAGACAGCCGGGGACGAACGCCCTGCCGTTTTCCAGATCTATTACGCCTTCGCCCTCGCTGCCGAGCGACGTTACGACGCCCTTGTAAATTTCGTTTTTCTGCATAATCACTTTCTTATTCGGCGCACGAAAGAGTTTATCCACAACTGACAGTTGAACATGACGTAATCAAAAAGCAGGAAGAAAATCGTGCCGCCGATGAATATAAACAACAGAATATAATCATTTATTATTCTGTAAATTTCCATTTCGGGATTGCCTATTGACGAACCGAACACAAGTATGTACATCACCCAGAGGGTGAAATCGAACCAAACCGCCTTTATTGCGAACGCGAGCCACCTGTTCAGGTTGAAGCGCAGTTGCAGCGCGTTTGCGAGCGGATGGAGCCCGAAGAACATAATAAAAGGCACAAGCAACCACACCTGCCCGATTGCGCCGAGCAGGACGGTGAGAATGCAAGTACCTATATAAGCGAGGACGTCGCCGACATAAAAATTTTTGGAAAGGGGTATCATCAGGCTGACTTCCGCAAGAAAATACCCCGTAGCCAACAAATAATAACTGAACGTGCCTATAAGCAGAAATATTACCGCGAGCGCGCAGGAGATTGCCGACAACGCTATTTCAAATGATTTTGAATTGCGTTTGTTTGACATTTTATCAGTTGCAGCACATGCTGCACAGGCAGTTGACACACATATTTATATAGCAGCAGGTCAGGCAGTCGGAGCAGAAATTTCCGCCCATCTGGTTATCCTGAACGCCGTCCATATTCTGTCCGCGGTAAGCGCTCTGATTGGCGCCCTCGGAAGTGTGTTTTGCCGCGTCGTATTCCATTTTGTCGTTGAGCTTTTTATATGCGTCTTTGTACTTTTCGTTGGACGCGTCGAGATGCATGGCAATTTCAAGCTGCTTCTTGCTCTCGTTCATCCAGTTCTTGCGGTAGAAAACGACGCTTTGCAGATAGTGCCACTGCGCGTTGCGCTCATTGAAAGCGTCGAGCGCGCGCTGCGCCTCGTCTATCTTTCCGTCCTTTATATATTCTTCTACCTTTGCGTAAGCCGAACCCGCGTCGCCGGAAACTTCGTTTTCGGCTTCGGCGAGCTCCGCCAGAAGCTCGTTGTGCGCGGTCTCTATTTTTGTAAGCATGCGGGCGGCGTTGTTGCCTGCCTCGCCGTCGAGAAACCTGTCTTCGAGATATTTCGCGCGCAACTGTGAGTACGCCGCCTCGATTTCCTCTGCGGTGGCGCCTTCGGAGAGCCCTAAAAGTTCAAGATTGCGTTTGTTCATATTTTTCTTCCTTTTTTCCCTGTCCGCATCTGCCGTGAACGAGCAGCCTGGTTCTGGTGGGAATTCCCAATAAAATAATGTTGTCCGTTAGGTCGTGATTGAAATGGAACTTTACCGCCGCGAGGTTTATCCTCATATCGGCGAAAAGCGAATTGAAAATGAAGTTTATCTCTTCGCCGTTCTTTTCGACCGCCTCGCTCTTGGTGCGGCAGCCGAACGCTTTATACAAAACGTTATATCTGCCCTTTTTTACGTCTTTGTCGTAATCGTCGAACGCGTCGGCAAGATATATCCACTTGCCGATGTCGTAGCACAGCGTCGATGTGTGTTCGTCCGCCTTTTCGCCCAGAACGTAGTCCGAGAGGCGGGAAATCATCTTTGCCGTAGGTTCGCACGCAGCGTCTATAATTTCACAGCCGCGCTCTTCGAGCGCGCGCTGCTCTTCCATGCATTCGGATATTATGCGCGCCGCTTCGGGGTGTTTTTTGAGCGTTCTTTTGTAACCTTTTTTATATAAAAATGCAAAAATGCCCTTTTTATCGCCGTCCTGCCTGTCGTCCAACAGTTTATAATATGCAAGACAACTGTTTATACAGCCCAGAAGGACGGATATTTCGTCCTCGTCAGCCATAAATCTTCGCCTGAGCGGATGAAGAGCGCACCTGCGCTTTCTGACCTTTACGTCCGAGCCCGCAAGATTGTGCAGCAGCGCAGACATGAAAGCCATGTCGTATGTGAGGGCGGTGCGCGCCATCTGACCGCAGCCCTGCTTTATAGATTTGCAAAGACCGCAGTACAGAGCTTTATACAGCATTTCGTCCTTGACGAACATATGCGGTCTTTCGGGATGAATATAGCCAAACATAAATTACGGGCGGCGCAGATAACCATCAGGACGCGGCGCGCGCCTGCGCCGCCTGATTGCAAAAGATTGTCAGATCTGATAAAAGCCTATCTTTTTGTAAACTTTTGCAAGCGTTTTGTTTGCAATCGCCGAGGCGCGGAGAGCGCCCTTTTTGAGAACGTCGTCGAGGTACTGCTTGTCGGCGAGCAACCTTGCCTGTTCCGCCTGAATGGGCGCAAGCCTTTCGGCGACCGCTTCGCCGACGGCTGTTTTGAACTCGCCGTATCCCACGCCTTCGAAGGTTTTTTCGCACTCCTCCACGCTCTTGCCGGAGAACACGCTGTAAATGGATATGAGGTTGCTCACTCCCGGTCTGTTTTCGGGGTCGTACTTGACTTCCGACAGGCTGTCGGTTACGGCGCGCCTGAATTTGCGCATTATTGTGTCCTTGTCGTCCGAAAGGAATATAGTGCCGTTGGTGTTTTCCGACGACTTGCTCATCTTCTTCGAGGGGTCGAGGAGGTCGTTAATCTTAGCGCCCACCTTCATGTAAACGCCCTCGGGCAACGTGAATGTGGGAGAATAGATGTTGTTGAACCTTGCGGCAATGTCGCGCGCTATTTCGAGGTGCTGGCGCTGGTCGACGCCTACGGGCACCACGTCGGTGTGATACAAAAGTATATCTGCCGCCATGAGCACGGGGTAGTCCATTAGCCCCATGTTAATATTGTCTGCGTGTTTCGCAGATTTATCCTTGAACTGCGTCATGCGCTCCATTTCGCCCACATAAGTGAATGTGTTGAGCACCCATGCGAGTTCGGCGTGTGCGCTTACGTGCGACTGAAGATATAAAATACATTTATCGGGATCTATGCCGCACGCCATATAGAGCGCGAGGAGCTCAAGCGTGTTGCGCCTTAAATCCGCGGGGTTCTGCCTTACGGTAATTGCGTGCATGTTGGCAATTGCGAATATGCAGTCGTACTCGCTTTGCAGACTGCACCAGTTTTTGATTGCACCGATATAGTTGCCGAGCGTGAGTTTGTTTGTCGGCTGAACAGCCGAATATAAAATCTTTTTTCCTTCCATAATAATCTGCCGATAGTCCGTCTTTGCGCAGCTAAGCATACTCTGCGCATTTTTAATTATTTTATCACGGCGCGGAGCAAAAAGTAAAGCGTTTACCAAAACAAGCGCGGTCAATCACAAAAATTAGCCGCTATTTACACTCTCCAAACACAAAAGGAAGCGCGGCGGAGCGTATTTTTTACGCTCCGCCGCGAAGTAAAATGCATTTTAATGAAAGGCGAAAGCCTTCAATAGAGTTCCGTGCCGTCCTTTAGTTCGGGGAAGCGGGTGCAGAGCAGACCGAAAATGTATCTCGCACATTTTTCCGCCCCGTAGTTTGAGCGCTGACTTTCCGCAGCCTTTTTGTAAGGCTCGAGAAGTTCTGGCTGAGCGATAAATTCTTCCAACTTATCCGCCGCTTTCTTTATATTGAAAATTTTTATTGCGCTGCCGACAGTTTTTATGTAATACTTGCCTATCCACCTCTCTATGTCGGTTGCATAGTGCGTTATGAGCTGAGGCACGCCGAAAAAGCAGGGTTCTGCCATCATGGAAGCGCCGCTCTTGCCGCATGTTATGTCGGCGGAAGCGATTATCAGCAACATATTATCTGCGAGACCGAAGGGGCGGAATACCGTATTCCCCTTGCTAGAAAGGGTTAAAAAGTATTCGTAAAGCTCCCTGTTCCTGCCGCAGACGGGCACGAGATTTATAGGAAGGTCGCGGTTTAAAAGCTCTTCCGTCATCTCCCTTATTTTGCCCACGCCGTAGCCGCCCTCGGCGAGAACGACGGTGAATTTATCTTCGTCAAGACCTAAAATCCGCCTGTTTTCGCGCTTGTCGCGCGAGACTTCGAACGCCTCCTTTCTTATAAGGAAGGGCACCTGCTTTATGTTCTTTTCGTTGAACCTTAAAAAGTGAAGCCTTCTCGCGCGCTTATAGCCCGTGGGCATGGAAGCGAGCATTAAATCGCAGGGATAGCGGAAAAGTGTATTTATCTTCGCGTCGGGGCAATACATAGCCGTGAGCGGTCGGTTTTTGAGGTGCATCGCGTAGTAATTTGTCGCCCAGTGAGTGCTGACCACGAGGTCGGCGTTGAGCTCCTTCATGTGCTTCAAGCCTTCCTCTGCGGCATTTTCCTCTATGAAAACAACCGCGCCCCAGCTGGATATCGTAGTGCCCCAGAAATCCATGTTGAATGTGGCAAAAAAGCCCATGCAGGGATTTTTATTGTATTCGACGACGCTGTCCGCAAGGTGCTTTTCGTACCTTATCAGGTCCTTGTTGCCCGTCTCCGTGAAGAAGTTGGAACGCACGCATTCGACCTTGTCGCCGTATAATTTTTCAAATTCATCCGCAATGCTGTTCATGGGCATTATGTGCCCGAGACCTGCCTCCGTATAAGGAAATAATACGCGGGGTTTATTCATCTATGCTCCGTACGGCGGACGCTCCTCCGCCGAGATATTTTTTCTTTATTATAAATTATTATACTACCGATCGACCGTCAAGTCAACATCAAAACAAAAAAACGCGCCCCGAGGCGACGCCTCGGGGCGCGTTTTGCTTAATTATACCAAATTTAAACGGGTTAAACGGTCGCCTCAAGCTCCTCTGCGTAGCGCACGGTTGCCATTGCGTCGGCGCAATATCTGTCCGCGCCTATCGCGGCGGCATATTCCTCGTTCATGACCGCGCCGCCCGCCGCAATTTTAACTTCGGGACAGTTTTTTCTTAAAAGCTCTATCGTCTCCGCCATTGAGCGCACAGTCGTCGTCATGAGGGCAGAAAGCCCGCACAGCTGCGCGCCGTGTTTTTTTACCGCCCCGACGACGAGTTCAGGGTCAACGTCCCGCCCGAGGTCATATACCGTGAAGCCGTAATTGACGAGCAGAGTTTTGACTATGTTTTTGCCTATGTCGTGAATGTCGCCCTTGACCGTCGCGACGACTATTTTAAGTTTTTTGGACTGCGCCCCGCCCGAAAATTTGCTCTTTATCACGTCGAACGCCGCCGAAGCCGCCTCCGCGCTCATTAAAAGCTGGGGAAGAAAGAGCGTCTTTTTTTCAAAGCCGTCGCCCACTTCGTTGAGGGCGGGTATGATATGCTCGTTTATCACGTCGAGGGGCGCGTTGTCTTTCAGCAAAGCCTCCGCATCCTCCGCCGCGCGCGCTTTAAGACCCTTTACTATCGCGCCTTTGAGCCCGACTTCGTCTGACCGTGACTGCTTTTTGCCCTCGACGACAATCTCGCCCGCGCTCACCGACGAGGCGTAGTCGATGTATCCCATGCAATTCAGGTCCTTGCCAGACAGCGCGAGAAAACTTTTATAAGTTTTTATCATCTCCTGCGAGGAGGGATTGATTATAGCCGCCGACATCCCGCGCGAGAGCGCCATCGCAAAGAAAGTTGAGTTTATGAAATCTCTTCTCGGCAGTCCGAAGGAGATATTTGAAACGCCGAGCGAGGTATTGCAACCGAGTTTATGGGTTATATAGTCGAGCGCGTCGAGGGCAGCTACTGTCGCGCCGCTATCCGCCGAAACAGCCATTGCGAGCGTATCGAATATGAGCTCGTTTTTGCCTATGCCGTATTTTTTCGCCTCGGCGATAATTTTTTTTGCTATTTCAATTCGCCCCTGCGCCGTGGGCGGAACGCCGTTTTCGTCCAGCGTGAGCGCGATTACCGCACCGCCGTACTTTTTGACGAGAGGAAAAATGCTGTCCATAACCTCTTGTTTGCCGTTGACCGAATTGACGAGCGGCTTGCCGTTGTAGAGGCGCATAGCCCTCTCCATGGCGACGGGGTCGGAGGTATCTATCTGCAAGGGCAAATCGGTTACCGCCTGAATTTCGCATACTGCGCGGGAGAGCATTTCGGGCTCGTCGATTTCGGGCAATCCCACGTTTACATCGAGGATATGCGCCCCGCAATCGGTCTGCGTTACCGCCTCGCCCAGAATATATGCCATATCGCCCGAGCGGAGTGCCTCTTTAAGTCGCTTTTTGCCCGTGGGATTTATCCTTTCGCCGATCAGCACGGGAATATTGCCGAAGCAACGCGCCTGCGTATATGAACTGACGACCGTTAAATTCTTTTTCTTTATGGGTGTCGGGGATAAACTTTTTATGCTGTCGCCTAAAAGTTTTATATATTCGGGAGTTGTTCCGCAACAGCCGCCCACCACCCTCGCGCCGAGGCAGACGAGCTCTTTCATATCAGCGGCGAACTGCTCCGCCGAAAGGGAATAGACGGTCTTGCCGTCAACTTCGGAAGGCAGCCCCGCATTGGGCTTTACTGCGACGGGCAGGGAGCTTGCCGCAAGGAAACGCTTTACCGTTTGCCTCATTTCGGCGGGGGCGAGAGAACAGTTGAGCCCGAGCGCGTCCACTCCCAGACCTTCCAAAAGGGCGACCGCCGCCTCGGGCGACGTACCCGTCATCGTCTTGCCGTCAGAGCCGAATACGAGCGTAGCGATTATGGGTAGAGAGCAAACTTCCTTTGCCGCCACGACCGCCGCTTTGAGCTCGTAGATGTCGTTCATCGTCTCTATGACAATGAGGTCCGCGCCCGCCTGCGCGCCCGCGGCTATTGTAACTTTGAAAGCCGAAACCGCCTCTTCGAACGAGAGCGGTCCCAAGGGTTTTAAAAGTTTGCCCAAAGAGCCTATATCGAGCGCGACGAACCTGTCCTTATACTTTTTCGCAGCGCGCAGGGCGCACTTTACGCCCGCCTGCGTAACTTCGGCGGTTTTGTCGCCGAACTTAAAAATATTTGCGCCGAAAGTATTCGCATAGATGACGTCCGCGCCCGCTTCGAGGTAGCCGAGGTGAACTTTTTCCACCTCTTCGGGGCGGATTATGTTCCAACTTTCGGGCAGAGTGCCCAATGGCAGACCGAGGCGTTGGAGCTGTGTGCCCATAGCACCGTCGAGCAATACTATTGATTTTTTGAGTTTTTGTGTAAATTTCATACGGGAATACCCACTATTGCGGTAACCGACTTGGTCGGCACCATAAAAAAGTTATCTGAAAGGGTTACGCCTATCGCTTTGGTTACGTTGAGGGCGGAAAAAATGTCCTTCTGCATGGACAGCGGCAAATCGCCGAAGCCGCACGAAAATCGCGCCTTTTTCGCGCCGTATTCCCGGCGGAAACGAGCGTGAACTTCGTCGCACCAGCCCTCGACGAGGGCCGCTCCCAGAGCCTGCACCGCCGCCGCGCGCGAGGGAGAAATGCGCGAATAGCGGGCGATGAGCCTGTCTATGCCCGCCCCCGCCGTCGCGGCAAACAACGCGATTTTTGCACAGCCCGAAAGGTATTTTGCCAAATCGCGGCTGTCCGTCTTTGTAAAACCGAGGTCGAGTTGCTCTCCGAAATTTATATCGTAGAGCGAATAAACCGCCTTCAAGTCCTGCACCGAAAGCACTTCCGCCTGACATTCGTCCATAAGTGCTTCCACCTCTTCGGGCTGTGCGGCGTTAGCGCCGCAGCCGAGGTAATATAGAGCTTCGCGCCTGTTTATGCTGTTAAGTTTCCCCGTCAATACCGTCATATTATGTACGAAAGATTTGCCTTTATCGCCGCGGCAACCTTGGGCTTGTTCATGGAATACACGTGCACGGCTTTAACTCCGTTGGCGTATAAATCTATTATCTGCTCTGTGGCGTATGCTATTCCCGCCTGCGCCATGGCGTCGGGATTGTCGCCGAAGCGGTCGATTATGCGCTTGAAGCGCGTGGGGAGCGAGCCGCCCGAAAGGGACATCATCCTTTTAATCTGCTTTGCATTGGTTACGGGCATAATTCCCGCAATGACGGGCACATATATGCCCGCATCCCTCACCTTTGACATAAAGGAATAGAATACGTCGTTATCGAAAAACATCTGCGTGGTGAGAAAGGAACATCCCGCGTCCACCTTTATTTTGAGGTGCTCTATATCCGAAAAGAGCGTACTGCTCTCGGGGTGTCCCTCGGGATAGCACGCGCCGCCTATGCAGAACCCGCCGAATGCGGAAATTTCTTCGACGAGCTGATATGCATAACTGTAATCCAGCCCGCCGGCAAATCCCGCGGGCAAATCGCCGCGCAGTGCGAGGATATTTTCCACGCCCATTTGGCGCAGTTTTTTAAGTTTTTCCAGCACGTCCGCCCTGTCGGAGGATATGCACGAAAGGTGCGCAAGCGGAGTTACGCCGAACTTGCTCTTTACGTGCTCGGCGATATTTACGGTGTAGTCCGAAGTGCCGCCGCCCGCGCCGTATGTTACGCTTATGAAATCGGGCGAAAGCGACGCTATTTCGTCCACCGCCTTTATCACGCCGTCAAAGGCGTCGCCCGTCTTGGGCGGAAAAACTTCGAAAGACAGCACCGCCCCCTTGCCGTCGAGTATGTCTGTAATCTTCATATCTATATTTTAACACACGAGCGCGGGCGTTACAAGTCTTTTTCTGCACAAAAGAAAAAGACGGAATTACATTCCGTCTATTGCGCGTTATAGGTTTTAACTATATCAAGGCTGACAAAAAGCTGATAAAATACGCTCTTAAAACTTGCCGCGCCCGCTTTCGGGGCGAAAGCGGGCGCGGCAAAACATAGTTTTTATCAACTTTTATCGCTTTGAATTTTTATTTGCTTTAATAGCTCTGCGCGCCCGATTTTTTGACGCCTGAATTTTACTTCGCTTTATTTATTATCCGCAACTATGTAAAAAACAGTTCAAAGCGGCTCGCATCATGCGACTTAAAAATTGACTTTCGCACAAAAAAAGAGCATTTACTCCTCTTTTGGCGTCTCTTCCGTCGCCTCTTCGGGGCAGGTTATAACCATTTCGCCGTCGTACTTGCGGTTGAACGAGAACACTTCGCCCTTATATTTGAAAGACGGCAGGGTATCGAGCTGAACGTTGTGTAAAGATTTAAAAATCGAGGCGTCAACGTCGGGGTTGCGCGAGCGGAAATCTTTTATCAGTTTTTTTACGTCCTGGCGCGCCGACTGACCCTGTTCGCCCTGCGCAAGGTTTGCCGTCAACTTGCAGGCGCAGGCGATGAAAGTTAAATTGTTGTAGTGCTGCCAGTGAATTATGTCGTCCTCCAACACGCAGTAAAGGGGGCGTATAAGCTGCATGCCCTCGAAATTGGTGCTGCGTATTTTTGGCATCATGCCCTGTATCTGACCGCCGAACAGCATGCCCATAAGCGTTGTTTCGATTACGTCCGATTTGTGATGACCGAGGGCTATTTTGTTGCAGCCCAGCTCCTTAGCCTTGGCATAGAGAAAGCCGCGGCGCATTCTGGCGCAAAGATAGCAGGGATGCTCGCCGCCGATGAGGTCGTTGACGTCGAAAATATCAGAAGGATATATGGTTGCGGGAATACCCAAAAGGGCTAAATTTTCGCGTATTATCTGCTCGTTTCGGGGGCTGTAACCGGGGTTCATTACGATATATTCCGCATCGAACGGAATTTCGGAGTGCCTTTTGAGCTCCTGAATGCACTTGGCGAGCAGCATGCTGTCCTTGCCGCCCGAAACGCAGACGGCGATTTTATCGCCCGCCTCTATAAGGCGGTACTGTCTGACCGCTTCTAAAAATCTCGACCATATGCCCTTGCGGAATTTGGTTATTATCGAGCGTTCTATGCTCTGCTGTGCGCTGAGTTGTTTTGCCATACCTTTTTATAAACGAAGTCTGCCCGCGCTTTGCGCGCGGGCGGACGTAAATTCATTTTATTGTTTAAGCGTGGTGCTCTTCCTCTTCCGAAGGGTCGGGGAACTGTGCCTTATCATACGCTATGCCGTTTTTATCGTAGTAATCTTTGATTGCCGCGCGGATAGCCTCTTCGGCGAGAACGGAGCAATGAAGTTTGTGCGCGGGAAGTCCGTCCAACGCTTCGGCAACCGCTTTATTGGTCAGAGTGAGCGCGTCGGAAAGGGGCTTGCCCTTAATCATTTCGGTAGCCATGGACGAGGAAGCGATTGCGCTGCCGCAGCCGAACGTATTGAATTTTACGTCGGTAATTATGCCGTCCTTGACCTTGATATAAATCTTCATTATATCGCCGCACTTTGCGTTGCCCACTTCGCCTATTCCGTCGGCGTCGTCGAGCTTGCCCACGTTGCGGGGATTTGTGAAATGGTCCATTACTTTTTCGCTGTATAATGCCATAATTAATTTTCTCCTTGTCAGATTAAATGGGGACGCTGTCCCTTTTCGAGTTCTTCCCATACGGGCGATATCGAACGAAGATATTCGACGACCGCGGGAACCTGTTCAACGATGTATTTCATTTCCTCTTCGGTGTTGTACGGGCAGAGGCTGAGCCTCAACGAGCCGTGCGCCACTTCGTGGGGAAGTCCTATTGCCAGAAGCACGTGCGAGGGGTCGAGCGAACCCGACGTGCAAGCCGAGCCCGACGATGCACAAATGCCCTTTGCGTCGAGAAGGAGCAGCAGGCTTTCGCCCTCTATTCCCTCGAAGCACATATTTACATTGCCGGGCAGTCTGTTTTTCGCGTCGCCGTTAAGCTTGGAATGGGGAATTTTGGAAAGACCTTTTATAAGTATGTCGCGCAGTCTGGCTTCCTCTGCCATATTTTCATACAGATGAGCGATAGCTTCCTTCAAAGCCGCCGCCATCGCGCATATGCCCGCGAGGTTTTCCGTGCCCGCGCGCTTGCCTTTTTCCTGCGCGCCGCCCTCGATAAACGTCCTTAAATTTATCGTCTTGCGGCAGTACAGCACACCCACGCCCTTGGGTCCGTGGAACTTGTGCGCCGAGAGCGAAAGCATATCGATATTGTCCTTCTCTACATCGACGGGGATATGTCCCACCGCCTGAACGGCGTCGGTGTGGAACGCTACCTTTTTGGCGCGGCAGACAGAGCCTATTTCCCTTATGGGCATTATTGTGCCGATTTCGTTGTTTGCATACATTATCGTAACCAGAGCGGTGTCGGGGCGGATAGCCTTTTCCACCTGCTGCGCGGTAACAAGCCCGTTTTTATCGACGGGAAGATAGCTTACCTCGAAGCCCTCGCCCTCCAGCTTTTTGAGAGTGTGAAGTATGGCGTGGTGCTCTATCGCGCTGGTTATGATATGTTTTTTGCCTTTGAGCGCGCCGTTGTACGCCGCAGAACGCAATGCCTGATTATCCGATTCGCTTCCGCCCGACGTAAAATAAATTTCGCGGGGTTCGGCGCCGAGGCAGGCGGCTACGTCTGCGCGCGCCCTTTCGAGCGCTTCCTTTGCAATCTGCCCTACGCTGTGCAGCGAAGAGGGGTTGCCGTATATTTCCTTTAAATAGGGTTTCATCGCCTCTATCGCGACGTCGTTCATCGCGGTAGTTGCGGCGTTGTCCACATAAACGGTTTTTACCATATGTAAATTTAATTCCTACCTTTTTAGTATGAAATAATTATAAAAATTAATTCCTATTTTGTCAATAGGAATTAGCCCCCTTTTTTAAAATTTTAAAAAATTAATAGATCTTTTAATTAAGTGCAATTTTTAAGCGCACGAAAGAGGGTAAAGGCGGATATCCCGCCAATTCTGCCCGCCCATTGCATTAATTTATGCGAGGAGCTGTCATATGCAGGTTGAGCAATTATCCGATTATTATGTCGCCGCGCGGCGCTAAAATTTTTGCGCCGCGCGGCGTACCTTTCATTTACAATATCGGGTTTATTTGAGCAGGTCGGAAAGCGACTTTGAATTAAGAAAATTCATTATCACGTCGTCGAGCTCGCGCCAGAGGGGAAGCGAAAGGCATTTTTCGGCGTTTTCGCAGGGTTTATCGCCCGAAAGACAGGATACGGGCGCGAGAGAGCCCTCCGCCGCCGTAATAATTTCCGCCACGGTGTACTCTTCGGGGCGCTTTGAAAGGCGATAGCCGCCGCTCTTGCCGCGGGAAGAAATTATAAGCCCCTTCTGCGAGAGCTGGGCAACCGTTGCCTCAAGATATTTCTGCGATTCCTTTACCCTTTCGGCTATATCGGCGAGCGATACGGGCACGCCGTCGTCGTGCTGGGCGAGGTCTAGCATTACTTTAAGGGCGTTTCTGCCCTTTGTCGTTATCATCATAATTTTCACCTGACGGCTCAGCCGCCGTATTTAATCATCTCTTCTATGCACTTAACCGCGGCGAGCCTTAAATCTTCGTCCATTTCGATGACTTCTCCGCCGTCGCCCGTGAGGCAATGATATACGTCCGAAAGCGTAGTCGCCTTCATGTTGTTGCAAACGAGGTCTTTGGAAAGCGCGTAAAACCTCTTTTCGGGGTAGGCGAACTGAAGGTGCTGGACTATGGCGTTTTCCGTGCCTATGATAAATTCCTTTGCGTCGGATTTTGCAGCATAGTTCATGATGCCCGTCGTAGAGCCTACATAGTCGGCGTACTTTACGACCTCGGGGCGGCACTCGGGATGAACGAGGAAGAGCGCGTCGGGATGAGCCGCTTTCGCCGCGAGAACCTCTTTTTCGTTGATCTTTGCGTGGGTGGGACAGCCGCCCGAAAGCAGTTTGAAGTTCTTTTCAGGCACGCGTTCCTTTACGTATGTGCCGAGGTTTATATCGGGTATAAACAGAATGTTCTTCTGCGGTATAGCGCGGCATATTTTGACCGCCGAGGAGCTGGTTACGCACACGTCGGCGATTGTTTTAAGCTGCGCCGTTGTGTTGACGTAGGCAACGACCGCGTAGTCGGGGTACTTCTCTTTGACCTGAAGTATCATTTCCCTGTCCATCTGCTCCGCCATGGGGCAGCCCGCGACGGGATTGGAGAGAATGACCTTCTTTTCGGGGTTGAGCATTTTAACCATTTCCGCCATAAAGCGCACGCCGCACATTATAACGTTTTTATTTGCAGTATCCTTTGCCTTTAATGCGAGTGCGTAGCTGTCGCCCGTGAAATCGGCAATTTCGCATATCTCCTCGCTCATATAGCTGTGGGCGAGAATGCAGGTATCCGTCTGCTTTTTAAGTTTTACTATTTCGTCCTGTAATTGTCTTACCGTCATAATTTTATATCCTATATTTATTGTAGGAATTATAGCACATTTATTTTTCAAGGTCAAACGAAATGACGGAAAGATAAACGCGCTCTCCCTTTGTAATTTGTGGCATTGGCGGGCATATATCCCTGCATGAAAGAGCGGCGCCGCGATGAAATCGCGGCGCCGCAAAAATTTTATTTCTTTTTTGAAGTCGTTTTGTCCGCCTTTTTCGCTGCGGGTTTCTTAGGTTTGAGCTCTTCGGGGATATCCACCTTGGGCACGTGCGATGTATCCTTCTTTAAGCTCGTGAAGTCGCGCTTTGCGCGGGTGCGCACGCGCTTTTCTTCCTTCTTCTCCTCCTCCGTGCTCTCGTGATAGGGCACTTCGAACACGACCCCCTCGAAGGGGCGCAAGTCGAATTTGAGCTTGTAAGGTCTGCCGTTGCAAAGCTCCTCTGTCGCCACGACGTCGAATTCGCCGCCGTCGGGATATGTGGAGAAAGCGCGCCTGTACGTTCCGTCAACGGGTGCGCCCACGCCGAAATCGCAATAATCGACGGGCGTCATGTTTATGACGAAAATGAGAGCGTCGTTGTAGTTCCAGGGATTGCGCCTTATGAACGAGAATATCGAACGGCTGACGTCGCCGCTCTCTATCCATTCGAAGGAAGCCGAACCCGTGTCGTCATGCAGAACGGGCTTTTCGCGGTAGAGCTTTAAAAGCGCGCGGTAGCAGTCCATTACGTCCCTGTGCCCGGGGTCGTCGCAGAGGTGCCAGTCGAGCGAGGTGCGGAAGTTCCACTCGTTCTCCTGCGCAAAGTCCTGACCCATGAATAAAAGTTTTTTGCCGGGGTGTCCCATCATCATGGTATAGTAGCATTTGAGCGAGCCGAACTTATCCATGCGGTTGCCGGGCATTTTGCGGTACATGCTGCCCTTGCCATAGACGACTTCGTCGTGCGAAAGGACGAGTATGTATTTTTCGTTGAATATATATTCGAAGGTATGCGTCATCAGCCAGTGATGATACTTGCGATAGACGGGGTCCTTCTTTACATAGCGCAGGGTATCGTTCATCCAGCCCATGTTCCATTTGAGACCGAAACCCAGCCCGCCCTTGGCGACGGGCGCGGTTATGCCCTCTATAATGGAGCTGTCCTCGGCGATTATGAACGCGTCGGTGCGGCTTCTTAAAATGCTGTTGAGGTGCTTGAAGAATTCAAAACTCTCGTAATTCAGGTTGCCGCCGTCCTTGTTGGGTCGCCATTCGCTCCTCGCAAAGCTGTTATACAGCATTGCCGCGACGGCGTCGGCGCGCAGGGCGTCGATGTGGTACTTGTCCACCCAGAACAGAGCGGAAGCTATCAGAAAGTTGCTAACCTCGGGCTTCCCTAAATCAAATGCCTTCGTGCCCCACTCGGGATATTCGGCGCGCAAGGGGTCTGCGTACTCGTAAAGGGGCGTTCCGTCGAAATTTGCAAGGCCGAAATCGTCCTTGGGGAAATGCGCGGGAACCCAGTCGAGTATTACGCCGAAGCCGTGCTGATGCATGTAATCGACGAAATACATAAAGTCCTGAGGGCTGCCATAGCGCGCGGTAGGGCAGAAATAGCCCGTAACCTGATAGCCCCACGAAGGGTCGAAGGGATATTCGCATATGCCCATAACCTCTATATGGGTGTAGCCCATATATTCCATATATTCGCACAGCTCGTGCGCTAGGCGGCGGTAGTCGAGGAACTTGTCCTCATCCCACTTTTCAAGGTCCTTTTTCCACGAGCCGAGGTGAACTTCGTAAACAGCCATGGGCTTTTCGAGGAAGTTGGAGCCCTTGCGCTTTGCTATATAATCTTTGTCGCCCCACTCGTAAGTTTCGAGGTTTGTTACCACGGAGGCGTTTGCGGGGCGCTTTTCGCTGCCGAATTCATAGGGGTCGATTTTGTAAACTTCCGAACCGTCGGCGCGCACGATGAGAAATTTATATTTTACCCCCTCGCACATTCCGGGGACGAAAAGTTCCCATATGCAGTCATCGACCTTTTCCATTATGTCGCGCCAGGGCGTCCAGCCGTTGCCGTCCGACACGACGCATACAGCCCGCGCAGACGGCGCCCAGAGCACGAAATGAACGCCGCGCACGCCGTCGATTTCGCGTATGTGCGCGCCCATTTTGTTGTATAACTCGTAATGCGTTCCGTGGTGGAACAAGTATCTGTCCAGCTCGCCGAAAAACTTGTTTTGCATAGTTATCCCCCTTTATATGCGCCGCAGCCGCGCTGCGATTGTGCTATCTGAGATTTTTGCCGTAAACGCAGCCGCTCTTGGGCGGAAGCGTAACTACCATTCTGCCGAACCTTATATCGATGAAATGTTCGGGCGAATATCCGTCGTATCCCGTACAATAATACAGCGCCAGCTTGTCGTTCTGGCTGATGCCCACTTCCCATACGGGCAGGGAAAGGGAAATTTCCTTGTCGTTGTTGTTGATTACCACTACCGCAATGACGTTTTCGTCGAACCTGCCGTAGGCGATGTAGCCGTTGCCCGCGTCCAGCTCCTTCAAAGAGCCGAGGCGCAGACAGCTTATTCTCTTGCGTAGAGCTATCGCGCTGCGGTGCATTTCGAGGATATCGGTATTTTCCATTCCCCAAGGATATGTTCTGCGGCAGTCGGGGTCGGTCCAGCCCACCTGTCCCGCTTCGTCGCCGTAGTATATTGTGGGGCAACCGGGCCAGGTCATCTGTATGAGCACGGCAAGTTTTAAAACGCGCGCGTCTGTGCCCGCCGAGGCGGCGTCGCCGCCCTTTTCTTTGAGAGTGCCCGCGGTATGGTTTGTGCGCGTCAAAAAGCGCGAATGGTCGTGATTGGAAAGCTGATTTATGGCGCTGTCGAGAGAGGGTCTCGGCAGGCGCGCCATGTTCTTGAACATACTGTCGAAGAAGGTCTTGCCGTTGTTGAGCTTGCCCGCGTCGAAGTAGTTGCTGTGCTTTTCCATGCCCGTCAGAAACCACGTAACGGGCTCCATAAAGGCGTCGTAGTTCATTACGCTGTCCCACTCTTTGCCGTTGAGCCAGGGTCTGGGGTCGCCGTAGTGCTCGGCAAAAATGAAGCTGTCGGGATTGGCGCTCTTTACGCGGTCTTTGAAATTGCGCCAGAACTTATGGTTGAAAGCCGCGCTGTGCCCGAGGTCTGCGGCGACGTCGAGGCGCCAGCCGTCGACGTTATAGGGCGAAGAAACCCACTTTGCGCCTATGTTGTATATCTTTTCGCACAGCTCGTCGCTCTTTTCGTAATTGAGCTTGGGAAGGGTATTGAAGCCCCACCATCCCTCGTATTCGGGAAGCGGAAAGGAATGAGTAAAGTTGAAATATTTGCGGTAAGGACTGCGCACGGACTGGTACGCGCCCTTGGCGTATCCCGGTTTATTGAGGTATATTCCCTCCCTGTCCATCCATTTATTGAAAGACCCGCAATGATTGAACACGCCGTCCAAAATGACGCGTATTCCCTTTTCGTGCAGCTTTGAAACGAGCGAAGCGAAATATTCGTTGCTCTTGTTGAGGTTCGTCTGGGAAATTACCCTCGTTATATAGCGGGCGGCAAAACCGTTGTGCCTTTCCCAGTTCTGCATGACGTGCTGGCAGTCGTCCTCTATGACGGCGAGGTGAGGGTCAACGTAGTCATAGTCCTGCGTGTCGTACTTGTGGTTGGAGGGAGAAATGAATATGGGATTGAAATAAATCCCGTCTATGCCGAGCGAAGCAAGATAGTCTATTTTCTGCTCCACGCCCTGCAAATCGCCGCCGTAGAAATTGCCTACGTCCAAAGTTTTGGGTATTTCGTTCCAGTCGTCTATTTTTTTTACGTGTCCGCCCGTGTAATAGTATTCGTTAGTGCAGACGTCGTTTTGAGAATTTCCGTTGAAAAAACGATCGGGCAGTATCTGATAAAACACTTTGCCGAGCGCCCAGTCGGGCACTTCGAAGCCGGGGATAAAGGAAAAGTTGTACTCCTCCTGATTGTTGGTTACCGCGCCCAGACGATTGTAATAGACGACGTCGTCCTGGTCGGAAATCTGGAAGTAATAGCTTACCTCCTGCGCGTCGGGGCAGGTAAATTCCGCCCTGTAAAAATCGAAATTATGGTATAGGGAATTATTCTCCTTTTCCATTTCCCTGCGCCTTCCGCCGAAACAGACGTAAACTTTCAAAACGTCGTTTTTAAGCGTGCGGAAACGTACTGTAACCTTATCTCCCGCCTTGGGCGCATAGGGATATTTATAATTTATTGTTTCGTCGCTGAAAAGTGCGCTCCTGTTAATCATTGTGCCGTAATTAACTCTCTTTTCTTTATGTATATTATGGTATTATCTTATAAAATTGTACCATACCGCACAGTCAAAGTCAATATGCAATTTGGCTTTAATATTGCCTTCGCGGCGGCATATTATCCCTGCAAAATAAAAATCCCGTGCGCGGCGCGCACGGGATTAAAATGTTAAAAATTATTTGCCGTTAACGAGAGCAACAGCCTTTTTGGTTTCGGCTTCGATGTCTGCGGGAGTACCCTTCATCATCCAGCTGCCGCCGCAAGCGATGATCTTGTCGTATGCGAGGTATTCGAGGATGTTTTCGGAGGAAACGCCGCCCGTGGGCATGATGTGAAGATAAGGGAATGCCGCGCAGATAGCTTTGATTGTTTTAAGTCCGCCGTAGTTGGAAGCGGGGAAGAACTTGAGCGTGGTGAGACCCTTTTCGATTGCCGCCATAGCCTCGGTGGGAGTAACTATGCCGGGAAGATAAAGCATTTCGTGTTCAGCGCAGCAGTCGGCAACTTCGGGCGAGAAGCCGGGAGATACTATGAACTTTGCGCCTGCAACGATTGCCTGTTCGCACTGATTGCGGTTGATTACAGTGCCCGCGCCCACGAACATATCGGGGAATTTTTTAACCGTAAGAGCGATTGCTTCTGCGGCGCAGGGAGTTCTGAAAGTGATTTCTGCGCAGGGAAGACCGCCTTTTATGAGCGCTTCCATCTTGGGAATAGTTTCTTCGATGTCGTTGAGAACGACAACGGGAACGATTTTCATCTTTTTGATGAGTTCTATTTTCTGTTCGTTTGTCATTGTTGGATTGCCTCCGGGAATTTTTAATTTATTTTTCTTTTAAAGTATATCACACCGCCTTGATTAATGCAATATTTATTTTAAATTTTTGCGCCTTTTTGTTTGGCTTTTTGCCCCCTGTGTGCTAACATTGAGGCATGAAGGCAAGGCTGAAAAAAATAGCTGAATATTTCACGCCCCTCGAGTGGGGATTGTGGCTGGGAGGAATGGCGATTATAACCGCGGGATTTCTTGCGGGCGCGGAAAAGAATGCGCTTTCGCTCATTTCCGCGCTGTTCGGCGTTTCCTGCGTGATATTCAACGCCAAAGGCTCCGTGTGGGGTCAGGTCATTGCAATAGCTTTTGCGCTGACATATTCGGCTTTTTCATACCTCAACCGCTACTACGGCGAAGCCTTGATTTACATCTTTTTAATGCTGCCCATACATATAGCGTCCATAGTTATGTGGGTAAAAAACCGCAACGCCGACGCCGAACACATGGAAGTGCGCATAAACAGACTGCGCCCCGCCGAATACGGCATATTCGCCCTCGGCGCCGCCGCGGCGACGACCGCATTTTACTTCCTGTTGCAGGCACTTAATACCGACAATCTGATTGTATCCACGCTGTCGCTCGTAGCAAGTCTTGGCGCGGCTTATCTGATGCTCAGACGGTGCGAATACTTCTCACTCTGCTTTATTGCAAACGATATTATTCTGCTCGTTCTCTGGTCGATGAAGATACCCGAAATAGGCTCCGCAGTCGTGCCCAGCCTGATATCCTTTGCGCTCTACCTCGTAAACGACAGTTACAGCTTTATAAGCTGGAAGAAAATCAAAAGACGTCAGCGCGCCTTCGAAGAGATGAAAGATATTTAAGCGCTTCCCGCGCACATTACAGGCAGGGAAAAGCTAGCAAAAATTTGCGCGCAAAAAACAGTTATATAAAAAGTTATGCCCGCCGCGAACGCGGCG
>CAJLKN010000014.1 GCA_905207235.1 uncultured Eubacteriales bacterium
GGGCGCCGCATAATGCGGCGCCCGCGCCCGATTCAATTAATATCAGCCGCGCTTTGCATCGGCGATATAATTTTTCATCATTTCGTAAGTTTCCTGAGAAATTATATGCTCAATTTCGCAGGCATCGGCGTCGGCAGTCTTTTGGTTGACGCCGTGCAGGCACAAAAATTCGCGTATGGTGCAATGGCGTTCGTAAACGCGCTCGGCATACTCGCGCCCGCTCTCGGTAAAATAGATGTGCATGCCGTCCGTGCGGATATATCCGCCGTTTATAAGAATATTTATGGCTTTCTGCACGGCGGGCTGCGATACGTTCATTCTGCGCGCGACATCTATGCGGTGAACAAACTCCAACTGTTGAGACAAAAGCAAAATCGCTTCGAGATAGTCCTCGCCCGACTGATTTCTTTTCATCTTTTCCTCCCTGTGCTTACGGCGTCATTGTCCGTCGGCAAGCAGCGCTTCCCTTTCGGCGACCTGCAACGCGTTCACCATTTCGTCCATGTCACCCATGATGAACGTATCGAGAGAATAGAGCGAAAGTCCTATTCTGTGGTCGGTAACCCTGCCCTGAGGGAAGTTGTATGTGCGTATTCTTTCCGAACGGTCGCCCCTGCCGACGAGGCTCTTTCTGCGCGCGTCCTGTTCGGACTGGTTGCGGCCGTTGTAATAGTCGTAAAGGCGGGTGCGCAGCACCTTGAACGCCTTGTCCTTATTTTTGAGCTGACTGCGCTCATCCTGACAGGTTACGACTATGCCCGTAGGAAAATGGGTAATTCTTATAGCCGTTTCCGTCTTGTTGACCTTCTGTCCGCCCGCGCCGGAAGAGCGATAGACGTCCACCCTTATGTCCTCGGGCTTTATTTCCACTTCCACGTCCTCCGCTTCGGGGAGAACGGCGACTGTCGCCGTCGAGGTGTGCACCCTGCCCTGCGACTCCGTTTCGGGGACGCGCTGAACGCGGTGCACGCCGCTTTCGAATTTGAGCTGCTTGTAGGCATCTTTTCCCGAAACGTTTAAAACGGCTTCCTTAATGCCGCCCAGTTCGGTGCGGCTGGCGTCCACTTCCTCCACTTTGAGGCGGTGGCGCTCGCAGTAGCGAGAGTACATATCGTAAAGCTGCGAAGCAAACAGAGCGGCTTCCTCGCCGCCCGCGCCCGCGCGTATTTCGACGATACAGTTGCGGTTATCGTTTTTATCCTTGGGCAGAAGAAGAATTTTGAGCTCTTCGCGCATGTCTTCCAGCCTGCGCTTGCAGGAATAAACTTCGTCCGAAAGAAGCGCCTTCATTTCGGCGTCCTGCTCCTCTTCCGCCGCCTTCTGCGCTTCGTTCATCTGGCGCTCGGTTTCGAGGTATTCGCCGTATTTTACCGCGGGTTCTTCAAGCTCCGACTGCTCTTTGGCAATTTTCGCCCACTCCGTAGGGTCGGCAATGACCTCCGCATCGGCGAGCTTTTCCGAAAGTTTTAAATATTTGCGGTATATATCTTCAAGTTTTGAAATAAAAGTATCTGCCATAAAAAAGTCTGTTCCGAAGTCGGTTTTAGCGGCGTCAGAAGGCTATTTTGAGTATTCTGTCCACGCCCGCATAGTCCTTGACGACCATTGCGTAATCGCGCTTTTCAAACATTTTTAAAACTTCCTCCGCCTGACCTTCCCCACATTCGAGAATGAGCATGCCGCCTTTTGCGATGTAGCGGGAAATTTCTTTTGCCAGTCTGCGGTAGAAGTCAAGCCCGTCCTCGCCGCCGTCGAGGGCGACCCTGGGCTCGTAATCGCGCACCTCTTTCTGGAGGGTAGCGATGTCGCCGCTCTTTATATAGGGCGGGTTGCATACGATGAGGTTGAACCTGCCGTGCACCTTGGCGAACATATCGCTCTGCACGAATTCTATGTCGACCGAGTTGAGGTTGGCGTTTTCCTTTGCCAGCATAATCGCCGCGTCCGAAACGTCGGCGGCGGTAACCTGCACGCGCTTTGCCTTGCAGTGCTTGGCTATGGCTATTGCAATGCAGCCGCTGCCCGTGCACAAATCGAGCACTTTGTCGCCGTCCTCCACCGTGCGCACGGCGTTTTCGGCGAGAATTTCGGTTTCGGGGCGGGGAATTAACACCCTCTCGTCCACCTTTATCGTGCAACCGTAAAATTCCGTATCGCCAATGACGTACCACAAAGGTCTGCCCGTAAGGCGTTTGCGCACGATTTCGTCAATCGTCTTTGCCTCGCTGGGCTTTATGACGCGCGCCGACTTGTCGAGCTCGCTGCGGTTGATGCCCAGAACTATGGAATATATCCATTCGGCGTCGCTTTCGTCTATCTGCGCATCGGAAAACTGTTTTTTGGTTTCCGCAAGCATTTCGGGAAGTATGCCGCCCGTTATGAAGTGCGTTTCGGGCAGTTCGGGGTCGGCGTCCATCTCCATTGCGGCATTGAAAGCGGCGATTGCAACCTCTATCATGGGTATATCGGGCTCGCGCGTCGTCAGCGTCTTCTGCAACAGCATGCCGGGCGATTTGAATATTTTTGATACGGGTCCATGGAATTTTGCCAGAAGTTTTAAAACTTCGTAGCCCACGCCCGCTATTACGGGCAGAAGAATTATTTCGACGCCCAGCCTTGCCAGAAAGCGCAGCGCGCCGTTTGAGATATTCTGCAACCCTATCGCCCAATAGACGAGGGAAATTATTACTATGTTTATGATGAGAACTATAAAGAGGAACGACGTGCCGCACCTGTCGTGAATGCGCGAGCATGAAGCGACGTTTTCGGGCGTGAGCGGCAGTCCTTTTTCGTAGCAGTTTATAGTTTTATGCTCTGCGCCGTGATAGGCGTAGAGACGCCTGATATCCTTTAAAAGCAGTATCAGTCCGAGATATGCGAGGAATATTGCGAGCTTTACCACGCCGAGGACGACGTACTCCCACACCGTTCCCGCAAACGAGGGAAAGAGTTCGGAAAGTCCGTTGACGGCGAGGTTGGGCAGGAATATGAACAAAACCACCGCGATGATTGCGCCGAGAATTACGGAAAAGAGCGACATGACCTGCGTGAGGTCCTTTTTGAACTTTTCCGCGAGCCAGCGCTGAATTCTTCCCGGCTCCTCTTCGTCTCCGCCGTAAACCTGCGCGCTGCGCATGAGCGCTTTGGTGCCGCGCACGAGGGACGAAAACATATTTACCACGCCCCTTACGAAGGGAATTTTAGACGCTTTTACGACGGAAGGGGACCTGTTGAGGCGCAATCTTTCCACCTGAATGGCGCCTTCCTGGTCGCGCACGGCGGTGCAGTAAGAGGTCTTGCCCTGCATCATTACGCCTTCCAGAACGGCCTGACCGCCTACGGAGGTTGTATTCAAATTACACTTTTTAGCTTTCTCTGACATTTTCTATATATTATATTCATTATGGCGCGTGCAATGCGGGCGCATGCGCGCGCGAATACAAAAAAGGGCTTCAAATGAAGTTTGAAGCCGAGGTTTTTTGTTAAATATTGTATCTTTTCTTAAACTTGTCTACACGACCGCCGGTGTCCACGAGCTTCTGCTTGCCGGTAAAGAAGGGATGGCACTTGCTGCAAATATCGACCTTGAGCGTATCACCTTTCTTCGTGGTGCCAGTTTTGAATGTTGCGCCGCAAGCGCATACAACCGTCACTTCATGATAATCGGGATGTATTTCGGGCTTCATTTATCTCACCTCGCTGTTATTTCTTGTAATGCTAAACTATTATATATAAAAAAATCGGGCAAGTCAATTAATTTACCGCCGCAAATAAAAATTTTTGATATTGCCGCGTAAATTAAGTAAATTTCGGCTTTTTCGGGCAAATGGGTTGATTTACTCGCCGCGTTGGCGTATAATATGCATATATGGATAATTGGATTTTAGCCGGTCCCAAGATGCTTGTAAAGCAGCCTCAGAGCGAACTTACCCTTCTCAGCGACCAAGTTAAAGTTAAAGTAACCTATGTGCTGGCGAGCAATTTCGACGCCCTGTGCTATTCGGGCGAGCTGCCCGTAACCTATCCCAGAACGGTGGGAAGATTTGCCGTTGGCATTGTAACCGAGTGCGGCGAAAAGGTTTACGGCATAGAAAAGGGCGCCCGCGTATTCATAGAGGGCACCAGACCTTGCGGAAAGTGCATGCACTGCAAGCGCGGAGATTTTGAAGAATGCGAACACGTTCAGATAGCCGGGCTCGACTTTGACGGCTTTCTGCGCGATTTCGTAGTGTGCGATTACAGAAGCGTTGCCGTTCTGCCCGACGAAATTGACGATTTGCAGGCGCTTTGCATAGAACACGTTGCCTTTGCAGAAAATATTTACGATAAATTAAATCTGTCTGCGGGCAGCAGAGTGGCGATAGTCGGCGGAAACACGATGGCATATATTCTGGCGCAGGTGGCGATGTACCACAAACTTGTGCCCGTCGTCATCGACGACAACCCCGAAGGGCTGGAAAAGCTGAGAAAATCGGGCGTATTTTATTCCATTCTCTACGACGACGACCTTGACGCTAATATAGCCGAGGCGACGAGCGGCATAAACTGCGACGCCGCCGTGTATATTTCCTGTTCGAAGATAAACCCCGACATAGCCTCCCGCGTGCTGGCGCGCGATAAGACGCTCGTGCTCGAAGGAATGTCTTTTTTGCGGTTCAAACTCGACTCCATTCCCCTTTTCAGGCACAATATACGCGTGTTTACCGTAACCGACGGCTATTGCTATACCGAATCGGCGATAAATATGATACTCCACGGCGCGATAGATCTGGACGTGCTGGACAAAGAGATACTCTCCGATTTCGACGCCGCCGCCGTGCTTTCGGCAAAACTTTCGGACGTGTCGCACGATTCGAAACTGACCGTTTTCAAGCTCATTCTGTAACAACCAAAAAATTTTCTGCCGCGCAGACCTGAAAGGGTATGCGCGGTTTTTTCGGCTTTATTTTTTCCCGCCTGTTCCTCTGCATCGCAATTATTGCGGCATATGTTACGGGCATAGTATTTTTGTGTTTGTATCTTCCCACGCTTGTATCCGTCGGCGCGGCGACCGCAGGCGCTTTTGCGCTGTCCGCGTCCGCCGCGCTCAGAGCCGCATCGGGTTCATACCCCGCGGAATATCGTTGCAGCTGGCTGTTCTTCATAGCCGCATTCCCAGTAGTGGGCGCAGCCGTCTTTTTCGCTTCGATAAGCCGACGCACGCCGCCGTGGGGAAATCTCACCGTAAGGGGCACGGCATGCGGAAACTGCCGCTATTTTTCCGACGGCAGCCGCTTTTTCGAGGAGCTGTATTCCGCCGTGGACGGGGCGCAAAGGAGCATTTACCTTGAATTTTACATCATAGCCGAAGGCGAAATTTTCGAAGGACTGATAAAGCGGTTGCGCCTCGCCCTCAGGCGCGGCGTCGAAGTAAAAATTATGACCGACGGGCTGGGGAGCGCATTAAGGCTCCCTTCAAAAAAGCTGAGAAAACTCAGAAAAGAAGGCGCGCAGTTTAAAATTTTCAACGGGCTCATCCCCCCGCCTCTTTCGCGTCTGAACTTCCGCGACCACAGAAAAATTGCCGTAATCGACGGGCGCATCGCCTTTTCGGGCGGAATTAACATCGCCGACGAGTACGCCGACATAACAAGACCGCACGGCAAGTGGAAGGACTGCGCCTTTGCTGTGGACGGAAGCGCGGCAACTTTTTTCAACGAGCTCTTTCTGTCCTGCTGGGAGGGCGACAGGGAGTGCGACCTGCCCCGCTGCGTCGGCGATGAAATCGTGCCCGTCTATGACTGTCCGCCGAGGCATATCGGCTGCGGAAGCGCCACACTCCTTCGCGCGATTTATTCCGCAAACCGCCGCGTTTGGGCGTTTACCCCCTATCTATGCCTCGACGAACGACTTTTTGCGGCATTTGAAAGCGCCGCAAAGCGGGGCGCGGATGTAAAGATTATCATACCCGCGATACCTGACAAAAAGGCTACCTATATGCTTACATGCGACTGCGCGGCGCGGCTTGCCCAGCGCGGCGCGGAGGTTTATGTTTACACACCCGGCTTTATGCACGCCAAGGCGGTCATATGCGACGACGGGTGCTTTCTCGGCAGCTATAACCTCGACTTCCGCTCGCTGTGGCTCAACAGCGAGTGCGGAGCTTACTTTTCGGGCGGTCCGACGCAGGAAGTCGCCGCCGACTTTATTCAGTGTCTGCGGCTCTCTTCGCCATTCAGAGCGAGCAGAAAAAGGTGGGTTTTCAAAGCGTTCAGACTGTTCGGTCCGCTTGCGTAAACCGACGGGTTATGATAAAATTTAATTATGATAAAATTTATCGCAAGCGACCTTGACGGGACTTTGCTTCCGCCGGATAAAATTCTTCCGCCGCAGACCTTCCCTTATATAGACATCATGAAGGAAAGGGGCATAATCTTTGCCCCCGCAAGCGGCAGGCAGTTGCCCAATCTTAAAAAATTATTCGCGCCCGCCCTCGATAAAATAGCCATCATAGCCGAAAACGGCGGCATTGCCTGGGCGGACGGAAAAATAGTTTTCTCCGACCCCACTCCCTCCGACGGCGTAAGATACGCCCTTGACATAATAAAAGAGCAGGAAGGGCTTTATCCCCTCCTCTCCTGCGCAGACTGCGCATATTACAGCGACGACGACGAACGATTTGTAACCACGCTCAATCGTTCGTATTCCTCCGTAAAAAGGGTGGACGACCTTAAAAAAGTTGCCGACGCCGAACAGGTAATGAAAATTTCGGTATGGGACAGCAAGCCCTGCGCCGAACACGGCGGCATTATTCTTCCGCCCCTCATAAAGGGGCTGCGCGCCATGATTTCGGGCTACGACTGGCTGGACGTATCTGCGCCGCAGGCGAACAAAGGCAGGGCTTTTTCGGCGCTTTTAAATTACTTTGGAATAGACAGGTCAGACAGCGTGGCTTTCGGCGACCACATGAACGATTACGAAATGCTGTGCGCCGCAGGCAAGGCATACGTAACGGCGAACGCCTTTCCCCTTCTCAAACAGAAAATCGGCGAGGAGATACCCTCGAACGCGCAGAACGGCGTAATAAAAAAGATAGGAGAATTTCTCATATGAAATTTATAATTGCTTCCGACATACACGGTTCGGCTCATTGGTGCGAAAAACTTGTAAAAGTATTCAACGATGAAAAAGCCGACAGGCTCATTCTTCTCGGCGACATACTCTACCACGGACCGAGAAATCCCCTGCCCGACGGATACAACCCCGCGGAGGTTGCAAAAATGCTTGCCCCCGTTGCCGACAAAATTATATGCGTCAGGGGCAACTGCGACAGCGAAGTCGACCAGATGGTGCTGCCATTTAACGTGTCTTCCGACTACGGCACGGTGTTTGCAGACGGGCTGAACATTCACCTTTCCCACGGGCACAGAGCCGTACCTCCCCTTAAAAAGGGCGAAATCTACATCACGGGGCACACTCACGTTCCCATGAACGCCGTGGAAGGCGAGGGATACTTCCACCTCAATCCCGGTTCCGTGTCCCTGCCCAAGGAGGGCAGCCGTCACGGATATATACTCTTTGAAAACGGAGTTTTCACGTTCAAAGATTTTTCGGGCGAAAAGATCGACGTCTGCTCTCCCCTTTCATGATAAATATATGCGGCGGACAAAGAAAATTAAATAAACACTTTGACAAGCGGAGATTATGTGATATAATATTGTTAATATCAGAAAAGCGTAATGTTTGCGGCGGCGCGTGAATATGTTATATTGTAACGCGGCGCATGCGGGGGGAAATCAGATCGTTACAATATTTCCGCGCGAAACGCCTTTCTGGAAATACAAATTAAAGGAGACGTAAAACAATGACTTGGTTCAACAGACAAAGCCGCATCGTTCAGTTGCTTCTGCTTCTCATTCCCGTTGTAAACTGGTTTGTAGAAATCATCGTAAGATGGTCCACCTTCCTCAAAAAGGGCGGTCTTATAAGACTGATCGTTTGTATCCTCGTAACTATCTTCGGTATTATATTCGGCTGGATAGACCTTATCTGGGTACTTCTGTTCAAGAAACTTCTTCTTCAGTAATCCCGCAGTTGCCTTTAAGGCAAATTCCGAGCAAGAGGTAAACTTTTGGATTTCGACAAATGGTTTTACTCGCAGGAGCGCATCGTGCAGGTGTTGCTCCTGCTCATTCCCTTGATAGGTTGGTGCTGCGAATGTCTGGTGCGGCTGAGCGTCTGCTCCGCACGCGCAACATTGTGCATCTGGTGGTATTCCTGCTCTTCCTGCTTATCGGCTGGGGCTGGCTTTTATGCCTCCTGGATATAGTGTACCTACTTGTTACGGGCAGGCTTTTCCTCGCCTGAGCTTTAAAAAAATTAATAAAAGCCCGCTGAACTTTAAAAGTTCAGCGGGCTTTTTTATTGTTCCGTTGAGATATTATTTTTTAATTATAAGCGCGTTTACTGCTGTTTGACCTCGGTATATGCCATAACGAACGGACCCGTGCCCTTTGCGTCGTTCTCGACGACGGGCTCGGAAATGTAGTAAGCGAAAGTGCCGTCGCGGCGGCGGTTGTTCTCGGGACCGAGACCCGCCACGAGGCAGATGCCGCCGAGATTGAGCTTGCCATCCCTTTCGGTAAGATAGCGCTCGCATATGCCGTCGAATATGCTCTTGCCGACTGCGGCAAAACGGGCGTCGATGAGCCCAAGTCTTGCGCCCTTCATCATGGCGTATGCAATCATGGCAGAGCCCGAAGTTTCGAGGTAGTTGCCCTCTTCGCCCATGCGGTCTATAACCTGATAGAACATGTGCCCTTCGCGGTCGATGTACTGCTCCAGCCCCTCTATCGTCGTGCGGAAAATGCGGGTGAGAGCTTCTTTCGCCGCGGGAGAAGTGATATAGCCTATAACATCCACAAGTCCTACCGTGTACCAGCCGTCTGCGCGCAACCAGAACGACTTGCTGAGCCCCGTCTTTTTGTCCGCCCAGAATGCCTTTTTTGAATAGTCCCAGCCGTGGTAATACAACCTCTCCGTGCCGTCGTACATGTTTTCGTAAACGTTTGTGAACTGGCGGACTATGTCCGAATAATCGCCATTGCCCCTTTCGCCCACATAGCGGCAATAGAACACCTGCGCCATGTAAAGCCCGTCGAGCCATACCTGGTCGGGATATATCTTTTTGTGCCAGAAGTTGCCCAATGCAATTCGCGGCTGACCGCAAATCTGCTTGTACAGCAACTCTATCGCCTTATTATATTTTTCCTTGCCCGTTTCGGCGTACAAATCGAAGAGTATTCTGCCTTCGTTGAGGTTGTCGAGGTTGTAAGTTTCAAGCTCGTAACCGCGTATGCTTCCGTCTTCGAACACATAGTAATCGACAAATTTATCGATGAAATCGAGATACTTTTTATCGCCCGTCAGCTTATATATTGTATAGAGCGACGTCATCATGCAGCCGTCTATATAGTTCCAGCCGGGCGCCTTGCCGTGCCTGATATTTTCTATATTCCATATGGGCGCTTCGGGTTTGGTATCTTCTATGAGCCTGTCGATATACTTGTCAATGATTTTGTAATCCATATGCCCTCCGCAATATCATTCGACGATGAGTTTTCCGCAATTTTTCTTTATTATTTCAGGGCCCTCGACGCCGCTGAAAGTTACGTTTTTAAGGACAACCTTTTCTACGTTGTCAATGTACAGACCTTCCTTGCAATATTCGCGCACAAACTCGAGCATGGCAGGCTTGAAAGGTTTTGCGTCCTTTTTGAAGGAGAACGAAACGTTTTCAAGCACAATTTCCTTTACGGGCTGCTCGACAAGCCCGTCGAAATACGCGCACATGCATTCGCAGTCGGTACATTCGATGTCCTTGAACTTGAACCTGCCCATATAAGGGGTATCGTCGCCAACGGGATGTTTTTCGCGCGACCAGACGTATTCTGTGTGTCCGTCGGGATCGCAGAAGTAATACATGTTGAGCACGAGCGGAGTTATGACGTTTACCATCTTTATGTTTTCGAAAAGTACGTCGTCGATTATCGAATTTTTGCCTCTGCCCCTGCGCGATTTTATGCGCAGACCTCTGTCGGTGTGTCTGAATACGCACTGGCAGACGGTCAGATCTTTGACGCCGCCCGAAATTTCGCTGCCGAGCACTATCGCGCCGTGTCCATCCTGGAAAAGGTCGTTTCTTATGGTGTGGCGGCTTGCGGGCGTCTTATACTTTGCGCCCATATAAATCTTGCCCGCCTTGATAGCAACGCAGTCGTCGCCCACCGAGAATACGCAGCCGACAATATCTACCTTATCGCAGCTCTCGGGGTCGAGACCGTCGGTGTTGGGTCCAGTGTAAGGGTTCTGAACGCGCAGGTCGAAGAAACCGAGGTTCTTCGAGAAGAAGGGATGAAGGTTCCAAGCCGCAGAATTTTTACACGTTACGCCGTGCATGACTACGTTTTCGCACTTATTGAGCGTAACCAGTCTGGGACGGGCTACCGCTCTGCCCTTGGGCGTTGCCCACCACGTGGACTTGTCCGCATTGCCGTTTATCGTGCCTTCGCCGACTATCTTTATATTGCGCTGCTTATATGCCGAAACGAACGACTGATGGCAGGGATGAGGATTGCCCTCCCATGTTGCGAGAATTTCCTCCGTTCCGTCGTCGTGCTCTATTTTTGCGGGCACATAAGGATAGTGCTCTTCGACGACGTCGCCGAGCAATTCCGCGCCCTTGCAAAGTTCAATCGTAATGTCGCTGGCAAGAACTATCGGTCTTACGTAATAGCTTCCCTCCGGAATTATTACCCTGCCGCCCTTGGGGCAGCTGTCGATAGCCATCTGGACATAGTAAGTATCGTCGCTCTCGCCGTCGCCCTTTGCACCCAACTCTTTGACGTTGACCGTGCCGCTCTCTTTGAGCGTTCTGAATTTAAGCTGAGAGCCGTCCGAAGAAATACCAACGGTATATTCCGTATCGGGCGCGAGGTTGAAAAGCGAAAAGACGTTGGTATCTTTTTCTTCGACAGCTTTGCCGTCGAGTGTTACCGTATATTTTTCGGGGCTGTAATAGGGAGCCTTATTATCGAGCTCAAAGCACGCCGTCGTGCCGGAGACAAAAAGCAACTTAAACATCGTTGGATTCCTCCACTTTTTTGTTTTTATTCTTTCTTACAAGATAAACAATCAGATCTTTTATACCTATAAACGCCATATCCGCTATAACGGTAAATAAACCGTACAAAAGCGGCTCAACGCCGACATTTATGTTCTGCTGACCCTGAGTGCCGCTGATTATATCAATAAGCATATTGAGCCCCTGATACATATAAGTTACCACAAAAGCCACAAAAACATAATAAATTATATTTGTGAAAAAGGTCCAGTATTTTTTAAAAGGGAAGGGAAACATTATATACGGATCGTATTCCCTGTCGCTCGACTGAAAATAATACATCGCAGGGTTCGCAAGAACGTCAACGACAACGCCCAAAACAACACCTGTGAGAATTATTCTGTTTTCGTTGCTGCTTATAATAGAACCCAGTCCCATGCCGATTATATAGCAGACCATGCCGGCAAACCAGAACTTGATTACCAGTGCCTTTATCCATGTGGGAACTCTTGACAGACGGTCAAGTTTATAAGGGTTGAATTGCTTGGCGCCGGATTTGTTGTATTCCTTTTTTTCGCCCTGCTCAGCGGCCTCTTGTCCTATGCAATCTTTAACATTGTAAGAAACTTCCTTGCCGTCATCAGGAGCAGCATCATTTTTAAGAATATATACGAGTTCGTCAACTTTATCGACTTTTAAATCGTAATAATTTTCTATGGTAGTTTCTTTGTTCTTTTTTTTCTTTTTTGACATTTTACTCTGTTTAGATAAATAACCGACAATTCATCATTGCCGGTTATTTGCAATTATAATAAACTTGATTTAATCCTGTAAATCGATTTTCTGCATATGCTCTGTAGCAGAATCCAGATTGACGCTTGTATTTATCTTCATGAGCAACTTCCTGTAAAGAGGCAATGTGCAAATAAGCACTATCGAAAGTCCCAATAAGATAATATGTGCCAAAGTAAGCGCAAACGTCGTTTCAAACAGCTTTGCAACTTCAGGCGTCGTCGCCCCTACGCTGACATAATACTCGTTGTATCCCGCAGTCATAAGAACATAATAGAATGCTTCGCAAACTATCATTATTACTATCATTCCGAGGGTTACTGCAAGCATAAGCACATTCACATGAAGTCTTACGCCCGATTCCGTCATGGTTTTTACTACCTTACTGTTTACGGGCTTTATCTTAGGGAATGCATTGAGGTAAGCTACAAGAACAAGTATGGAAAGAAGCGTATTGACAAATACCATCAATCCTACCCATTCGATTTCTTCGCCATGATATACAATCAACTCCGAATAAATCGAAAGCGAAAGCAGATTGAATACTGTTACTATAAAAAGATATATAAAACCTATATTCTGGGGTTTACGTTTTATAGAAACAATTTGTTTACGACCCCATTCCTTAAAGCCTGCACCGATTTTTGACCATACCGAAGGTTTATCTTCATTTGCTTCAGTCTTGATTATCTGTTCATTTTCTGACATAACAAACCTCCTTATCTTATAGCCAACGTCGTTTCTTTATCAAAGAAATGAACTTTTTCGACATCAAAACCGACTTTGATTTCGTCGCCGTATTTATAATCTGTCCACTTGGGAATTTTATAAACTACCTGCTTTACACCGCGAATTTTGCCGTGTATCAGCGTATTCATTCCCAAATTTTCATTGTTTGTTACAACAAACGGGACATCGCCGTCCATCGTAAAGTTTTCAGGCCTTACACCAAGGACAACTTCTTTTCCTTCATAATCTTTGAGCAATGCTGCCTGACTATCGCTGAGATTATATTCAAACAGGTCACATTTGAACTTTTTCCCTTCAACTTTACCCTCGAACATATTCATAGGTGGAAGTCCTATGAATGTTGCAACGAAGATATTGGCAGGCGTTTCATATAATTCAATCGGTCTGCCTATCTGCTGAACATGACCCATAGACATACATACTATTCTGTCAGCGAGTGTCAGAGCTTCTGTCTGGTCGTGTGTCACGTACATCATTGTGGCATTAAGTTTTTTATGAAGAAGCATTATCTCGCGCCTCATCGAACCGCGCAACTTTGCGTCAAGGTTTGACAAAGGCTCGTCGAAAAGGAAAACTTTGGGGTTTCTGACTATTGCACGACCCATCGCAACACGCTGGCGCTGACCACCGGAAAGCTGCTTGGGTTTTTTATTTAACTGCGTCTTCAAATCAAGTATTTCTGCCGCAGCCATTACCTTTCTGTGAATAACTTCTTTGTTCTCTTTACGAAGAACAAGCGAAAAAGCCATGTTCTCGTAAATAGTCATATGTCCGTACAGAGCATAGTTCTGGAATACCATTGCTATATCCCTGTCTTTAGGAGGAAGTCTTGTGCAATCCTTGCCATCGATTACCAGTTTGCCGCTGGTAATATCTTCAAGTCCTGCAACCATTCTCAACGTTGTAGATTTACCGCAACCCGAGGGACCTACGAGTACTATAAATTCACCGTCAGCTATATCGAGATTGAAATCCCATACTGCCTGAACTCCGCCGTCGTATATTTTTTCTATATGCTGCAAACTTACGTTAGGCATTGATTTCACCTCCTGAAACAGCCTGCGCGGTTTCCTCTTCCTTCAAAGCTGCCTCGAGATCTACAGTTCCGTCATTGACTTCTTTTACAAATTTTTCAAGTTTCAAAGCCTTAAGATATCCTAAAATTCCTGCTGCAAGGAAGCATGCCGCCGACGCGCAGAGAAGAACAAGGAACAGAGCGAACATAGCTCCATCAGTAAGATATACTTGCGCCATACCTCTTATATATTTTGTTGTAAATGTCAAAAGAGGATAGATGAAAATTCTTACTATCTGCACAACAGCAAGTCCAAAAGCAACAAAAGCAAAACGCTTATCGTAGTTTTTAAGTCTTTCGGATGTAAGGAACGCAAAAAGCAAAACAAGAAGGTTGATTATAACCGATGCTCCATGGATATATGAATACACGGGCATACCGGGTGTGCCATCAACGCCAACAAAAGTAGCCTCACGGTTGTCGCAAACCTGCTTATACATAAACATAAAGTACAGGCAGTTAAAAGCAATTCCAAGAAGAGCTAAATTTGCCGAAACCTTGTTCTTTCTGTAGCGCATCAGGTCATTGCTTATAATGGGATTAGACTGAACATTCTTTTTCATTTTAAGCTACCTCCTTTACTGCATTATTTTCAAGGAGAGCCTTCTCTCCGCGCATAAGCATAATCTTCCATACAAGGTTGAATATAAGCGCGAGCGATGCTATGATTATAATAGGATAGAGAACATATCCGAGGGCAAAATTCCATGTGGAAGCCGTACATACAACATCAGCCTCTGCCAATATTTTACTCAACCTTTCATAATATGTGGGATCAGCAATTATATCGAGGAATCTGCCAAAAAATACCGAATTCTGTATAAGAATATATACAGATATAACAATATCCGCTATGCTGACAATACCTATTGCAACATAGTTCGAGATATAATAATTTCTTCTTTTATTTGTAGCGGTTATATAAAGAAGTACGCCGCAAAGTATGATTACGATAGAAAGTATAAGCAATAAATTGTTAAACGGCTGAACATCCTGATAAATTACAGCCTCAGGCATATCAGCATTGGGATTACCATTAGCCTGAATAGTTGCGCCGATAGCACCAAGCCCGGCAGAACAGTATATAAAGCAATATACTGCCGATAATGCACCGAGAATAACCATTAAAAGGCACATTATCTTCTGAAATTTCATTTGAGTTTTCATTGCAACTCCCCCAAAGTATTTTGTATGCGCCCGCGCCATAGCGCGGGCGCACGCAAATTGTCAATTAACTACAACTGTTAGTTAAGTGAATTAGCCAAGCGTTACAGATACGCCCTGCTGATTGTAGGTTCCGGTATATCCCTTGAAGATTATCCAATGGAAGATGGAGTAGAAGTTCTTGGAGTCGGTAAGTTTCGTACCGGTCATACCCTTGAGGTTCTGCTGCGAAGATGCATCTATTGCAGTCTGTTCAACAGTGCTGAGAGGAAGACCCGTAGGAACTACAGTGTACCAAGGATTTTCTCCGGGGATAAGCGAAGGATGCTTGATGGTGCCGTTTGCAAGGCTTACAGAAACTTTGGTTGCTTCTGCTGCAGCTCTTTCAGCCGTGCACTGGTTCTCGAAGGACTGATCCTTAACGCCCATAGGAAGGGTTGTACCGAGAACTTTACGAGCATAGTTGGTGAAGTTGCCGCGAGCCGAGAACGTTGCATTTACGCCGTCAGTTGCAACGAAACTTGCGAACATTTCGGAAGTTATCGTAGGCGTCATTTCACCCTTGTAAAGAGTACCGGTGTAAAGTTCGTCGTTGAATGTGAAATACTGATCCTTGTATTCATCCTTAACAACGTACTGTCCGCCGATCTTTTCAGCTACGGTGTCGATGTTAACATTTGTAACTTTCGTGCCGTACCAGGTACCGTTGGGATTCGTGTTGCCGTTTGTTGACTGAATACCGAAGGTAGAAAGGATCTGACCATCGTTAGAGAACAGGTAGTCGATGAATGTAAGAACAGCGTTGAGCTTATTCTGGTCATTAGCTACACTTGCAGCAACTGCGAGACCGGAGGTCTTGGTCGAACGCCAGGATTCGGTAAATCTCATTATCGTATCCTTTGTGCCGTCGCTGTTGTCGTCCCAACGAGATACAGGTGTGCTTACAGGTGCGAACAGATAATCATCGCTAGCCTGCACGTCGAACATCTGCGTAGTCTGCGTCTGCGAGTAGTCATACATCATGAAGCCTGTGCCGGCCTTATCTTTGCAGTTACCCTTGAGGTCGGAACCGGAAACGTTACCGAGCGTACCGTTGGACTGAACATATTCAGCAACGAGACCTTCCTTTGCAAGGAGCGCAAAGTTTTCAAGAGCCTGATAGAATGTTGCGTTAGCGCGTGCATCCTGAAGCTGATTGTTAGCGTCGATGTACGTATATTCATAACGGGAGTCAGCACCTCTTTCACCATAAAGCTGGCAAGCAAGACGAATGATATCGGGGGTTCTGTCGTTAGTATTGTCGCGGGGGAATATACCGGTTATTACGGTATCTGCCGAAAGACCAAGGTTGGTAGCGTTGGTCTTAACTATACGAAGCATTGCAACGAGGTCGTCAACGTCCCAAGCGGCGCTGTAACCGTTGAACAGGTCGGAACGTGTGGTGTATGCTTTTGCATCGCCATTCTTATATGCTACATCGATGTATGCTCTGTAAAGAGTTGCGAGCTGTTTACCTGTTGCATTTGCATTCTTAGCAAGTGCAGCATTCATTATATCAACGATATTGCCGCTTTCGCCGCTATAAGCTTCACCAGCTATAGCATTGTATGCAGCGCCGAGAGCCGTAGTGGTATCTGCAGCTGCAGCCTTGGCAGCGCCATAGTCCTTGGTAAGGGTGAACGTACCGCTTGTGCCGCCCTCAACAGTCGTTTCAACGGAGTAAGTACCTGTCGTACCCATATAGCCGCCTGCGGAAGTAGTTGATGCGCATGCGCTGCTGAATGTTGCGCCGTCGGAAGTAAGCTCTTTATCAAGAAGGTCAACGACCCAGTCCTGACGAATGAGGCAATATCTTTCGATATCGTCGTTACCGTCGAAGTAAGGAGCAACGTAAATTTCCTTGCCTTCACCATTTTCATCCATACCTTCCTGAAGGAGGGACAGATATACTATGGGGTTAGATTCAAGGAAAGACTTGAAGTTAGGCATCTGATCGAGATAATCACCGAGATTGAGGATATCGTCGTTGTTGTTTGCGGATGTAACTGCAACCGAAAGGTCGGTCGTGCAGATATCAACCGTCGTGCCCCACTTCTGCGAATCTTTGAGGTCTGTAAGGTTTTGCGAAGTTGATTTACCGGTATAACCGCCATCAACGAACGTAACATCAAGAGCTTCGCCTATTGCAGCAAATGCAGGCTTGATTTTATCTGTGGAAGCCGTATATCCGCCGGGAAGAGTTATACTACCGGTAATTGTATCATAGAAAGCCGCGGTTTCAGCGCTGTTGTGACCTATTGCTATACCTATCTGAGTACCGGAAGTATAGTTGAGATCTGCGCCTTCTGCTGTTACTTCGCCTTCTTCACCTTTCAGCAAATCCCAATACTCGCTTGCTCTTGTCCAACCTGCAGCGTTGTTTGTAATTCTGGTTCCAAGGCCGTAGTTGTTTTTAAGCATGTTTGCAAAACTTGTTGCACCTGCACTGGGTGCTGAATTCCATGAACCGCCAGAAACGGTATTACCGCCACCAGTCGTCGTGTTATTGTTACCACAAGCGGCAAGCGACATAGCCATGGTTCCTGCCATAACAAACGTAACAGCTGCTACGGCAATTTTCTTTGTCTTGTTCATCGATTTCTCCTTATATTTTTATTTATTTGGTTTTATATTTAATTCGGATTTGCATCCGGACTAACCAATAAACATTCTAGTTTTTTTATTCCTTAACGCCGCCCATATTAACGCCTTTAGCGAAATATTTCTGGATGAAAGGATAAATTACCAATATAGGTATTATTGCACATACAACCATTGCATAAACTGCAGATACTGGCGAGAAGCTACCTGTTGAAGAATAGCCATCGAGAATACCTTGCCATCTGGTGCCGTCTTCCGAAGGCTCGTATCTGCTGTTATCGGTAAGCTGTGTCCATTCTTCGATGAAGTCTCGGATGTAAACCTGAACGGGCCAGGAATATTTCTGATCTTCACCCATTACTTTATATGCCCAGAAGTAACCGTTCCAACGCGAAATACCGAAGAACAGTGCGACTGTTGCTATCGTTGCCTTACTCATGGGGATATAAACTTTGAAGAGTACCTGCATTTCGGTTGCGCCGTCTATGCGGGCAGCTTCTTCAATTTCAGAAGGAACGCCTTCGAACGAGTTACGAAGAAGGATGATGTTTGTAGCATTCATACCCATCGCTATAACAACCAACCATTTAAGGTCTGTTATGCCGATGCCTGCAAATATTTCCGCAGTGTTGAGATAGTTGAGATACTGAGGAACGATACCTGCCGAGAACCACATCGTAAATACGAGAAAGAAGTTCCAACCGTGTCTTCCGAGCAATCTCTTTTTAGAAAGCGCATAGCCGCCGAGTATTGAATAGCCGAGCGCCCAAATTGTACCGACAAACGTTACAAACAGCGTATTTGAATAATTGATCCAGAACTTTGAATCGACTACGACATATTTGAACGCGCTTATCTGAAAATCTACGGGAAACAGTACTACACTGCCCTGCTCAACCGCCGTCATTCCGCTCATTGCCGAAGATATGGCATATATGAGGGGATAAACGCACATTATCGCGAAAACAATCAGAAAGAAGTAAGCGACAATTCTGAAAATCAGCTCTGAAATTTCTGTTTTTCTTTTCATGCTTGTACTTCCTCCATCAATACAGCGATATATCTGCCGCGCTGCGGGCTATCTTATTTGCGCCGATAACCAGTAACATACCTATAAGGTTGTTCAGCATTTCCGCCGCCATACCATAGGCCTTGCCGGCTTCGCCGAGCGTACCGCTGCCCGACCAGCTGTTCGACAACGTTGAAACAACCATCGCCACTTCGTAGTTGCCGCTCTTCAACAACAGGAATATCTTTTCATATCCTACCGAAAGCAGCGAACCTATCTTCATAATAAGCATTATGACGACCGTCGATAAAATACTGGGTATTACCACGTATCTCATTTGGGCCATCTTGCCCGCGCCGTCTATTTGCGCCGCCTCGTAAGACGTAGGCGAAACGGCAATGACCGCAGCGAAGAAGACTATCGAGTCGTAACCTGCGTGCTCCCACAAGTCTGTTATTACATAAATAGTTCTGTAATACTGCGTGGTATTGATAAGTCCCTGCGATATAAGTGCGGGATCTGCGCCAAAAAGACCGAACAGGTTAGACAACAGACCGGGCGACTGCGTCGAACCGCCGATACCTGCAGTTTCTGGACGGAAAAGCATGATTGCAAGCGTCGTAACTATAACCGTCGAAAGGAACTTGGGAAGATATGTGCATACCTGCAGAATGCTTCTCGCGACGTTCGAACGCACTTCATTGAAGAACAATGCGAGTATTATAGGTGTAGGGAAGCCGAAAAGCAATCCGTAGAACGCGGTTATGAAAGTATTTCTGAATGCGTTCCAGAACTGCGGCGAAAGCGTAGAACTTGCACCCAAAATCTGCTCGAAATACCTTATACCTGCCCAGTCCTGCTCATTTACCGTATCGCCGGTAGCAGGGTTTCTGAAGCAGCCTGTAAGCTCGTACATGGGCATGTACTTCCAAAGCAGGTAAACGAGAGCCATAGGAACAAGCATCAGATAAAGACGCCAGTCGGTAAGAACCGACCTGAGTATCTCTTTCCCCCTGTTTTTTTCGACTTCGTCCCTGACCGACTGCTCCGGCGACTTATAATAAGTGCCTGTCAGCTCGTCGTATTCAAGGAAGTCATCATACTTGAGTTTAATCATTTAAACTCCCTCCATATCATTGTATTTTATATGGTTAATTATAAATTTATCAAATCAATCGCGGGGCTCATCACCGGCGTCATCTGCATCGTGCCGTTTGATTTTATCGGCAACCCTGTCATTACGGTATAATTTTGCGTCGTAGTCGTCCATTTCCGCGAGCTCTTTAAGCGCTTCATCATCAAGCTCGGTATATCCTTCCCACCTGTACTCTTCGGTATGCTTTACTTTGTTTCCCTGATAGACATTTGTAAGATAAGTCTTCTGGTCAACCAGCATGCCGTTTATCATTCTGAGAATAAGCATCCCGAGGAATGCAAACGCAACATTGAGCGCTTCGAACGTAAGATTTTCCGTAAGCGAGTACACAAAGTTATACCCGAAACACAGACAGACTATAACCCGACCCGCCACCAGAATGACATATCCCGCAATGCAATACAGCAAAGTCATGAACCAGGAAGATGTCCACTTTTCTTTCGGCACGGCGAGGAAAATGAGCGGTATCAGAACGAGGAAAGCATTGCCTATACAATAAATTATATATTGTTCGGCCGAGGCTCCGTTCATCCAGCAATACAGCAACCCGTCAGCAACGGGAAAAATTGCTCCCCACCATCCCCATCTTATAAAAATTATGAGAGAAACGAGGAGCATAACCGAAATTGCGAACGTCATTCCCTGAAACCATCTGCTTATAGCAAAAACGTTTATGGCCTCGCATACGCACATTATCAGAAGAAAAACCAACAGATCCGCAGTGCGGTACTGCGCATAAGAAATCTGCTTATTTGTACTTTTATTGCTCATATCGTTTTACTTAAACAGTTTTTGAACAACGCAAATGTTCCTATTTATCATTTAACATTCATATTATAACATGCACTTTTTAAAAAATCAATATTTATTTTGCAATTTTTACATTGTTTCACAAAAAAACTTGTGGTATAATATTTTTACTAAACGAGAGGTGTTTACAATGAAAAATATATACATCAAACCTTCTGACGATATATCGCATATATTGAATAATCTTGACGAAGAAGCCACAATATATCTTGCCGAGGGCGTTTATCGCGCCAAAATATGGATTAAAGCCGACGGCGTAAAACTTGTCGGCGCGGGGCGTGAAACAACAAAAATAACCTTTGACGATTATGCCAGAAAACCCCATGCGGACGGAGGAGAGTACAATACTTTCCGCACCTACACTCTCTGCGTTACGGGAAAAAACTGCTTTGTTGAAAACCTTACCATCGAAAATTCCAACGCTCATCCCGAAAAAGTGGGTCAATGCGTCGCGCTTTCGGTAAATTCGCCGTCGTTTATAGCGAGGAACGTCGATTTGGTATCCACTCAGGACACGCTCTTCACCTCGCCATTCCCCGACGACCTTGTGGTAAGATACTCGGGGCTCACGGACGACCCCGCCTACTACGACGGTTTTATTCCCAGGGAGCAGCTTTACATGCAAGGCGGGGCCGTTCAGATTTTTGAAAACTGCCGCATTTACGGCAGCGTGGACTTCATTTTCGGCTGCGCGGAGGCGTATTTCGACAACTGCAAATTAATATCCGTGGGCGACGCGCGCAACACGGGTTACGTAGCCGCGCCCGCTCACAGCCTCAAACAGGACAGAGGTTACGTATTTTTGAACTGCTCGTTCGAAAGTCAGGGCGCGAAAGACGGCTCGATTTACCTTGCGAGACCCTGGCGCGATTTCGGAAAGTGCGATTTCATTGACTGCTCGCTCGGAAAACATATATCTCCCCTGCTTTTCGACAAGTGGAACGACACCTTCCGCGACAAGACCTGCCGCTTTGCATACAGCGGGCTGAAAACCTCGCTCCCCCTCTCGCCCGTGCCCTGGTCGCGCGAAATAAGCGAAGAGGAAAAATGCAGGATAACAGCTCGCTTCAACCAATTAAAAAATTCGATGAACTTCTGAAATGTTTTGTCTTCCTGACAACGGCGGAGCCGCACATTAATGTGCGGCTCCGCCGTTTAACCTTTATGCAAAGAACAACACCGCAAAAGATATTATGGCGCGCCCTGCGCAAAATTACCCTGCATACGGCAAACAGTTTATTAACTTTAAAATATATTAATATTCCGCGAAATAAAAAAGCCGCCGCGGCGCAAAAGTGCCGCGGCGGTCTTGTTATTTTATTGATTTTTAAGCCGCAATCAGAAACCGAAGTATTCCTTTGCGTTGTTGTAGCATACATCTTCGACAATCTTGCCGAGCGTATCCATCTCCTCGACGGGATACTGACCGCTTTCTACGAGATGACCGAGCATCTGGCAGAGCAGACGTCTGTAATATTCATGGCGGGGATATGCCAGGAAGGAACGCGAGTCGGTGAGCATGCCGACGGACTGCGCGATCAAGCCGACCTGCATTAAAGTTTCGAGGTTCTGGCGCATGCCGTCGAGCTGATCGAGGAACCACCATGCCGTGCCGACCTGCACTCTGCCCTTTACGCCCTCTTTCTGGAAGCAGCCTGCAAGAACTGTGAGCGCATAGTTGTCGCGGGGGTTGAGGCAGTAAAGTATGGTCTTGGGAAGAGCGTCCTGTTCGTCGAGCGCGCCGAGCAGTGCTGAAAGTTTTTCCATATACACTGCGTCTTCGATTGCATCGAAACCTGTGTCGGGTCCGATTTTTTTGAGCATGGACTTGGAGTTGTTGCGCAGAGCGCCGATGTGGTACTGCTGAACCCAGCCGTACTTGGTGTACTGCTTGCCGAGGAACAGAAGGATGTAGCCCTTGTACTTATCCTGCTCTTCCTGCGAAATCTTTTCGCCTTTAAGTCCTTTGAGGTAAATTGCGTTTGCCTCTTCATACGTCGCGGGAGCGTAGCAAACCACGTCGAGAGCGTGGTCGGACAGCTTGGAGCCCATGGAATCGAAGAAAGCTATTCTCTCTGCGAGAGCGTCGCAGAAAGCGTTGAGGTCGTCGAGAGGTCTGCCCACAACCTTGGAAAGCTGACCTACCCAGTCTGCGAACCATGAAAGCTCTACGTTGATTGCCTTGTCGGGACGGAACGCGGGACGAACCTTGACCTTCAAGGTCTTGTCTTCGTTCATCTTTTTGTGCCATTCGAGGGAATCGACGGGGTCGTCGGTCGTGCAGACGGTCTTGACGTTGAACTTTTCCATCATCTTGCGCGCGGTAAGCGTTTCGAGAACTTTGTTTGCCTCGTCCCAGATTTTCTTTGCGTTCTTGGGATTGATGATGTCGGTTATGCCGAAATACCTCTGCATTTCGAGGTGGGACCAGTGATAGAGAGGGTTGCCCACAAAATAAGGCATGCTCTCGACAAACTGATAGTATTTTTTATAATCGTCGTCGGGACCGGAGATGCTGTCCTCCTCATAGCCCCTCGCGCGGAGCGAACGCCACTTGTAGTGGTCGCCGTATCTGTCGCCTGCGCCCAGCCATACTTCCGCGAGGTTTCTGAACTTCTTGTCCTCGTAGATTTCCTTGGGCTGAAGGTGGCAATGATAGTCTATTATGGGCATCTTTTCGGCGTGCTCGTGAAATAACTTTTTAGCCGTTTCCGTGTCTAACAGAAAGTCTTTATCCATAAATGCTTTCATTATAAGGTTACCCCCGTTTTGAATATTGCAATTTCCTTTGTGTTATTGATTTCGTTTTTGGTCTTTTTCCCGCCCGCAACTTCAACAATGAGGTTTATGAGCGCCTCGAGCTGGGTGGGGAAATCGCTGTCGAGCACCGCGCCGGCGTTGAAGTCTATCCAGTTAGCCTTCTTTGCCGCAAGCTCGGAGTTGGTAGCGATTTTTAGCGTGGGAATAAATCCGCCGAAGGGCGTGCCGCGTCCCGTAGTGAACAGAACGAGGTGGCAGCCTGCCGCGCCGAGATTGGTTACGGCGCACATGTCGTTGCCCGGACCGTTGAGAAGGTTCAGACCCTTTTGAGTTACCATTCCGTCATCGAACACGACGTCGGTTATGGGACCCGAACCCGATTTCTGCGTACAGCCGCACGACTTGTCCTCGAGCGTAGTTATGCCGCCCGCCTTGTTGCCGGGCGAAGGATTTTCGCCGACGGGCTGTCCGTTTGCGCGGAAATAATCCTTGAAGTCGTTGATGAGCTTTACCGTCTTTTCGAAAGTAGCTCTGTCCTTGCAGCGGTTCATTAAGAGCTGCTCCGCGCCGAACATTTCGGGAACTTCCGAAAGCACGCTCGTGCCGCCGACGGATACGATATAGTCGGAGAAAAGTCCCACGAGGGGATTTGCCGTTATGCCCGAAAGCCCGTCGCTGCCGCCGCACTTCAAGCCGACTTTGAGGCAGGATATATCGGTGAGCTGCCTCTTATCTTTTTTGATGACTTCGGCGATGCTTTTGCAAAGCTCCACGCCCGCTTCTATTTCGTCATCGACTTCCTGGCATACGAGAAATTTAATTCTGTCGCCGTCCACTTCGCCAAGCCCCGCCTTGAAGGCGTCCATCTGGTTGTTTTCGCAGCCCAGACCGACTACGAGCACGCCGCCAGCATTGGGGTGCTTTACCATCTTCTGGAGCATGAACTTGGTTCTTTCGTGGTCGTCGCCGAGCTGGGAGCAGCCATAAGGGTGAGTGAAAGTGAATATGCCGTCGAAGCCCTCTTCGCCGTACTTTGCTTTGAAAGTTTCGACAATTTCCTTAACCTGACCGTTGACGCAGCCGACGGTGGGAATGACCCACAGCTCGTTGCGTATGCCGACGTCGCCGTTCTTGCGGCGGTAGACGTTGACCTGACGCATTTTGCCCGCGGGGAGAGTGCAATCGACCTTGTTGTAAGTGTATTCGAGATTTTCGTTGAGGTTGGTCTTTACGTTGTGCGTATGCACGTGCTGACCCGCAGAGATATCCTCCGTGGCATGCGCGATGGGCGTGCCGTATTTGATAATGTTTTCGCCCTTCTTTATATCGCGCAGAGCAAACTTATGCCCCTTTGTGATATCTTCGGCGAGCGTTACGCCCTCGTACGTTTCGCCCTTTTTAAGGTCGGTGAGCGCGACGGCGACATTATCGGCGGAGTTGATTATTATTGTTTTCTTAGCCATTTACAAATTCCTCGACGGCCTTTCTCATGCCGTTTTTGTCCATATCTTCAAGGTAACCTGCAACCGTCTTTGCAAGGTCGGGGTGAATGTCGTTCATATCCATCTCCCACGCCTGCTTCCATGCGAGCACGTTCTTTGCGAAAGCGAGGTAATCGTTGCCGTATTCAGCCCAGAGCTTTGCCCAGTGCGCGAGCAGTTCGGGGTCGTCCTTCAAAGCTATCTGTTCGTCGCCCCTCTTGCCCTTGTGGAATTCGCAAAGAGCCGCGAAAGCGAACACGAGGTGCAGAGGAAGTTTGCCCTTAATTCTCACATAGTCGGTGAGCGTGGGCAGAAGGCGCGTTCTAAACTTAGTAGTCGAGTTGAGCGCGATTGACATGAGCTCGTGGCGGATATAAGGGTTCTGATATCTTTCGATGACGGAATTTGCGAACGCAACCATCTGGTCCTGAGGCAGATCTATCGTGGGGTTGACCTCGTTGAACACGAAGTCGCGAACGAACTTGCCGATAGTGGGGTCGTTTACGGCTTCGCCGACGGTATCTATGCCGCAGAGATATGCTACGGGCACCATTGCGGTGTGCGAGCCGTTGAGTATCTTTACCTTGCGCTGCTTATAGGGTTTGATGTCGTCTGCGAAGATGACGTTGAGACCCGTGGAGTCTGCGGGGAATACCTTCTGTACGAATGCTTCCTTTTTGAGCACCCAGAGGTGGAATATTTCGCCTTTTACAACGTTGTTGTCGATATAGCCGAGCTCTTCGCGGATGGCGTCTATTTCGTTCTTGGGATAGCCGGGAACTATGCGGTCAACGAGCGTCGAGGTGAAGTGGTTGGCAGTCTGCATCCACTCGATGAACTTCTTGTCCATCTTGTTGTTCTCTGCAAGTTCGGTGAGGCACTTGTAGAGTTCGTCGCCGTTGTTATCGATAAGTTCGCAGGGAACGATTGCGAGACCTTTGGTCATGTCGCCGTTGAAGTGGTCGTATCTGCGCTTTAAGAGAGCGAGCAGTTTGCCGGGGAAAGACTTGGGGCACTGTGTGAAATCTGTGTCCGTGGGGTCGAAAGCTATGCCCGCCTCGGTCGTGTTGGAGATTATAATCTGCAAATCTTCGCTTTCGCCGTAGGAAAGGAAATGCTCGTAATCGGTGAAAGGATTGATGAGGTCGCCGATAACGTTTATTACCTGGCTGCTCTTTACCTTTTCGCCCTTGTCGATGCCTTCGAGGCGGAGAGTGTAAAGTCCGTCCTGCTCCGACAGTTCTTTTATTCTGCCGAAGGGCATGGGCTGAACTACTGCGACGTTGGACGAAATTGCGCCCTTATCGTTCAGATCCTGAATAATCCAGTCAACAAACGCGCGGAGGAAGTTACCTTCGCCGAACTGCATTATCTTTATTTTTCTTTCGGGTTTGTCAAATAATTTTTTGCTTATTGTTTCCATAAATTTAAAAGCTCCGGAACGATTGTTATTTTTTCCCGTCCTTGCGGGTTGTGTTTGTATCGATGAAAATTGTTGCTTATTCCCCTTTCGTTTATGCGCTCGGAAAGACGGCAGAATTTTATTCCTCTGCCTGCTCCCGTATCAAACGGCGCGCCTTTTGCACAGCGCTTTACTTAGATATGCCCGCCTTTGCGTTGCCGCACGGCTCGTCGCCGATATTCCCTTAAATTATATACCTTATATATTATATATGGAATAGGGCATACCGAGCGCCCGCATGAAAGCGGGTAAAATGCTGCGCATTAAAATGTGCGCGTAGCGGGCGAACTGTTTTGCGCGGTTATTATCTCGCGCCATTTCCCGCAGCATAAGCGCGGACGGAATTATATCCGCCCTCGGGGTGCAGCGTGAAGATTTGTCAGTTTCTCTTTATGCTCGAAGGGATAGCCAGCTCGGTTTCCTTATCGAACAGATATGCCGCGGAATAGGGAACGACGAACTTGAATTCGTCGCCCATTGCGGGCGTATCGTGAGGGTTGACTTTGAGTATTACGTTGACGTCGCCGACGTTTGCGTAAACGTTTGTCGTATCGCCGAGAAGCTCGGTGAGGTCAACATTGGATTTGATGAGGTACTCTTCCTTGCCTGCTCTTCCGCTCTTGCAGACCTTTATAGCCTCGGGACGGAATGCAAACACTACTTCCTTGCCTTCGATGGAAGCGACGTCATCTACGACGGGAGCAATGTCAAGCGAAACGGAATCGTTGACAAACTTGCCGCCTTCGACCTTGCCTTTGAGGAAGTTCATGGGAGGTTCGCCGATGAAACCTGCGACGAAGAGGTTCTGGGGGTGGAAGTACAGCTCGTAGGGAGTGCCTATCTGCTGAACGTAACCGCCCGATTTCATGACGACTATACGGTCGGACATGGTCATTGCCTCCGTCTGGTCGTGGGTAACGTAAATGGTAGTCGCGCCGACGGAACGATGTATCTGCTTGATTTCGGAACGCATCGTAACGCGCTGCTTTGCGTCGAGGTTGGATAAAGGTTCGTCCATGAGGAAAATCGAAACCTTTCTTATGAGTGCGCGGCCGACGGCTACACGCTGACACTGTCCGCCCGAAAGATTGCGGGGGAACCTGTCGAGGTAGGGCGTAAGACCGAGAATTTCGGCGGTCTTATGCACTTTTTCATCTATAACGTCGGCGTCAATGCCTTCGAGAGTAAGTCCGAAGCCGAGGTTTTCGGCAACCGTGAGGTGAGGATAGAGCGCGTAGGACTGGAAAACCATCGCTATTCCCCTCTCCCTCGATGTCATCTGGTTTGCAAGTTTGCCGTCGATATAGAATTCGCCCGCGGTGATTTCTTCAAGTCCCGCAATCATACGAAGAGTAGTCGATTTGCCGCAGCCCGAGTCGCCGACGAGGCAGATGAACTCACCGTCCTTTACTTCCATGTTGAAATCGTGCACGGCGTGGTACCCGTTAGGGTAAACCTTGTTTACGTCTTTGAACAAAAGATGTGCCATTTTATTTATTTCCCCTTATTGTCCTGCGCCGCAGCGGGCGCAGGAGCTATGAATATCGTTTTTTATTTATATAAATAGGTTTATCTGAGGTCTTCCGTCGCGATATTGTCCATATCGTCGTAAGTCTGGTTTTCGCCGCACATGCCCCAGATGAAGGTGTAGTTCCTGGTGCCTACGCCCGTGTGTATCGACCACGAAGGCGAAATTACAGCCTGCTCGTTGTGCATGACGATGTGGCGCGTTTCGGTGGGCGTGCCCATGAGGTGGAATACCGCTTCGTTTTCGGGAAGTTCGAAGTACATATATACTTCCATTCTTCTCTCGTGCGTGTGCGAAGGAAGCGTGTTCCATGCCGAGCCAACTGCAAGTTCGGTCATGCCCATGGAAAGCTGGCAGCTTTCGCATACCCCGCCTATTATGAACTGATTTATGGTGCGCTTATTGATGGCGTCCTCGCTGCCCAGATGGCGCTGAATGCAATATCTTACGCCTTCGGGAGGATTTTTACCCTCGACGGGCTTTACTATCTTGACCGTGGGGTATTCCTTGTGCGCGGGGCAGGAATTGATGTAGAATTTTGCGGGATTTTTCTTATCGACGGACGTGAAGGTTACTTCCTTTGTGCCTTTACCGATATATATGCCTTCCTTGAAGCCTATGTCGTACTTCTTGCCGTCGAGCTCGATGACGCCCGCGCCGCCTATGTTGATGACGCCCATTTCCCTTCTTTCGAGGAAGTATGCCGTTGCAAGCTCCTTGAAAGTGCCGAGGGACAAAGCCTTGTTCACGGGCATTGCGCCGCCCGCGATTATTCTGTCCTGATGCGAATAGGTCAAAAGAATGTCATCCGCTTCGAACAATTTTTCTATTAAATATTTCTGACGCAGTTCCGCGGTATCGTAACGTTTGGAATCGTCGGGATGATTAGAATATCTGACGTCGAATTTCATTTTATCAAACAACCTCCCATTTGCTCCTTACGAATTGAATGCAGGGCACTATGTCGTCGCCCGTCGTTCCTTCCAGAACGAGAACCGCGTCCCTGTCGTAAGATTTGATTTTTGAAAGTATTTTTTCGTAGTCGAACAACCCTTTTCCGGGTGCGACCTGCTTTATTTTTCCGTCTTCCACAATAAAATCTTTGAGGTGGAAAACTACAATCTTGCCCGCGAAGGTTTTAAGCCCTTCGTCGAGGATTTGAAGATATTTATCGTAATTGGACATATCCAGATAATTATATATATCGAATATGACCTTGACGTTTTTGCGGTTAACGCCGTCCACCGCGCGCTTGAGCGTCTTTACGTCGTAACATACGTGTCCCGCCGCGCCTTCCATTCCTATATACACTCCGCGTTCCGCCGCATAATCGGCGAGCTCGGTAAAGGTTTCTATGACCGTCGCGAGAGCTTCTTCGGTGCGGTTGAGCGGGTTATACGTCCACTTGTCGTCGTTGAATGAGCCCGTTTCGCTGCCCACTATGTCGCAGCCGAGCGCCTTTACGTTGTCGAGGTAGTCCTTGAACACCCTCTTGCAGTCGGCGACCTTCTGTTTGTTGGAATGAACGGGGTTAAAGTAGGCGCCCGTAAGGGGGACGGATATGCCCGCCCCCTTAAAAGCCTGTCCTATTTTTTCCGCAATTTCGCTCGTGAGCGCGCCGGGAACGTACTTGACTTCGTCGAGAAATTTATACGCAACCAGCTGAACGGCGTCGATATTGCAACTTTTTATCTTTGCAATGGCGGCGTCCAGCCCCTTTACGCCCAGATCGTGCGTGCGAAAAGCTATTTTCATTATCTCTGAACCCTGCCGGAGCCATCGCCGCCTGCGAGAGCCTCGACTTCCTTGCGGGATACGAGGTTGAAGTCGCCGGGGATGGTGTGCTTGAGCGCGGATGCGGCAACGCCGAATTCGAGAGCCGACTTGAAGTCCTTGCCGTCGAGGAAACCAGTGATAACGCCGCCCGCGAACGAGTCGCCGCCGCCTACGCGGTCAACGATGGGATGGATGGAATATGTCTTGGAATGATAGAATTCCTTGGTTGCTGCCGAGTAAATGCAAGCCGACCAGCCGTTATCCGATGCGGAGTGGGATACGCGGAGGGAAGAAATTGCATACTTGAAGCCGAACTTTGCAACCATCTGTTCGAATATCGACTTGTAACCTGCAAGCTCGAGTTCGCCGCTCGTTACGTCCGTCTTGCCGGGCTTGAAGCCGAGAACGAGTTCTGCGTCCTCTTCGTTGCCGATGCAGACATCGACGTACTTCATGAGACCGGTCATGACCTTCTGAGCCTTTTCGCTCGACCACAGCTTTTTGCGGAAGTTGAGGTCAACCGATACGGTAACGCCGTGCTTCTTTGCCGCTTTGAGGGCTTCTTCGGTGAGCACTGCAGCGCTGTCGGAAACTGCGGGAGTGATGCCCGTGAAGTGGAACCAGTCTGCATCCTTGAAGATTTCGTCGAAGTCGAAATCCTTTGCCGTTGCGGTCGTGATGGACGAATGAGCTCTGTCGTAAACTACCTTGGAAGGACGCATGGAGCTGCCCGTTTCGAGATAATAGATACCCAGTCTTTCGCCGCATCTTGCGATGTGCTTTGTTTCAACGTTGTATTTGCGCAGAGCTGCTATCGCGCAGTCGCCCAGTTCGTTTGCGGGGAGCGCGGTTACGAATTCAGCATTGTGTCCGTAGTTTGCGCAGGATACTGCAACGTTGGCTTCGCCGCCGCCGTAGTTGATATCGAACTCGTCTGCCTGAATGAACTTTTCGTTGTTGGGGGTGGAAAGGCGAAGCATTATCTCGCCCATGGTTACGATCTTTTTCATTGAATTTCTCCTTGAAAATTATATGTTTATTTTTTTATTGCGATTTGAATGATTTTAACTTGCGCCTCATTTAAAGGCGCGCTGCGCTTTACTTTTTAAGCACGAGGTGAACAGCAAATCCGCCGAAGTCGTCCGCAAGGTATGCGACCGTGGGCTTGCCCTTTGCGTCGTACTTTATCGAGCTTTCGTCTATCGTGAAGCCGCGCATTTTAAGCTGATACATTGCGCGCTTGACCGAGTTGGTCGCAACGGCGATGTGCCCCATCTTTCCCTTGAAGGGCGACTTCATGCACTCTACGAAAGTAGAAGCGAATACCGAGCTGTTGCCCACCTTCTTGGTGAAGCCGAATGCGTTGTCGAACTTGTCCGCAACGCCCTCTGCCTCCTCGGGATTTGCGCAGTTGATGCCGACGTGTACCATCTGGAAGCCGAGCATCTTATCGATAGCTTCGCGGCAGAGCGCCGTAATGCCCGCCCAGTTCTCTTCTTCGAGCATCTTGGAAGGAACTATCCAGCTGCCGCCGCAGCAAACGATTTTGTCGTACGAAAGATATGTGTTGAGGTTATCAGCAGTTACGCCGCCCGTGGGCATGAAGCGCATTGAAGTGTAAGGTCCGCAAACAGACTTTATGTAAGCAAGTCCGCCCGCCTGTTCTGCGGGGAAGAACTTGACGAAGTCGAGACCAAGCTCTATGGCCTGCTCGATTTCGCTCGCCGAGGAAAGTCCGGGCGCGAAAGGTATGCCCTTGTCAAGGCAGTGCTTTACGACCTTGGGATTGAGACCGGGTGCGACGCAGAACTTTGCGCCCGCCTTTGCAGCCGCATCCGCCTGCTCGCAGGTGAGCACGGTGCCGGCGCCGACAAACATATCGGGATAAGCCTTTACCATGCGCGCGATGACTTCATCGGCACCCTTTGCGCGGAAGGTAACTTCTGCACAGTTTATGCCGCCGTCGCGCAGAGCTTTTGCCAGCTTTTCGGCGTTTTCGACCTTGTCGAGCTTGATGACGGGCACTATGCCCACGCATTCAAACTGCTCGACGATTGCGTTTAACTTCTCTTTAATAGTCATATAAACCTCGCTTTTACGCGCGCGGACGCGCGCAACGTTTTTATAGCATCATCAGCCATAATCATTATAGTGTTTTGTCGACCTTTGCGCCATACATAAAACGGACTGATTTATGTATTTTACGGACATAATTCTGCGAGGGAAAGGCGTGCGGCGCGGGCGGAACAAAAATGGGCGCAAATAATTGACAAAAGGCTGAGCGGGTGATAGAATAAATTGCGTAAAAGGGAGTAGTTATAAGCGCGCAGCCGACATCCCGACCGCAGTTGAAGAAAGGTCCGGTTGTGCCACCGTTTTTTTTCTCGGTAACAAGACTTTTAGCATCGCACAATGCTGAAAGTCTTTATTTTTTTACCGGGGCGCGCAAAAAACAGAATTATAAACGCGCGCGGAGGCAATAACTGACATAACTGCGCAAACTTAAATTAAAAAGCAAAGCGCCCGCGCGGCGCAAAAATATTTGTGAGGTGAACGATGTTTCATAACAAAAGCATTGAGGAAGCCTGCCTTGAAACGCAGTCTTCGGAGAGCGGACTTTCCTCCGCCGAGGCTGAAAAGCGCCTCGCCGAGAACGGAAAAAATGCCCTCGCCGAAGCAAAGAAAAAGCCGGCAATACTCAAATTTCTGTCGCAGTTCACAGACCCGATGATTATCGTTCTGCTTGCGGCGGCGGTCGTTTCCGCCGTGCTTGCGGGCATAAACAACGAGCCCATTGAACTCATCGACAGCGGTGTAATACTTTTAATCGTGCTTATCAACGCGATTATAGGTTTTGTGCAGGAAAACAAGGCCGAAAACGCGCTCGAAGCGCTCAAAGCGCGCAATAAACCTTTCGTAAAGGTTTTAAGGGACGGCGAACAGACCGTCATCCCCTCGGAAGACCTCGTTGTTGGCGACGTCGTCATTCTCGAAGCGGGCGACGTAGTTCCCGCCGACCTCAGACTTATCCACTCGGCTTCGCTCAAAATAGAAGAAGCCGCGCTGACGGGCGAGAGCGTTCCCGTCGAAAAGGACGCCGACGCAGTCGTTGACGAAAAAGCGCCCCTCGGCGACAGGCACAACATGGCGTTTTCGGGCAGCACGGTAACTTACGGCCGCGGCAGGGGCATAGTAACCGCCACGGGCATGGCTACCGAAATGGGCAAGATAGCCCAGATGCTTACCGAAGTCAAGGAAGACCCCTCCCCCCTCAACAAACAGCTCGGCAAGACGGCGAAAATACTCTCCTTCCTCGTGCTCGGCATCGCAGTAGTTATATTCATAATCAATATCTGCGCGCACATATCGACGGGGCTCAACGCAGACATATTCATGGACGCGTTCATGACGGCGGTTGCCATAGCCGTCGCCGCAATACCCGAAGGTCTGCCCGCGGTAGTAACCATAGTGCTCGCCATGGGCGTTCAGAAGATGTCCAAGCGCAACGCCATCGTCAAGAACCTGCCCTCAGTAGAGACGCTGGGCTGCTGCGAAATTATCTGCTCGGACAAGACGGGCACGCTGACGCTCAACAAGATGACCGTAAAGGACACCTACTGCCCCTCCGGGAAAAACGATATTCTCAACCGCATTATGGCGCTGTGCAACGACACGGTGGTTTCCAAAAGCGGATTGCAGGGCGACCCCACCGAAACTGCTCTCGTTGACTACTTTATATCTCAGAACGGCGATTTTGCCGCATTGACGGCGCAATATCCCCGCGTGAACGAAAAACCTTTCGACAGCGTAAGAAAGCTGATGACCACCGTCCACGAAAACGGCGGAAAGAAATACAGCTATACAAAGGGCGCTCCCGACATGCTGATTGCAAAGTGCTCGCACATACTCACGACTGACGGCGTTAAGAAGCTGACGGCAGCCGACGCGGACGCAATTAAAGAGGCAAACCGCGGCATGGCGCAGAGGGCTCTGCGCGTGCTCGCGGCGGCATACAAAGAGGGCGACGACGTCTCCGAAGAGGGAATGATTTTCGTCGGACTCACGGGCATGATAGACCCTCCCAGACCCGAAGTCAAAGCTGCCGTGGCGGAGTGCAGAACGGCGGGCATACACGCCCTTATGATTACGGGCGACCATATGGATACCGCGTGCGCAATCGCGCGCGAACTTGACATTCTGCGCGACGGCGACCTTACGGCGACGGGCGCGGAACTCGACAAGATGACGGACGAATATCTGTACGAAAACATAAACAGATTTTCCGTATTCGCCCGCGTCAGCCCCGAAAACAAGGTGAGAATAGTAAAAGCCTTCCGCGCAAACGGCAAGGTTACCGCGATGACGGGCGACGGCGTCAACGACGCGCCCTCGATAAAGGAAGCCGACATAGGCATAGGCATGGGCATTACGGGCACGCAGGTTTCCAAGGAAGCTGCCGACATGGTGCTCACCGACGACAACTTTGCGACCATAGTCGGCGCGGTGGAAGAAGGCAGAAAGATATTCTCCAACATAACAAAAGCTATACAGTTCCTGCTTTCGGCGAACATCGCAGAGGTTATGTGCCTGTTCATAGTCGAAATGATATCGCTCATTTCGGGTCAGCCGCAGACCTTCCTTTCGCCCATTATGATACTTTGGGTAAACCTCGTTACCGACTCCTTCCCCGCTCTTTCGCTGGGAACGGAAAAGGCGGAAAAAGACGTAATGAAATTGCCGCCGAGAAAGAACAACTCCTCGCTGTTTGCGGGGCAGATGGGCAAGGACATCATAATTCAGGGCATAATGCAGACGGCGCTCGTAATGCTGTCGTACCTGCTCGGTCAGTACGTCATAACCGACGGCGTCGAGCACCACGCAGAGCCCATGACGATGGCGTTCATATCGCTGTGCTTCATACAGCTCTTCCACGCGTTCAACCTGCGCTCGCAGAGAAACAGCGTGCTCAACTCCAAGTTCTTCTCGAACAAGCCTCTCGATTTATCCGCACTCATCGGCATAGCCCTGACGCTCTTCGTCGTGCTCACCCCCGGAGTAAAGACGGTATTTATTGAAGGCGCAGGCAACGACTTCATGCTTTCGGCGGTCGAATGGCTCGTGTCGATAGGCGTGGCGATTGCTATAATTCCTCTCGTGGAATTGCAGAAATTAATAGAAAGATTAGTGCTTGCGCGCAAAAAGAAATAATTTTTGCACGGTAAAATAATACACTCTTAGCCGCAAGGCATCAGGAGCGGGCGGACCTTCCCCTACTTATCCGCCCGCTCTTATTTTATATTCGCTCAAATACACGAAACAAAAACGCTTTTTGCCGCAAGTTTTGAAATTGCCACTTGATTTTTGCCGCGAGGCGGTGTATGATATATTCAGTCAATAAAACTATTTTTGGGGGAATACAGAAAAATGATTTTGGATACTTTCAGTTTAAAGGATAAAGTTGCCATAGTAACGGGCTCCAACACGGGATTGGGACAGGGCATATGCCGCGCCTTTGCAGAGGCGGGCGCAAAGGTCGTGGGCGTTTCGCGCAGACCTTCCGCCGAAACCGAAGAGCTCATCGGCAAAGATAAATTTTACAACGTGATAGCCGACCTTTCCTCCTGCGAAGTAATTCCCGAAGTTATAGAAAAGTCGATTGAAAAATACGGCAAGATAGATATACTCGTCAACAACGCGGGCATAATAAAGCGCCAGGACTCGCTGGAATTTACCGAGGAAAACTGGGACAGCGTATTAAACGTCAACCTCAAAACGGTTTTCTTCCTCACTCAGGCCGTCGCAAAACAGTTTGTAAAACAGCAGTCGGGCGGAAAGATTATAAACATCGCTTCCATGCTCTCCTATCAGGGCGGCATACGCGTTCCCTCCTACACCGCTTCAAAGTCGGCGATAAAGGGCATTACCATGACACTTTCCAACGAATGGGCTAAATACGGCATAAACGTAAACGCAATAGCCCCCGGATATATGGCAACCAACAACACGCAGGCGCTCCGTCAGGACGAGGAAAGAAGCGCGGACATCCTCGCGCGCATTCCCGCGGGAAGATGGGGCACTCCCGCCGATCTCGAGGGAGCGGCGGTATTCCTCGCCTCCTCCGCCTCCGACTATGTAAACGGCTTTACACTGGCAGTTGACGGCGGCTGGCTGGGCAGATAAATAATCACAAATATGAAGCGGCGCACAAAATTGTGCGCCGCTTTTTTACTGTTGCGACCGCATAAATAAAACAAGTGCAAAAGAGCGCGGCGCGGGGAAAAATTTTCCCCGCGCCGCGCTCTTTATTGCCGCACATCTAATGGTCATGTAACGACCGAAATCAGCTTTCGAACTTTACCGTCCCGCCCGCGTCTATTTTGTAAACCTGACCGCGGATTTCCAGCCAAACGGGAATATATGAGGGGTTGAACACCCTTTCGCCGTCGAGCGAGAATACGAGCGCACGGTATGCGGCGACGTAATCGCATATCTCGCCGTTGGTTGCGTACCAGACGTCCTCCCTGCCCGATACCTCGCGGGAAAAACGCTCCATTATATCCCAGTTGGAATTGTCGTCGAATTCGTAGCTGTGTCCCCACACATAGAAGAGCCAGGGCTCGCGGAATTTGAATTCGTCCTCGGGACGCTTGTTTATAAATTTATCGAGCAGCGAGAAAAGCGCCTCATCGTTGTGATGGCAGGTAGGGTTCCATTCGAGGAAATCTTCGGGCAGGGCAAACGAATGCGTAGGCACGGTCGTGCGGGCGTATTTGACGCCGAGGTCTGAAAGAACGCGCTTAATTTCCGCATTGAAACCGTTATATGCGTACGCCATGCCGCGCACTATGCAACCGAACTTGTTTTCGAGGTAATCGCGGTTGTCCGCAACTTCCTTTATAGCTTCGCAAAGGGGCACTTTGTTGAGGAATATGTGCCGCGCTCCGTGAAGGGCAACTTCCTGCCCGCTCGCGGAAAATACAGAATACGTCTGCTCTTCATCCATTCTGCCGTGCCAGTTTTCGCAGTTGAAAAGGCGGGAATTTAAATTGAATGTCGCTTTAAGATTGTATTTTTTAAATATCTCAAGCAGTTTTTTATCCGACCCGACGCCGTCATCGTAGCTGAAAGTCAAAGCCTTCGACTTCCCGCCGGGGAAGCGCATATATTTTTCTTCGAACATCTGTCTGAAAATCTTTTCCGCCATATCCTGACCTCCGAAATTTTTATTGCTCAATTTTTGTGTTCCGAACGGTATCGCCCGCCGCCTGCACGGCTTTGTCGCCGTCCTCGCTCTGCAACACGTCGCCGCCTTCCGCAAACTGCGCTATCTCGCCTTCCTGCTCATTGCGCGCGCCCTGCTCATTGTGCGCATCGTCCTTTTCTCCCTCTTCCTCCGAAACGAGGCGGGAGGCGTCGTTGTCCTTGAACATGCCCGAAGCCTTCTTCCATCTGCCCGTCAGAAGTCGGGACACGAACAGAATGGAGCGCATGCACCAGTCGGCGCACATAGCTATCCAGTAGCCCATTGCGCCCAGCTCGAACTTGAAGCCGAATGTGCTTAAAAGCCAGGGCGTGAGAGCGTCGTCCGCAAGGAGGAAGCAAAGACCTACGCGCATGACTATCATCGAAGATATTGCCGACCACATTACATATCTTACGTCCGAAGTTGCCTTTAAGATTGCGGGCGTGGTAAACGACAGAGGATATGTAACAAACTGGAAAGCGAGGCAGAGATACAGGCACTTTATGGCTATGGGATATGCATCGGCAGGATAATCCCACATGTATATAAGCCACTGGCACGTTCCCATTATAAGCGCAACGGCAACTGCGTTTGCTATAAACGAGATGACGAACATTCTCTTTATATAATATTTGACGCAGTCAACGTCGCCCGTGCCTACCGCCTGACCTATTACGGTGAGGCAGGAAGTTCCCACGCCGCTTCCCACGACTGACGCAATGTTGTTGAGGTTGTTTGCCGCCGTGTTGGCGTTTGCCTGAATGTTTATGTTTTCGCCTATCGCGCTGTCATAATGAATGTAGCAACCCGCATTGACGAAAGTATTCGTCATGAGTTTGCCGAGCTGGAAAAGGCAACTTTCTATTCCGCTGGGAATTGCTATGAACAGAATGTGCTTTACCATTTTTATGTCGGGCTTGAACTTTTCAAAGAGTTTTACCGTGAGCACGTTTTTATCGCTCATAAGAAGGACGCGCATGTAAATTGCGGGAATGGCGCGCGCGATAAGCGTTGCGAGAGCCGCGCCCGAAACGCCCATCTGCAAAACCATTATAAAAAGCGCGTTGAGAGCGATGTTTACAACGCAGCTTATGCCTGCGCTGACCATTGTAACCATACTCCTGCGCTGTGCGCGCAACAGAGCCGCGCTGCCGTTAAAGATGCCTATGAACGGAAAAGATGCGGCGGTTATATAAAAATACTGGCGCTGCAATTCCATGAGCGAGCCTTCTACGTCGGGGTAGAACAGCTTTAAAAGAGGATAATTGAGCGCAAGGCACACGGCTGCAATGAGCAGAGAGAACAAAAGAACCAGAACAAGCATGTGCTTTGCGCTCTTTCTGGCATTTTCCCCGTCGCGCCCGCCGAGATACTGACTGGTTATTATCGCGCCGCCCGTTGCAAACGCCGAAAACAACTGAATTATCAGGTTGTTTATGAAATCTACGTTGGAAACGGCGTTGCTCGCATGACCTGCGGCGTCTATGGTGGATACCATTATGGAGTCGAACATGCCGAGCGAAGTGGAAAAAATGGATTCAATTACAATGGGAGCAATCAACCATAAAAGTTGTTTGTTCGTAAACAACGAATAACGTTTTTTTGCTTTCTGAACAGTCTGCAATTCAATCCCTCCCGCGCTTCTTAATTTAGCCGAGCGCAATAATCCCTTTATGAATGTTACAAATATTTTACAACAGTTTTTCTTGCTTTTCAAGGGGTTTATGCGCTATAATTATCATGAAATACAGTTTTTTCAACAATATTTAAGGAGATTTTTAAAGTGAGCGGATGCGCGCCGTCAAAGGACCCGAATAAAATTATAGACAGAATTTACGCCGAAAGCGTCGTGAGAGAGTGCGGCTACATAATGCCTCAGCCCCACTGCCACCCGTATTTCGAGCTGTTTTACGTTGACAGCGGCGCGTGCAGTTTTTTCATAGAAAACAACATGTACGAACTGCACAAAGGCGATTTTATGCTCATTCCGCCGCAGGTCTTCCACTACACGAGGTACCTTCTCGGTCAATGCAGGCGAAGCAACATATTCTTCCGCCGCGAGGACTTGCCCGAGCAGGTGAGGGCGCTGTTGCCGCAAAAGGAAGAATTCTTCTCGCAAATGCGTATTTTTCAGGTGCCCGACGCCTATCGCGAACAGATTGCAAGCCTCATTCAGCGCATGATTAAGGAGGAAAAAATCAACGACGAACGTTCTGCGCCCATGATAAGCATACTGTTGCAGGAGATGTTCGTTTTGTGCAGCAGAGAATGCAATATTCTTAAAAACATGCCCTCGGAAATACACACGACGGACAGACCCATAGTGCAGGCGGCGCAGTTCATAAAGGACAGGTACATGGACGACATTTCGACGGCGGACATCGCCTGCGCCGCAGGGTACAGCCCCAACTATCTGAGCCGCAAATTCAGGGAAGCCGCAGGCATAGGTCTGCACGAATACCTGACCTTCATAAGATTGCAGCGCGCCGCGCTGGAACTCATCGAGACGGACGACACCGTTACGCAGATTGCCATGCGGTGCGGCTTTACAGACGCAAATTACTTTAAAGACGCATTCAAGAAAAAATACGGCGTAACGCCCAGAGCATACAGAAAATAAATTTATATTCAAGTCTTTGCGCGCAGTTATACAAATAAAAAATGCGCCCGCGCATTGCCTGCGCGGGCGCATTTTTTATAAAGTTTAATTGCCATGCAAAATGAAAGTCGTTTGACTTATTTTCAGTTTGACTATAAAATAGTAGTCGCTATGAAGACAGCAAGAAGATTACAGATGGAAGATTTTATAAAGCGTTACTTACTGATTACCCTCGGTTGCGTGCTTTACGCCGCGGGGGTAGTCATATTTTTGCAGGCGGGCAACCTGGCGAGCGGAGGTGCGACGGGTATCGCCCTTATCATAAACGAAGTTACGGGGTTCAGCACGGGTATTACGTCGTTCATCATAAACGTGCCGCTCATGATATGGGGCTGGAAGGTATTCGGCAGAGAATTTTTCTTTTCAACGCTGTATGTTATAGCGCTGTCCGCCCTGCTCATGTGGCTGACCGAAAAAACTTTTATAGACTGGGTTCCAGCAATTTACGGCAAAACGCTTCTGCCGCTTACGGACAACATGCTTATAAACGCCATAACGGGCGGCGCGCTTTTCGGGCTGGGCATGGGCATGATTTTCCGCTGCGGTTCGTCCTCCGGCGGAACGGATATACCCGTAAAGGTGCTTAAAAAGAAATTCAGACACATCAGCACGGGCACGATTACTCTTGTTACCGACGTTATAATCGTAGCCTGCTCGGCTTTCGCATACAAGCAAAATACGCTCGAAGTGCTGTTCTTTACCGTGCTTTCGGTAGTAGTATTCACTTTCGTATTCGACCGCGTGCTGTACGGCGGAAACTCGGCGAAAATGGTGTTCATAGTTTCGGACAGCGCGGCGGCGCAATCGATTTGCGACAGGGTGCTCAAAGAGCTCGACGCAGGCGCGACGTTCATCGACGCGAGAGGCGGATATACGGGCGAGGACAAAAAGGTGCTGTTATGCGTCGTCAAACCAATAGTTTATCCCAAGTTGCGCGACGTCGTCCGCGAGGAAGACAAAAAGGCATTTATGATAGTTTCTTCCGCAAAGGAAATTTACGGCGAAGGCTATTTAAGTCCCGACAAAGAGGAACTTTGATTTCACCAAATTACACATACTGAAATAATAAATTATTGAAAATAACCCCGCGGATAGTCCGCGGGGTTTTATAAAAAAAGCCGCCCGCGCTTTGTGCGCGGACGGCTGTAATCTTTTTATTTAAGTTTAAATTTATGATTTTGCCGCACAGCCGAGACCGCCTACGCCCGCTATTACGCCGCCAACGGTGAGCAACCATGCGCCGATTGCGGGAGCAAATTCCACAAATGCCGAGCTGTATTTATCGCAGAACTGATAAGTGAAGACAAGCGTAAGTATTGCCGCGAGTACCGTAAGAACGGCAGCGACTGCGACAATGAGCTTTACAACCTTGTTTTTGAGAACGAGCCCTACGCCTGCGCCCACAAGAGTTATAGCCGCTACTATAATGGTTATAATCATAAATGCGTTCATCGCATCATATCCGTCCATCGACTTGTCCGCAAATTCCTTATACAGATTGTTGGCATCTGTGATGTCGCTCATTTTAAGAGCTTCTCCCTCTGCGCTTATCCATGTTACGACCATTCCCACGATTACGAGAATAAGCCCGAGGACAACAAGCCCTGCCGCAACAAGCGCAGCAGTATTCATTTTTTTGGATTTTGCCATAAGTTTTCAATCCCCCTATAAAATAATAGATTTTTAAGGGCTCTGCGCCCCTGTGAACGGATAGAGCCTGAGCCTTTTTCCGCCTTATGCAATATATTCTATCACACAACAGTTATATTGTCAACACCTCATTTTCACATAGCGCCGCATACGCCGTCGCACAAAAAAATGCGAGCGGCGGACGGGCTCCCCGTCCGCCGCTGAACTATACTCAACCGCTTAAATTTATAACATATCAGGGCACAAAAATTTCGCGCCTTTTAAAGTATCACTCCTCCGCCGAGGCAGCGTTTTTCGTCGTAGAACACCGCATACTGTCCCGCCGTTACCGCGCGCTGGGGCTCGACAAAATCGATGTGCGCTCCGTTCTCCGTCATCGTTACGTTCACGTCCTGCTCGCCCTGACGGTAGCGGAATTTCGCGCGGCAGGCAAACTTTTTTGGCGGCTCGAAGCCTATCCAGTTTATGCCGCTCACCTCGCAGGAATTTGTGTAAAGCGGGCTTTCGTCGCCGTGAGAGACGTATAAAATATTATTCTTTAAATCTTTTTTAACGACGAACCACCTGCCCGTTTCGCCCTTTTTGCCGCCTATGCCGACGCCCCTGCGCTGACCCAACGTATAGTACATGAGCCCTTCGTGCTCGCCGACGTCCTCGCCTTCGAGCGTGAGTATTCTGCCGGGCTTCGCGGGGAGATACTGCGACAAAAATTTGCGGAAGTTGCGCTCGCCTATAAAACATATGCCCGTGCTGTCCTTCTTTTTAGCCGTTGCGAGCCCGTTTTCGAGCGCGATCGCGCGCACCTCTTCCTTTTTTAAATGAGCAAGGGGGAAAATTACCCTCTCGAGCTGTTTCTGCGTAACCTGATTTAAAAAATACGTCTGGTCCTTACCCGCGTCCGCAGCCTTTAAAAGATAATGTCTGCCGTCCTCCGAGTGTTCCACTCCGCAGTAGTGCCCCGTGGCTATATAGTCCGCGCCCATGGAAAGAGCATACTCGCGAAAGGGTCCGAACTTTATCTCGCGGTTGCACAAAACGTCGGGATTGGGCGTTCTGCCCGCGGCGTATTCGTCGAGAAAATATTTAAAAACTCTGTCGTAGTACTGCTTTGCGAAGTTTACCGAGTAATAGGGTATATCGAGGAGCGAACACACCCTGCGCACGTCCTCGAAATCGCCCTCCGCCGTGCATGCGCCGTCGGGGTCGTCCTCCTCCCAGTTGAGCATGAAAAGACCTATTACGTTGTAACCCTGTCGCTTTAAAAGATAAGCGGCGACCGAGCTGTCCACCCCGCCGCTCATGCCGACGACAACCGTCTTTTTTTCCATAAAAATATTATAGCATATCCCCGACCCTGTTTGCAAATAAAAATAAATGTGTTATAATAGCGTATATGAAACTGCCCGAAGATAACTATATTCTGCTTTCATTTTTAAACACCAAACTGCGCGACGAGTACTCCTCTTTAGAGGAACTTTGCGCGGCTCTGAGCGTTTCGAGGGCATATATTGTCGAACGAATGAACAATATAGGCTATCGTTACGACCCCGACGAAAATAAATTTGCATGAAGGTAAAGATATGTACGACGCACTTGAAAGATTTTTGAGATATGTAAAATGCGACACCCCCAGCGATGAAAAATGCGCTGACCGCACCCCCTCTACGGAATGTCAGAGGGAGCTTGCGAAAATGCTTTATTCCGAGCTCAAAGATATGGGACTTGACGCGCGCATGACGGACGAATGTTACGTATATGCCAAAATACCCGCCAACTGCCCCGCGCGCGCGGCGGTGGGCTTTATAGCGCACATCGACGTCGTCGATCAGCCCAAGGGCTACGGCGTTCAGCCGCGCATACACAAAAATTACCGCGGAGGCGACATCCCTTTAAGCGGCGGCACGGTTATAAGCGAAAATAAATGCCCCGCGCTCAGAAACTATGTCGGAATGGACATAGTAACTTCTGACGGCACGACCATTCTGGGCGCCGACGACAAGGCGGGCGTTGCAGAAATTATGGCAATGGCTCAATATGTCGTTACTCACCCCGAATACAAACACGGAGACATAGGCATAGCCTTTACCCCCGACGAGGAAATAGGACACGGGGCGAAGCTCTTCGACGTAAAGGGCTTCGGCTGCGACTTCGCCTACACGGTGGACGGCGGCGAGCTGGGCGAGATAAGCTACGAAACTTTCAACGGCGCGGCGTTCACCTTTACGATTGACGGCGTCAACATTCATCCCGGTTCGGCAAAGGGCAAGATGATAAACGCGGTTGTCGTCGGTGCGCAGATAATAAGCGAATTCCCCGCAGACGAACGCCCCGAAACGACAGAGGGTCGCGAGGGTTATTACTTCTTCAACGAAATAGAAGGCAACGTAGAAAGGTGCGTCATTTCGGGCATAGTGCGCGACCACAACGACGCCTCGTTCGAGGCGCGCAAAGTGCGAGTTCTGGAAGTGGCGGACAAGTATGCTTCACGCTACGGCGGCAGAGTAAAATGCGCCATGCACGACCAGTATTACAACTGCGCCAAGGTTATAAAGCCCGTCATGCACATTGTGGACAACGCCGCAAAGGCGATGGAAAAACTGGGCATAACGCCCGTAATAGAGCCCATACGCGGCGGCACGGACGGCAGCGGACTTTCGTTTATGGGTCTGCCCTGCCCCAACCTTTGCACGGGCGCGCACAACGCTCACGGCAAGACCGAATTTGTAGCCGTACAATGCATGGAAAAAGCCGTTGATATCCTGCTCGGCATAATAAGCGCATATGCGGAATAAAATTTAAAGCGCCCTGCCGCGGCAGGGCGGAATATGCACCCGTGGTGGAATTGGATACCATAAAGGCCTCCGACGCCTTCGGTTCGGGTTCGAGCCCCGACGAGTGCACCATAAAATAAGCGGGTCCGACACAAAGATTTATCAATGTATCGGACCTTTAATATATTTTACGATAAAAAAGTTGCAGCGCCGTTAAAGCCGATTTGCCGCAAACGATAACTGATGAGGACTGATATTATATGAATGCAATTTTCAATATAAACGGAAAAGTGATAGAGACAGCCAGGCTTATCCTAAGAGCTTTCGAGCCGACCGATCTGGATGATTTTTATGCATACGCCTCGGTTGACGGCGTCGGCGAAATGGCAGGTTGGAAACACCACGAGAGCAAAGAGCAATCGCGCGAAATACTCAACTCGTTTATTAAAGATGATAATGTGTTTGCAATTGTCGATAAATCAACGGGTAAGGTTATAGGCTCGCTCGGCGTTGAAAAATACGGAATGGAAGATAAGCTGACTGAATTTAAAAATTTTCGCGGCAGGGAAATAGGTTTTGTATTGAGCAAAGATTATTGGGGTAAAGGTTTAGCGCCCGAGGCAGTAAATTCGGTAACAGATTATTTATTCAACGAACTGAATTTGGATTTTTTGCTTTGCGGTTATTACAACTTTAACAGCCAATCTAAACGCGTGCAGGAAAAATGCGGTTTTAAGCCTTACCGCTCGCTTGTCATGCAAACTGCAATGGGCACCAAAGAACAAGGAACGCTTAACATTTTAATAAATCCGCATAAAAAAATACAATTTGAATTTTCTCACCCTGAAACTCTTATTTTTAAAAAATAAAATAATAAATCATAAAAACTCCCCTGCGCAAAAGCGCAGGGGAGTTTATTTAAATCAGACATCCTTCTTTTCGCCTGTTGCGACAGAAATATTCTGCGGCAGATTTTTTATTGCCACGTCGAGCTGGTTGAAAGGTATTTCTATGCCGTTTTCATTGAGCGCGGAAAGAATTTCGGAGAGCAACTTATAGTAAACCGTCCAGTAATCGCCCCTGTTGCACCACACCCTGACGGTGAAATCGAGCGAGCTCGCACCCATATTGCTGAGCTCGGCAAAGGGTGCGGGGTCGGTGAACACAAGTTCTTCCGCCGCGCATACGTCCTTTATTATGCCCCTCACCTTCTCCACGTCGCTGCCGTAGGCAACGGATATGGCGAGTTCAACCCTGCGCGTATCCTTTGCCGAAGCGTTGACTATTACATTGTTTGCAAGTTCGCCGTTGGGAATGACGACAGCCTTGTTATCGGTGGTAACTATGTGCGTATAGAAAAGTTTTATGTCCTCCACCGTGCCCGAATGGTCCTGCGAGGTTATAAAATCGCCGATCTTGAAGGGGCGCATGACTATGATTATCACGCCGCCCGCAAAGTTTGAAAGCGTGCCCTGAACAGCGAGCGAAATGCCTACGCCTATCGAAGCTATCACCGCCGAAATGGACGCCGTCTCTATGCCGATATATCCGACGAGGCAGGCGAGTATTACAAGTTTTAGAAAAATGCGCAGCGTCTGACTGCTGACTCTGGCTATGGTTTCGTCCACATTCTTCTTATGCAGGCGCTTGTACAGCCTTTTGGTGAACACATTGATAATCTTGAACGAGATAATCATAAGCACTATGCCTATGACAAGCCTTATGCCCGTAGTAGTCATCCATTGTATAACGGCGTTGAAAAGACCGTTCCAGTCGAACGTCGCAACCGCGCCTTCTTCTGCGAGTAAATTCAAAGTCATAATTTTTTCCTCTGACAAATTTTATGTATATTATACCCGACCGCGCAACGTTTTGCAATACCCGCAGACAAAAAGGTCGGGTATTGACTAAGCCGTATCGCAATGTTAGAATAATGATGAAAAAATTGTCGGGAGGTAATTATGGAAAAATTTGCAAAGCGCGCCTTCGCGCTCGATCTAACAGGCTCTGTATGCCTCTCGGCTTCAATGGCGTATTTTTTTATATATTCTTTATTTATTTTTCCCGCACTTGCCGCGGTATATACGGGGGATAGCGGTTCCGCCGTCGGCAATATTGCGGCATCGTTCGGCGTCGCGCTCGGCGCGGGAGTGGCAGCCGTTCTGCTGGCTACGATTGCCGTTGCGGGGTTTATTTTAAGCATATACGCCGTTATAGCTTCCTTTGCTTGCAGAAAGCTAATACTGCGCGGCGGTTTTGAAGTGCACAAAAAGAAATATATCGCTTTTCAGATAAGTTCCGCCATTTTGCAGATCGCGGTATTTGTTGCCGCATGCTGTCTCAACACCCCTTACGCCGCATATATACCCGTACTTATACTGTCGGCATTGTGCATGGCATTTTTAATTGTCGGAGCTATATATAAGGCAAAATGCCTCGGCAAAAGCGCAGAAAAGCCTTCGGCGACTGCGCCGCCTGAATAAACATTTAATGAAAAATTAAAAGGCGCGGACACGACTGTGTCCGCGCCTTTATGCCTTTAACTTTGCTCATTCGCTTATTGCCTGCGCTTTTGATTATAAACCGAGGCGGAGAATGCCGGGCATTATCCGCCTATATTTATAATAAAAGTAAATATCACGACTTTATGCCGTTGCGCCCGAAGTATTTTGCGAGGAGTCCGATAAGTCAGACTTTGCCCGAATGATAACTCAAAAAGATTTTTTCTTATTAAATAACTTATTTACCGTGTATGATTTTCAACTATTTTGTACCCGATCGCCGTAATTTCGCGATATATGCGGTCGAGGTCCATATAGTCGTAACGATAAATGTTATAAAGTTCGCGCACTCTGTCGTCCGAAGGAGAAACCTGCGAAATATCCTGCTTGTACATAAGCCCAAACTTGTATTCGATTAAATCCTTCAACCCGTAATATGTCGTGATGCACGCATGGCGTTTGCGAGCGATATCCTTATGGGGAGCGGCTAAGCGCACATTGCCGTCTTTATCCTTTACTTCTTTTACGACTATATCCTTCTTCTTCATCTGTTTATAGTCATATAGAATATACAGCGCGTTCCAGCGCGAATGTTCTATGAACGCCAACACGTTTGACGACTGCGTGCCGAAATAGAAAGCGGGATTTGCATAATTTTCCGCCTTGCCGGAATTTATGTAGCGCGTATCGAACTGCTCTTCGGATACTCCCAAATCTTCCGCACCGCTGCGCTTTACCATATCGAACCCGAGAAGATTAAGTTTGAAAGGCAGATTGAGAGCGTGATATAAATTAGAAGCCTGTTCTATCATGGGGCGTTTTTCCCAGTTGACGCGCATGAGTTCGAGATTTTCAGCATCTTTGAGGCAGACATCCAACGCCTCCGCCTGTCTTTCCGCAGGCAGCGACCTGACTTTAAGCAACCATTCGGGGGGATTATCTATGCTGTCGTACAGCATGTTAATGCGCAGCGCGAGTTCCGACAGATCGTCGTTGACTATGCCCTTGTGGGTATATATCTGGCTTTCTTCGCCGAAATATATTATTCCGTCGTCGCAAAATCTCTCTTTATTGCTCTTACTCCTGACGAATATGCGATATTCGGCGTCATCGGGCAACATGCGCTTTAACGTCTGCGCGTAGGCGGCGTCTTCAAGATCCGCGTTCAAAGATACAATGAAATATGTAAAGCAATTTTCTTTGACCAGTTCGCAGAACTTTCTGCGCGCCTCTACCGAATTGATGTCTGTCTGCTTTACCTCGGCTATATTGCATATCCTGTCCGGCACGGGGAAATCGCAGTCTTTGAAATCTTCGTCGAACTCATAGGCTATGCGCGAAAAGAATTCGTTGTGCAACGCCTGATCGCGATTGTCGTATATATAATAGTTTACGGGCTTTGAAGCTAACCTGTCCCCCTCCTGGGCGGCAAACTGAAACTGCATGCAACACATTCTGAAAAGCTGATAGTTCATCTTGCCGAAGCCTATGAACGCGACGTTTATTTGCTTGTCGCTTTTTATTGTGAAATTGGGGTTGTAAAAATGGCGCGGAATGAACTTGGTTATGGGATATTGGCGGACGAATTGCCTTGCTATAATTTCATGCTTGCTGAAACAGTTTATGTACGCCGCGACCTGCTTGTCCGCCTCGGCGATGAGTTTTTCCTTTATGACTTTGACTTCGTTCTGCTCCGCCTCCATATTGAGAATGACGTTGCGTCCGCATTTTTTTATGGATATGAATGCTTCTGTCATATCCGAATAAGAAACCTTTCCGTCACGGAACAAAATCAGGTTATACTGTCCGTCCTTCAAAAATCTGTCGAGGCGATCAAGCGGACAGGTAAGCACGGTAAAGCCGTTTCTGACGAGGTCGCCATACGCGCTGCGCGCAATCGACGGCGCGAGCAGTACGCAACCCGCATTGTTTCTGATATATCTTACAGCGCTTTCGGAATTACCTATGACTATATCGCAACCGCGGCGCATATATCTGCGGCGGGCAAAGAAGTTGCGTATGCGGGGGCTGAAAAAGCTGGCTACGCTGAGGATTACGGATGCGCCTCCCGCGACATACGCAAGCACAAAATCGACATAATATATAGGATAGGCCTGACATACGGGCAGGACGAGCGACGTATCCACTTTGAACTTGGTTATCACCTCCAGCGCAGAGCCGAAAAGCGAAAAGACGTTGAAAAAATCGAGGCTGTTGCCGTTATACAGCCACGCCGACATATGCAGAAAATATATCAGCAGATAGGTCGGCACAAGATATATCAGATTTTTTTTAGAAATAACTATCTCGCCCCTGCTTTTTATCCTGCTCGACGTAGTGAAGACTATGGCGCAGATTATTATGAGCGAAATTATAAGCAATAAAATTCCCGCCGCTAGAAACATATACCCTCCGCATTGAACGTATTTATTTTATGGACTAAATATTGATTTCCAGACTGTTATCCTTTACGTACGAACACCATATGCCGTTTTCAATAATTTCCTCGCGCGCTATTTCCTTTACGAATTTATCCTTCTCGACGGAAGGGCGCGATTTCGCCTCCTGCCACCTTGCATACGCAGAAGAATAAAACATACCCATCTTGAAATTATCTTCGGCCTTTCTGTCAAAGCACAACTTCCCGAAATAGCTTGCGAACAAAAGCGACGCCGCCGTCGCGGTTCCCATTAATATCACTCCCACGCTCCTCCATAAAATGTTGCCTAAAATAAGCCCCTCCCAGAACCAGGAGATACCGCACGCATTGAGAATGTGCCCTATTGCTTCCATAATGAATATGGCGGCATAAATGCAGACCGTAATTACGCTGAGCGCCTTTGATATTCTGTTGTATTTACCAGCCTTGCTCCTGTTTTTTACCAACTTTTCTGTATGATATCTCATCTGACCTTTGGGCTCCTCGCTGTTGCCTATCCATACATCTATTATTTCAGAAGCATCTATGTCGGGCGACTGCACGTCGCTTGTTGCTGCGACCGCCTGCAACGCCTTGTATATCCATGCAGAATTGACCTTCTGCGTCCAGGAATAAAGTCTGCATACGTTGGAGAGCGCCTGCCGTTCGCTGAGGCACAGCGACATGTAAAACTGTATTCTGAACGCCTCGGCGACCGCCCTGTATTCTATGTATTTTTCGTGATATCCCTTGCTGTGCCCGTGTCGGATTATCCATATCAGCGCACCCACAGCGAGCGCGCACGGCAATATCATGAACGTAAGAGCGGCATCGTCATAAAGCATAAACGAAAACGCCACGAATGTACCGATGATGGCGATCAGCAGAATGAACAGATTGTAATACTTCTGATTGCCGTCAAAGGAAAGGCTGTCGGCTTTGGAATAATGGTCGCTTAAATTTCTGCGGTATTCGTCGAGTTCGTCCTCTCTTTTCCACAGCCTGCACGCACCGTCCGACGAGGCTTCGGCGTTATATTCCGCCGTCTTTTCTATTATCTTTGAAAGATATTTCGGCATTTCGCCGCACACACGGTAGTCGCCGTACGGCTCCGCTCCGCTTTCGTTTGCAAACTTACTCACAAGCCAGCGCCTTTTGACGGGCTGCTTTTCTGCTCCCGCTCTGCGCGCATTTATCCAAAGCACGGCGCTGTCGTTCATTGCCCCCGGGCTGAACACTCTGTCGGCGTTCAGAAAATCATGGTTGAGTGCAAATTTTATGACTTCAACCGTGCCGCAACCGAACCTGCTTTCCGCCTCCTTGCCGTCCCAGAGCGCGAGAAGAATATGCGAATACTCTGCAATATAAATACCTGCCTGGCGGTATTCATAATCTTCGCCGCCAATGTTATATTCTTTGCCGAGCCACTCTCTGTTGCCCTCAAAATCGGGAGCTACGATTACCCTTTTGACCTTTCCGAGATATGCAAACAACTTTTCTCTGTCAGTCGGATCTGTAAAGCTTTTGATATATTCATCCTGACTGCGCGGCAACACGGCAAAGACATCTATGCCCATATCGAAAGCCGCTTCCGCGCAAAGCATATCGGCGCCCTGCGCAAAGGCATTGAGCATTATTACGGGTGTATTCTCTCCCCCTCCGACGGGCGAGCATGCCCTCTTTATGCCCTCAAGGGCAGCGACGATTTGCGTCCGCAGTTCGCCCCTGTCCTCCGCCGCAATATTCCTGTGCCCCGTAACGCCGACGATTACGGGAATTTTCCCTTTCTCAACCATATTTCATCCTTCCAAAAGTCGTTACTTAGCCAATCGGACAAAAAATAATTTGCACAAAACTATTTTATTTTGGCGACATTTATTGCTTTAAATATACCACAACAGGCAAAAACCGTCAATAGTAAAATAAACAAAACAAGTTCATGCAGAGTTATACCCATCTGTTATAGACGACAAATTTTGTGTTTACCGCTTTAATCGTTTTGTAAATGTCTGCAACTGCGGAGAAACTCAAACACAGTCAATTATTAACACCGACCGACAAAATTAATTTCATACTTTAAAAATGGAGCAAAAACAATTATGCCGTTGTTTGAACAGAACTTTACCGTTTTGCTCTATTCATCAATAAATTTTAAGGCTGATTACACAATGAAAAAACGCAATATATGGTAGCCTATTGCACCATTATTTTACCGTATATGTATTTTTTCATATTGCTCTCAATGCGCGCTCAATGCACTTTCAGATCAGCCCCTCGCCGTTTGTTTCATCAATGATTTTATCGAAAATTATTTATGAAATATAAGATTTACACCCTAAAATATTGCAGAAATACAATGAATTTTTAATACGCTTTATAGCGCAATCGCGGCGCGGTGAAATTCACCGCGCCGCGTTAATATTTAATGACCTTTATAAAGCGCAACACCTCTCTCGGACCTTAGTCCTCGTCGGGCAAATTGCAATCTGCCTGAAAATAGTCACAGCACAATTAGCCACGAAAACCAAGCTATTGACATAGAAATGAATGCTGCGCTTTTCAGAATGCACACGCATCTCCACATTTATTCCTCGTGTTGATCATGCCCATGCGAGAACCCGAGCCTTTTGCAAATAAAACTCTAAGTTCTGAAATCCCGACTTCGGGGAAGTTGAGCGTTTGCAGGAAGTAGAGTTCAGTTTCGGTATCGTAGTAATATCCGCGATAGCGGAAAGGATTGAGTACCCCTATGCCTCTTTCGCAATCGCTTCCGTCGGGATTGAGCACTGCATGATTGCCCCAACCGTCGTAGATATATTTTACCACTACATTGCCATTACTGTCAAGTATAGCCGCAATATTCCCCTGCGCGTCGCGGCGGTAGAAATATACGCTTCCTCCATATTTTACGCCGATTACTCCCGAATTATCGTAGATAAATTCAAGTCCGTTGCTCTGCTTTACGATTCGGCTGTCTTAATCGAGGTATAGGAAATGCTACCTTACTTGATTTTTAGTAAAAGAGAAGGGTGAAAATCACTCCACCCCTCTCTTTGAATTGAGCGTTTAACCGTTTGGATACATGATGATTACTTCGCTTTTTTTTAAATGTTTACATATTTTAGCAAATTCAAAAACTTTCCGAAATAAATTTTGATCGTATTCAAAAAAAGCTGAATCGTATATAGTTCTTACTGCCCATAGATCATATTTATTATTCAAAACTTTTACTTTATCTTCGCTAATTAATAAATCAAATTGCTCTTCAAACTCCCGCTTAATTAACTTGATAACATCTATGTTGGGACTTGTTTTGTTTTCCAAAATTTCATCACACAAACTAATTATTTCTCTTGCAAGTTTTAAAAGCTGATCATTCATATTAATCTCCTAACCGATTAATGTAAGCCAATTAATATTGGCTACAAAATATTGCCAAGCATTAACAGAGCTGCCTGCAACACGACCAGCTAAATATTTTGCGCCATCTTCAATAATAAATTTGGAAACCATAGTTGCATTGTTGTTATAAAGAACGAGAGCTTTACCAGGATTACTTGTCAACGCATTTGTTAAAAATCTACCCTTTTGGAATGCATTTATTCCATCATAATATCTATATGCAATTGTTCCATGAGACGTTTTAACACTTGGTATACCTTTAAAAGTTTTTAAAATACCTTTTACATTATCAACGCCATTAGATTTTAAATGACTAGCAGCTCTTGCATATTTTAATCCGCCACCTAATCCACCTAAAATTGCACCAGAGATAGCGCCACCAAGAGTTGCCCAACCTACTTGCCCCCAATTTATATTACCAAACCCGTTTGAAATCCCTTGAGTTGCAACACTAAATGCAAAACCAGTTATTGCTCCCCCAATAGCTCCAGCTACAGCGCCTCCAACTATTGCGCCAAGCATACCGCCGCCTAAAGCCGCAGATATCGGAGTTGCTAAACCGGCTGTTGCAACTGAAAGTGCAACTGCTGCAACGACAATCACAATTCCAAGTAACCATTCCCACCAGGCGGTACCGTTAGGGTCGACATTCATCACAGGATTATTGCCGCAGTAGGCATACAGGTTGAGACCGTTGATGGTGTCGGGGTCGGCGTATTCTATGCTGTCGCGAGAAATAAAGCGACCGACTTCGGGATCGTAGTAGCGCGTTTGCAGGAAGTAGAGCTCGGTTTCAGTATCGTAGTAATATCCGCGATAGCGGAAAGGATTGAGGACGCCTATGCCGCTTTCGCAATCGCTTCCGTTGAGATTGAGCACTGCATGATTGCCCCACGCATCGTACTTATATTCTACCACCACATTACCAGTACTGTCAAGGATGGCTATGATATTGCCCTGTGCGTCGCGGCGGTAGAAGTATATACTTCCGCTATATTTTACTCCCATTACGCCAGAATTATCGTAGATAAATTCAAGTCCGTTGCTCTGCTTTAACAGGTTGCCGTTGCTGTCATAAGTGAAATCAGCAACTTTTACCTGATCTACATACTTGCTTATGCGCCTGCCCTGACCGTCGTAGGTAAACGTTGTACTGCCGTAACCA
>CAJLKN010000015.1 GCA_905207235.1 uncultured Eubacteriales bacterium
CGCGCCTTAAAAGGCGCGCCGCCCCGCATTATATATAATATTTTACAGCGTCGCGGTGGTATAAGCGTAAAATTCGTCCATCTCTTCCTTTGTTTTGAAGTTTGCGACGAACATCATGTCGCCCATCGCGCCCGAAAGCGCTTTTGCCACCCTTTCGCACATTTTAAGGCAACCTGCGTACTTGTTTCTTATGTCCTCGTCGGAATGGACGTACATTTTATAGTCCCTTCTGCCGACGAACGCGCAGTAAAACCTTTCGCCCGCGCCCTTTAAAGTGCTGTCGTAAGCTACCATGTCCGCCCAGATTTTATACACGTCCGTAGAATTTGCATAGTTCATCATTTCGGGAGAAATACCGCCCGACGGGCGCATGTTGACCTCGAGCGCGACGACTTCGCCCTTTTTGCCTATGTGCTGATCGCAGTTGAGGCGAAAGAACTCGAAGTGCACGAAGCGCGACTTAACCCCGAACGCCTTTACCACCCTGCGCCCCGTGTCGCGCACGTCGGGGAAGGGATTGTTGAGTATGTAAAAGAGCGAGCTGTCGCCCGTGTTGACTACGTCCATAAGCGACGAGGGCGTAACGTTGCCCGTTTCGAATATGGGGTTGCCGTAGCTGTCGATTATCGCGTCGTAAGAATTTACTTCGCCGTCGATGAACTCTTCCATAATGTAGGATACGGGCAATTTATTCTTTAAAAATTCCTTCAACTCCTCAACGTTGCTTATTCTGTGGGTGTCGCTCGCGCCGACGCCGTTATCTGGCTTGACTATGACGGGATAGCCGACTTTTGCAATGAACCTCTTGCAGGTTGCAAGCGACGTAGCCATGCAGTAGCGCGCCGTCTTTACGCCCGCTTTTTTATAATAAGGCTTCATTTTGGACTTGAATTTGACCTTTGCCATGTCGCCGTCTTTGAAGCCCGTGGTTATGTTGTATTCCGTGCGCAGGCGCGCGTCGCGCTCCAGCCAGTATTCGTTGTTGCTTTCCAGCCAGTCGATTTTGCCGTAGCGGAAGGTGAAAAAAGCCACCGCGCGGAAAACTTCGTCGTAATTTTCAAGGTTGGAAACTTTGTAGTATTCCGTAAGGCTCTCTTTGAGCTGCGGCAGCAGTTTAAAGTATTCGCAGTCGCCTATGCCGAGAACGTTGAAGCCGTTGTCTTTAAGATTTTTGCAGAAGTGCCAGTAATTTTCCGGAAAGTTTGGTGAAATGAATATAAAGTTTTTCATATGCAGCCTTTTGCGCCGCAAGGCGCGAAAAAAAATTAATTTGCGTGAGAAAGCCCGATTTTTCGGGCGCATGCGCTTATAATGAAGCGCAGATGTGCCCCGTCATGAACGAAAGAATGTCCTCCATAACCGAAGGGGCGCAGAAATCGTTTAGTATTTCGTGCCTGCAATCGTTGTAGATGGTCATCTCCACGTCCGAAACGCCGCAGGCGTTGAATTTATCGTACAGCTTTATAACTCCCGCGGAGTAAGCGCCGACGGGGTCGTCTCCGCCCGAAACGAGAAATACGGGCAGATCTTTGGGCACGGCATTTATCGTTTTATCGCTGCAAGCTCTTTTGAGTACGGAAAAGAGCGTATAAAAGCCGCTGCAGGTGAACATTACGCCGCACAACTCGTCGGCAATATACCTGTCGACGTTATCACTGTCTGCGCTCAGCCAGTCGAATGGCGTGCGACCCTGAAATTTTTTGTTGTACGAACCGAAAGCCAGCCCGTCTATCAACGGCGAGCGGTGTCGCCAGCCTTTGAAGAGCGCGACCGTGCGCGCGACAAACTTTGCAAAGCCCGCAACAAAGGGCGGCTGAAAGCCCGTGCCCATAATTATTGCGCCGTCGTAGTCCTCTCCCCTTTTGGCGATAAGACAGCGGCAGAAAAAGGAGCCCATGGAATGACCCAGCACGAAGTAAGGCAGACTGCCCGTCTGCTCCTTAACAATCGAGGTGAGGCGGCTTATGTCGCTAAGCACTATATCCGTTGCGTCGCCGTCGGCAAAATAGCCTAGGTCTTCGCCGCTTATGACGGACTGCCCGTGCCCTATGTGGTCCTCGGCGCACACCAAAAAGCCGCGCTCCGCAAGGAATTCGGCAAAACGCGCATACCTTTCGGCGTATTCCGCCATGCCGTGGATAATTTGCAGAACGCCCGTCGCCTTGCCCCGAGGGCGCCATATGCAGGCATGTACGGTTGTTTTTTTGTCCTCTGAAGGGTAATAAATGTGTTCCGTCATATCAAAATAATAAAACGCACTCCGCGCGCCAACCCGCAAAATTATAAATACATAAGGTAGCAAGCCGCGGCATTTTTTGCGCGTAAAAACAATTTTATTTGCTTTTAAACAATTTTATATTGTCGGGCGAAGGCGCGAGTCTGCCTTCCTCCGCCATGGCTACAATTTCAAGCGCTTTTAAGGTATATGGAATTGCCACGCCTGCCCTTGAAGCCCACTCCGCAACGACGCCCGCAACGAAGGGAGCGTCGCACTTTTTGCCCGCTATCAGGTCGTAATACATTCCCGAAACGAGGCGGGAATGTTTTTTCATCGCAAAGGGAATGACGGCGAAGGACAGCGCCTTTTTGAACGGGTTGCCGTAATCGAGCCAGCGGGCGAGGTCGTGCCCCTGTATGGGCGCAGGCGAAACGCCATTGGCGCGGGCGGTATCTATGCCCTCTTTGAGCATTGTCTGAACAATCTTCCTCGTGCGAAGACCGCGTGAAATCTGACCGAACGTGAGCGAAGTTATCGCCGAAAGCGTAGAAAACGCCGAGTTTACTATTAGTTTTGACCAGCGCGCGCCGAGGAAATTTTTCTCCTCTGACACTTTACCCATACAGCCGAGGTATTGGGCTACCGCCTTTATTTTTTGGTTTTCGCCGAAGGGCGAGCCGAGCGCGAAAGTGTGCGCGTCGGGCGAGGATGTAAGCATAACTTTGCCCGGCGAAACGTACGTCGCGCCCCACGAAACGGCGCAGCCGAGGCAGCGCTCCTTTCCGACTATTTGCGCCACGGAGTATTCGGGCAGACCGTTCTGCGTGGTGCATACCGCGCCGTCGGGAGAGAGAAATTGCTTTATATATTGCACAATGCGCGCGTTGTCGCGCTGTTTGGTCATGAGAAAAACTATGTCGTACTGCCCGCACATTTCCTCGGGCAGAATGGCGTTTACTTTTGCATTGAAGCCGCCTCCGCAGGCGAAAACTATATCCGCCCCTCCCGCGTTGAGCGCGCGGACGTGCTCGCGGTTGCGCGTTATCAAATCTATCTGTTTCCCCGCAGAGGCTATATATGCGCCGAGAACGGTGCCCATCGCCCCCGCGCCGTAAATGCAGGCGCGCATGTTATTCCTGTCCCTTTATATATCCGAAAGCCAGCTTTGCCATTTCCCTGTAAGCCTCTTCCGAGGGGTGGAGATGGTCGCCGCTGTCGTAGTTGTGCGCAAAAGCGCATATGTTGTCGTCGTCGCAAAGAAGGCGGTCGAAGTCGATACAGCCCTGTATATCGTCGAGCGAACGCACCCAATCGTTGAAAGCGTTCCTCAGTTCCTCGCGGAAGGGCGCGTACGTGCGCCAGCCGTATATGGGCAGAAGCGTGCCGACGAACACATTGAGCGAGCGCGCCTTAGCCTCGCGGATATATTTTTCTATCCCCTCTTCGAGCTGCTGCGCCGTGGGCAAATCGCTCATCGGGCGGAAGGGATTGACGTCCGTGCCGACGGGGTGAATTATGTCGTTTATGCCCTGCTGTATAATGACGGCGTCCGCGCCGCTGACGGCGGAAATTTCGCGCACGAAGCGGTGATCTCCGCACAGACCGTAACTTTCGTAAGTTATGCAGGAATACTCCCTTAAAACGCGCGTGCCGCTCGCCGCCTTTCTGACGATTGCGGTGTTGTTGTAAGGGTCGTTCATGCACTCTATTGCAAGGTAATCAGCCCAGCTCTGCGCGGTTATGCTGTCGCCGTATAAAATGACCGAGCGGTTTTCGTCGGAGGTGTATAAATCGAGCCCGCTCAAAAAATAGAACACGTCGATATGCCTCGTCTTTTCGAGGGGAAGAACGCTTGAAAAAGTGCAGTCGCCCACCGAGAAAAAGCCCTTGGAAAGGGGTCCCGTCGCCGTAACGCCCGTGCGCATGAGGGTGAAATCTTGAAGGTAAATGCTTACGGAGAGCACGCCCTTGGGTTTTATCATGAAGTTTATTTCGTCGGAAAAAATTTCTCCGCCTGCGGGAATGGTTACGCTTTCCTCTCCGCCGAATGTTACGAGCCGCGCATTGTGCAGGCTGACTTCCCTGTCGCCCATAGCCCTTGCGAGAGTTACCCTTGTGAGCGTAACGGGTTCGGTGCCGCAGAAATTGGAAAACTGCAATCTTACTTTTTCGCCGCCGAGCGCGCATGTTATGGGATAGCGCAAAGTTATGTCCTTTGCATAAGTTTCAGGTCTGTGTTCTGTTATCGAAGGCGCATTACCCCATACGGTTACCCACTTCATATATCTCCTCAAAGCGGCTTGAAGCCGCAACGTTTATTTTTTTAAAATTATCTTTTTTATGCCGCTCCAGAATTTTCCGTTGCAGGCATCTATAAAGCCCTGCACCTGCACTTCGTTATAATGCATGAAAAGCAAAATAAATCTTATCGGCAGGTGGGTCATGGAATTGGACAGTATTTCGTCCTTGGAGCGCGAATACAGCGAAGCTATGAAACTGAACAGCCTTGCGACAAAGCCCTTGCAGTATTTCAGATCGTAAATTTCGGTCATCACCGTAGCTTCAAGGCTGCCTTTTTTGTGCTTTACTTTGGGTTGAACGGGGGATATGCGGCTGTCAAAGTATTGTTTATAACTTTGAGGGGCTTTTCCCCTTTCAGTCGCGCCGCCCCTGTCAATCTTTGCGGTGAACAGCATGTCCGCACTGTTAAAACCGATAGATACGGTATAAACGCCGCCCTCGCACCAGCGCGCCTTGTCTATGTTCCACACTCTGAAAGAGTATTTGTCGAAAGGTATGAAAACGCTCTTCTTTTCGCCCGCGCGCAGAAAAACCTTTTCAAACCCTTTAAGCTCGGGCGGAGATTTTTCAAGTTCGGGTCGGGGCGCGGTTATATACATCTGCACGACCGTCGCGCCGTCGCGGTCGCCCGTGTTTTCGACCATGAGCCTTACCCCCTCTTCGGAGAGAGAAAAATCGGAGCAGGAAAAAGTTGTGTACGAAAGCCCGTAGCCGAACGGATACTTAACCCGCGCGCCCGTGGCGCCGTAATATTTGTAGCCGACGTATATTCCCTCGGCATAGTCCATTTTGTAGGGATATTGGTTGTAAATTTCCGCGCATGGCACGTCGGAAAGTTTTTCGGGGAAACTTTCGGTAAGTCTGCCCGACGGATTTACTTCGCCCGTCAGCACCCTGACCGCGGCTGTGCCGCCGCTCTGACCCGAAAGAAAACAATGCACGAGCGCAGAACACTTTTCGTCCCACGAAGTGTCCACCACTCCGCCGCAGGACAAAAGAACGACAATCTTTTTGCCGAGCCCGCTTAAAATGGCAAGCAGGTCGGTCTGATTTTGAGGCAGGTTCAAAGTCGTTCTGTCGCAACTTTCGAGCTCGCTTCCCTCGCCCAGCCCGAGACATAAAACGACGGTATCCGCCCTCTTGGCGAGCTTTACAGCTCTGGTAGCGAGGCGACGGCTCTTGTCTCCGTCTCTCTTGAAGCCCCTTTCGAAGCCTATAAAGTTGAGCTGCGACGCCTTTATCGCGTCGAGAACGCCCGTAACCTTTGTGGGATTGACGAGCGACGAGCCCGCGCCCTGATAGCGCGCGTTTGCTGCGAAATCGCCTATCACGGCGACTTTTTCGCTGCATGACAGGGGAAGCGCATTCGCATCGTTTTTCAAAAGGACAATGCTGTTTTCCGCGCACCTAGCCGCAAAGTCGGAATGAGCCGCCCAGTCAACGGGGCGGGGCTCCACCCTCTGCGCCGCGGCGGAAAAAGCCTGCTGGCGCTCTATACTTTTGTCTACTATTCTTTCGTCGAGTTCGCCGCGCTCTACGGCGTCCTCTATTTCCTTTGCCGAAAAATCGCAGCGGGGCATTTCGAGGTCCACGCCCGATTTAACCGAAGCCACTTTGTCGAACGTGCCGCCCCAGTCGGAGACGACCAGTCCGTCAAAACCCCATTCGCCGCGCAATATGCCGTTTACAAGCCGCTCATTGCCGTTGCAGTAAACGCCGTTTATTTTGTTGTAAGCCGTCATTACGGCGGCTGGTTTGCCCTCTTTGACCGCTATTTCGAAAGAAGTTAAGTAACTTTCCCTCAACGTCTGCTCGTCGATTACGCAGTCGTAAACCATTCTGCCGCGCTCGCGGGAGTTGACGGCGAAATGCTTTATGCATGCCGCAGTGCCGTTTTTTTGAATGCCGCGCACATATGCCGCGGCGAATTTGCCCGAAAGGTAAGGGTCCTCGGAAAAATATTCAAAGTTTCTGCCGCAGAGCGGACTTCTCTTTGTGTTGAGCCCGGGACCCAACACCATGGAAACGCCCATGACCGCCGCCTCCGCGCCGAGGCGTTCGCCCAGCTCTTCGCCGAGTTTTGTGTCCCAGCTGCAAGCCATTGCCGCCGCCGTCGGGAAGCACGTGGAAGGGTGCGAAGTGCCCATTCCCAGATGATTGGGCATCTTGTCCTGAACGCGCAGTCCGTGAGGTCCGTCCGACACCGTAACGGCTTCCATTCCGATATCCGCGCACTCCGCCGTGCGCCAGAAAGCCGAGCCCGTAAGCAGGCGCGACTTGACCGAAATATCGAGTTTTCTTATGCCCATTTTAACGTCCATCTCAATATTTTTCCGCTTTAAGTATATACAAATACAATTATAGCACCAGTAAAATTTATTTGCAACAACCGCCGACAAAAAACACGCGCGGCAAAGCGTTCTTTTTGTCTTTTTTTCCAGGACTTTTTAACGCCGGGGCAAATTTGCATTTTCCCCCTTTAAGCCTGCCCCTCTTTGCCCTTTCGCCGCCCATATTATGCGCGCGGCGCAAAATAACTTTATTTTTGTGATATTAATGAGAAATTTTTGGTTTACCTATTGACTTTATCGCCGTTACATGATATATTAGATATGAACAAAATGAGATTTAATCTTATTTAAAGAGGAGAAAGTTTTATGGAACAGAAAAAGAACCCCTATGCAGGAACAAAGACCGAAAAGAACCTTTGGGACGCATTTGCAGGCGAAAGCCAGGCGAGGAACAAATACACATATTTTGCTTCGGTTGCAAAGAAAGCGGGCTATGAGCAGATAGCAGAGCTCTTTTTGAAGACTGCCGAAAATGAAAAGGAGCACGCAAAGCTGTGGTTCAAGCACCTCGGCGGAATTGGCACGGTTGCAGAAAACCTTGCCGCAGCCGCAGACGGCGAGAATTACGAATGGACGGATATGTACGATAGAATGGCAAAGGAAGCCGAAGAAGAAGGCTTTACCGCCCTTGCCGCACAGTTCCGCGGAGTTGCCGCCATTGAAAAGACGCACGAGGAAAGATACCGCGCTCTTTTAAAAAATGTTGAGACAAAGACCGTATTCGAAAAAGCGGGCGTTCAGGTATGGGAATGCAGAAACTGCGGACACATCGTTGTGGGTACTTCCGCTCCCGAAATCTGCCCCGTATGCCAGCACCCTCAGGCTTACTTCGAAGTAAGAAAGGAAAATTACTGATATCCCCCCATTAAGGAATAAATTTATTAAACCTTCAAGCGGGCGCGCGGTTTGCGCGCCCGCTTTTATTTTTGCGCCCGAATTTTGCGCCCGAACGGGTGTTGTATTTCTTTGCGGGCATGTTTTATTTTTTGCGGGCATGCCCGCGGGGCGCAAAAACTTGTCAATGCGTATCGAACTGAAAACCAAGCAACAAGGTTGCAATAAAACCGCTAAACGCGCATTGCGCCAAAACAGGGCAAAGCGCATTTTTTATAAAACGGCGTGAAGCCTTACCATAAAACAACGAAAACTGTTTTGCGCCAAAAACGGAGCAAACGCATTTAAATCAATCAGCGCAAAAGCCTTGCGCCAAATAAATCAAAGCGTTACGACAAAAAATAAAAGCGCGGAAGGGGCGTTGCCCTTCCGCGCGATTTTGTTTGAATTTAAAAATTATTTTACGATGTCTGCATACAGAGGGAATTCTGCGCAAAGTTTTGCAACTTCTGCAATGACGTAGTCGTAAGCCGCCTGCTTTTCGTAGATAATTTTGGAAATGAGCTGTGCAATCTTGCGCGCCTGCTCCTCCTTCATGCCCCTCGTGGTCATTGCGGGCGTACCGATGCGGATACCCGAAGTTACGAAAGGTTTCTGCGTGTCGAAAGGTATGGCGTTCTTGTTTACGGTGATGTGCACCTCATCGAGCATCTTTTCGAGCTCCTTGCCCGTAAGCCCCTTGTCGGTGAGGTCGAGGAGAATGAGGTGGTTGTCCGTGCCGCCCGAAACCATTTTAACGCCGAGCTTCGTGAACTCGTCAGCCATAGCCTTTGCGTTTGCGACTATCTGCTTCTGATATTCCGTGAACGAAGGGTCCAAAGCCTCCTTGAAAGCTACAGCTTTTGCCGCTATTATGTGCATTAAAGGACCGCCCTGAATGCCGGGGAACACGGCTTTATCTATAAGTTTGCCGTACTCTTCCTTGCACATTATTACGCCGCCGCGGGGTCCGCGGAGGGTCTTGTGCGTGGTAGTGGTAACAAAGTCTGCATAGGGAACGGGCGAGGGATGAACGCCAGCCGCAACCAGACCTGCGATATGCGCGATATCAACCATCATGTACGCGCCGACTTTGTCGCAGATTTCCCTTATGCGCTTGAAATCTATAACTCTGGGATATGCGCTCGCGCCCGAAACTATCATCTTGGGGCGGCATTCCACAGCTATTCTTTCCATTTCGTCGTAGTCTATCGTCTGGGTATCCTTGCTTACGCCGTAGGGAACGATGTTGAAATACTTACCCGAAATATTGACGGGCGAACCGTGCGAAAGGTGTCCGCCGTGAGCGAGGTTCATGCCCATGACCGTGTCGCCGGGCTGCAAAACGGCAAAGAACACGGCAAGGTTTGCGCTTGCGCCCGAATGGGGCTGAACGTTGCAGTATTCGCAGCCGAACAGCTTTTTGAGGCGGTCGCGCGCGAGGTCCTCGGCGATATCCACATACTGGCAACCGCCGTAGTATCTGTGTCCGGGATAACCTTCGGCATACTTGTTTGTGAGGTGGCTGCCAGCCGCCGCAAGCACTGCGGGCGAAACAAAGTTTTCGCTCGCGATGAGTTCGATGTTCCCCTGCTGTCTGCCGAGTTCGAGCCTGAGCGCTTTGGCAACTTCGGGGTCGGTTTTTTCTATCAGCGAAATGTCTATCATAAAAAACTCCGGATAAAAATTTATATTTATGCAATTATTATACCATATATTTTGTCAATATACAATTATTTGAATGTAATTAACTCAAAAAAAACGAAAACGCGCAACACCCCTCGCCTTATGCAGATTTCTCGCCGTTCGGGAGCTATGCCGCCCGCCATTGACAAGGCTCGCCTTTAATAAAAAGTCCGCCCCTGCACAGAGTGCGCAGGGGCGGACCTTATGACTTTTAACTTTACAACGCAAAATTTGCACAAAAAAAGGCGCGCAAGATTGCGCGCCTTTTTTAAATTAAAAATTGCCATTCAAGAAATCGACAAATTCGCCCTTGGGCATGAAGCCGAGAGATTTTGCCGTCATCTCGCCGTTTTTGAACACTGCGACATAGGGAATGGACATTATTCCGTAGCGAGCCGCGAGGTCGTTGCATTCGTCCACATCCACTTTTATGAAGACAGCCTTGTCGGCAAACTGCGCCGAAACTTCTTCGAGCACGGGAGCAAGCATCTTGCAAGGACCGCACCACGTAGCGAAGAAATCGCAGACAACGGGCTTGTCGCCCTTGAGATATTCGTCAAATTTTGCAGAATTAACCTTTTCCGCCATAATTAAGCCTCCTTAAATATTGTGTTTCAGATAATCATAAATATCCGCAAACGCCACGCTCTGCGAGGTGCCGTCGGACATCTTTTTAACGTTTACAGTGCGGTTTGCCAGCTCGTCGCCGCCGATTACCGCAACATATTTGGCGCCGATTTTATCGGCGTATTTCATCTGCGCCTTTACCGAACGGTTCATAAGGTCGGCTTCCGCGCATATACCCCTTTTCCTGAGCTCGCTGACGAGGGAGAACGCTTCGGCGCGGCTGCTCTCGTCCATGCCCGCAATATAAATTTCGGGAACGGGCTGTTCGGGGAAGGCAACGCCCGTGTTTTCCATAAGCAGCATAAGCCTTTCGATGCCCGCGGCAAAGCCTATCGCGGGAATTGAAGGTCCGCCGAGCTCGCTTATAAGTCCGTCGTATCTGCCGCCTCCGCACACAGTTCCCTGCGCGCCTATGGAAGTGGAAACAAACTCGAACACGGTGCGCGTGTAATAGTCCAGACCCCTTACTATGCCGGGATTAACGCAATACTGCACGCCCTGCGCGTCCAGAAGAGCGCGGACGGAAGCAAAGTGCTTTGAGCAATCGTCGCACAGATAATCGAGTATGCTCGGCGCGCCCTTTATTATCTGCCTGCACCCCTCCTCCTTGCAGTCGAGTATGCGAAGGGGATTTTTATTAAGCCTGTCGCGGCAGACGGGGCACATTTCGTCAGCGCGCGCGGAAAAGTATTCTTTGAGCGCGGCGTTGTACCTGGCGCGGCAGCTTTTGCAACCTATTGAGTTTATCTCGAGCCGCGTATCCTTTATGCCAAGTTTGTCCAGAAAGGAGGACGCCGCAAAAATTACTTCCGCATCGGCGTAAGGCTCGGCTGAGCCGAACATTTCTATGCCGAACTGGTGGAATTCGCGCAGTCTGCCCGCCTGAGGGCGTTCGTACCTGTAACAGGGCGTTATATAGTAAGCCTTTAAGGGCAAGGGCGCAGAGGCAAGTCCCTTTTCGACGAACATTCGCGCGACGCCCGCCGTTCCCTCGGGCTTTAAGGTTATGGAGCGACCGCCCTTGTCGAGAAAGGTGTACATCTCCTTATTGACTATGTCCGTCGTGTCGCCCACGCCGCGGGCAAAAAGTTCTGTGTGCTCGAATACGGGTGTGCGCACTTCCTTCATGCCGAAAGCGCAAGCCGTCTCGCGCGCGCAATTTTCTATGAACTGCCATTTATATGACTGGTCGGGCAATACGTCCTTTGTGCCCTTGGGTATGTTTATCATAATTTCTCCTGTCCGCACAAGCGGTTAAAATCAGTTTGCAGAAAAGCCTGTAATTTTAAGTCCGCGCTTGCCGCCGCATGTTTTTACGAGTTTTTCTACGTGTTCATCGACGTATTTTTTGTTGATTTCGAGGGTTACGAGGGGATAATCGTTGCCGCCCGCCTCGAAAGAAATTTCTTCCAGAAGGTATTCCATAACAGTATGCAGACGGCGCGCACCGATGTCCTCTGCGGTCGTGTTGAGCTCTTCCGCGATTTCGGCTATGCGCTCTATGGCGTCGCTCTTGAACTGCAAATCTATGTTATCGACGGCGAGAAGCGCCGAATACTGCATAGTTATTGCGTTGTGCGTCTGCGTGAGAATGTTTACAAAATCCTGCTTTTTGAGGCTGTTGAGCTCGACGAGAACGGGGAAACGACCTAAAAATTCGGGAATGAGGTCCTCCACCTTGGAAACGTGGAATGCGCCCGCCGCAATGAACAGAATGTAGTCCGTCTTTACGGGTCCGTACTTGGTCATTACCGTGCAGCCTTCGACTATGGGAAGAATGTCGCGCTGAACGCCCTCGCGGGAGACGTCTATGCCGCCGCTGTTGCCGCCGGCGATTTTATCTATTTCATCAATGAAAATTATACCGTCGTTTTCGGCGCGGCGGATAGCCTCCGTCTGAACGGCGTCGTCGTCGATGAGTTTGTCGGCTTCCTCCGCCATAAGAATATTCCTCGCCTCGGCGACGGTTATCTTGCGCTTTTTTCTCCTGTTCATGCCGAGAGAGCCGAACACTGAACCTAAATCTATCGCCGCGCCCTGACCGGGGGAAAGCTCCAAAGGCTTGGGATTGTCGGCGACTTCGAGCTCTATTACCGTACTATCGTACTTGCCGTTATGAATATCGTCAACGAGGTTATTTTCAAAAATTTCCTTGGAAAATTCGCCGCGCTCGTCCTTCTTCACTTCGGCGAGCACCTTGGCAATTCTGCGCTCGGCGGTAGCCATAGCCTTGTAGCTGACCTCTTTGGTCTTTTCTTCCTTGACAAGGCGTATCGCGCACTCCGCAAGGTCGCGCACCATGCTCTCGACGTCCCTGCCGACATAGCCGACCTCGGTATATTTTGTAGCTTCGACCTTTAAAAAGGGAGCTTTGACGAGCTTTGCCAGCCTTCTGGCGATTTCCGTCTTGCCGACGCCCGTGGGGCCCTTCATTATGATGTTTTTGGGCGTAACCTCTTCGCGCAGTTCGGGCGAAAGCTGACTGCGGCGGTAGCGGTTGCGAAGGGCAATCGCCACGGCCTTTTTGGCTTCGTCCTGACCTATGATGTATTTATTGAGTTCGTGAACTATCTGTTTGGGTGTAAGATCCATAATCTACTCCTCGTTAAGTTGCTGAATATACCGCGACATATAGTCGAGCGAACGCTCCGCAAGGTATGCGTAGCGCTGTTTTTTGTCGCGTATGCGGTTATCCGACGCGCGCAGAATGCCGAAGTTGGCGTTCATGGGCGTAAAATTTTCGTTTGACCGCGATATATGTGCCGACAAAGCGCCCAGAATGCTTATATCTTCGGGTATTATCGGCGCCTTGCCCTGCATTTTTCTGAGAGCATGAACGGCGCATAAAAGTCCGCTCGCCGCGCTCTCGACATATCCCTCCACGCCCGTAATCTGACCCGCGAAGAAAATTTGCGGGTTGCTCTTTAACGAAAAGTCCGCATTGAGGCAATCGGGGGAATTGATATAAGTGTTTCTGTGCATTACTCCGTAGCGCAGAAATTCGGCGTTTTTGAGGGCGGGAATGAGGGCGAATACCCTCTTCTGCTCGGGAAATTTCAAATTTGTCTGACAGCCGACGAGGTTGTATGCCTGACCTTCGCAGTTTTCCTTGCGCAGTTGCAGTATGGCATAAAATTTATTGCCCTTTTCGTCCCTTATGCCGACGGGCTTGAAGGGACCGAAGCGCAGAGTATCCTTTCCGCGCGCCGCCATTACCTCTACGGGCATGCAGCCTTCGAAAATTTCACCCTTTTCGAAGTCGTGCAAAAGCGCACGCTCCGCATGGGTGAGTTCGTAAACGAAGCGAGAATACTCCTCCTCCGTCAGCGGACAGTTGATGTAATCGTCGCCGCCCTTGCCGTATCTGTCGCCGAAAAAGGCGCAGTTCATGTCTATGCTGTCGCGCGAAACTATGGGCGCGGAAGCGTCGTAAAAATGCAACTGCGCGCCCGTCTTTGCGGCGATATCCGCCGCCAGAGCGTCTAAGGTCAAAGGTCCCGTGGCTATTATGCAAAAGCCCTCTTCGGGAATGCTTTTAACCTCTTGGCTGATTATTTTTATGTTGGGGCAGGAGGTTATTTTATCGGTAACGAACGCCGCAAATTTTTCCCTGTCCACAGCGAGTGCGCCGCCCGCGGGAACGCGCGTTGCCTCCGCCGCTTCCATCGTGAGCGAGCCTAAAAGGCGCATTTCTTCCTTTAAAAGCCCGCAGGCGTTGGTGTAAGGGTCGGCGCCCTTCAATGAATTGGAGCATACCAGCTCGCAGAAGTTTTTATCCGAATGTGCGGGAGTGAAGCGCGAGGGCTTTATGTCGTAAAGCTCTACCTCCGCTCCGCCGCGGGCGAGGGCGTAAGCCGCCTCGCAGCCCGCAAGTCCCGCGCCTATTACTTTAATTTTCATTGTCTTCGGCGGGAGCGTCCGCGCTGTATGAGCAATTTTTATCCGAGCACTTTATTTTATCGCCCTTGCGTATGAGATACTTTCCGCACACGGGGCACTTGTCGCCCGTGGGGATATCCCAGCTTAAAAACCTGCACTCGGGATAGCCCGTGCAACCGTAATATATTTTTCCGTTTTTGGAGCGCATTCTGCGCATGGGACGACCGCAGTCGGGGCACTTGCCCTCCGTCTTTTCGCCCTCTTTGGGCTTGCCGTCGGGGGCGTTCAAAGGTCTCTTCGCGCCGCACTTTGCGCATTCCAGATACGCGCCGTACTTGCCCTTTTTTATGAGCATTTCGCCGCCGCAGGCGTGGCATTTTTCCTCGGTAACCTTTGCGTCGATGGGCAATATGCACGAGCATTCGGGGTAGTTGGGGCAGGCGAGGAATTTGCCGAACTTGCCGCTCTTTACCACCATGTTAGCGCCGCACTTGGGACAGCGCACATCCGAAATTTCCACCTCGGACTCGCTGATTATGTTGGAACATTTGGGATAGTTTGAGCAGGCGAGGTACTTGCCGTATTTGCCCGAGCGGCGTATCATGGGGCTGCCGCACTTTTCGCAGATGATATCCGTCATTTCGTCGCCGTCGCAGGCAGCCGTTTTGAGGTGCTCTGCAAACGAGGGATAAAAGTCGGCGATAATCTTGTGCCAGTCCACGCCGCCGTCCTCGATTTTATCGAGTTCGTCCTCCATTTTTGCCGTAAAGCCGACGTCCATTATGTCCTTGAAATAATGCACGAGCATGTCGGTAATTTTATATGCAATTTCGGTGGGCACCATATATTTGCCGTCCTTTTCGACATAGTGGCGCTTGTTCAGAACCGAAATTATGGAAGCGTACGTTGAAGGTCTGCCTATGCCCTTTTCGTCCATAGTCTTGACCAAAGACGCGTCGGTATAGCGCAGGGGCGGGCGGGTGAACTTCTGTTCCTTGCCCAGATCGCACAGATTGAGAGCGTCGCCCTCCTGAACGGGGGGAAGAAGTTTCTGGTTCTCCTCCTCCGCGTCGGCGTCGGAAAAGCTCTGATAAGCGGCGGTATAGCCCGCAAAAAGCAGAGCCTTGCCGCTTGCCTTGAAGGTATAGCCCGACGAAACCGCCTCTATCTGCATGGAATTATACTGTGCCTCCGCCATCTGCGAGGCGACGAAGCGGTCGTAAACGAGCTTATAAACGTTGTAATGCTTTTTGTCGAGATACTGCTTTACGCTCGCGGGCGTTATGGAAAGATTTATCGGTCTTATCGCCTCGTGCGCGTCCTGCGCGCCCTTCTTTGTCGCGTAGATATTGGGGCGGGCGGGGGCATATTTTTCGCCGTAGGTGTTCTTTATGAACTCTATCGCAGCCTGCTGCGCCTCGACGGCGATACGCGTGCTGTCCGTACGGATATAGGTTATGAGCGCTATGTGGTCGCCGCCGACGTCCATGCCCTCGTAGAGGTGCTGCGCAACGAGCATGGTTTCGGGCGAGGACATGCCGAATTTATTGGAAGCGTCCTGTTGAAGGGATGATGTGGTGAAAGGGGCGGGCGCGTGAGATTTTGTTACACCGCTCTTGATTTTCGATACGGTGAACTGACCCGCGCGTATCTTTGCCTCAACCGCCGCCGCCTGCTCTGCGGTAACCGACTTGCCGCTCTTTTTGAGCTGATAGGTAGCCTTGAAAGGGTTGTACTTCGCCGCGGTATCCTGAAGCGAAGCCGTGAATGTGTAGTATTCCTCGGGCTTGAAGGCGGCAATCTCCCTCTCCCTGTCGACAATGAGCCTCAGCGCAACCGACTGAACGCGGCCTGCGGACAGTCCGCTCTGAATGCGGTTATTGAGAAGGGGAGAGAGCTTGTAACCGACAAGTCTGTCCAGAACTCGCCTTGCCTGCTGGGCATCGACGAGGTTATAATCTATCTTTCTGGGATGTTTGAGCGCGTTTTCGACGGCTTTGGGGGAAATTTCGTTGAATTCCACCCTGTTTGCGCCGTCCGCATCCATGCCGAGCACGGTCTGAAGGTGCCAGCTTATTGCTTCGCCCTCGCGGTCGGGGTCGGTCGCAAGGTAAACTTTGCCCGCTTTTTTCGCCTCTTCGGACAGCCTTTTTATGACTTCCTTTTTATTGGGCGTAATTTCGTAGCGAGGCTCGAAATTTTCGGTTATCTTTACGCCGAGCGTCTTTTCGGGCAAATCGCGGACGTGTCCGCCCGAGGCATCTACCTTATATTTGCCCTTTAAATATTTTGAAATGGTTTTTGCCTTTGAAGGCGACTCAACTATGATTAAATCCATGACTTCTCCAAATAATTTTAAAGCGCCCTTTGTGCGCCCGCCTTATTGAACGGCGGAAAATCTGTTTCCGCCCTCGCGCGCTATTATGCCTTTCACCTCGAGCGACGAGCAGACCGCTATGACTTCGTACGCCGCCATTCCCGTCTGTGCGGCTATTGCGCTCACGTGCGACGTGCCCTCCCGCCTTAGAAGTTCGGCGACTTTGCTCTCCGCAGGCGAAAGATTTTGTTTTTCCGCACTGTATTCTAACCCGAACGCCAGGAAAATGTCAAGTACATTTCTGCACAGCGAGGCGCCCTCTTTAATGAGATTGTTGCAGCCTTCGCCGCTCTTTATGCCCAGCGAATGGGGAAAGGCGAACACGTCCCTGTTGTAATCTACGGCATACTGCGCCGTAATAAGCGCGCCGCTGCGCTCCGCCGCGGATACGACGAGAACTCCTCGCGACAGTCCCGCAATTATGCGGTTGCGAGCGACAAACATATACTTTTTTATGCTCGTTTCGGGGGGATATTCCGAAATTGTCAGTCCTCTTTTTTCAACTTCTTTTACGAGCGGAATATTGACCGCGGGATAAATGTGATTGTGTCCGCCGGGCAGAACGCAGATTAGGTTGCCCGAGGACAGAGCGCCCTTTAAAGCCGCGCTGTCCGCGCCGTCGGCTATGCCCGTTACGACGGTAATTTTCTGCGATATTTCGCCGCTTATTTTAGAGCAGGCGGCTATCGTTGCGGGCGGAGTGCGGCGCGAGCCGACCACTGCAAATTTTTCGCCCTGCAAAAGCTGTATATTGCCCCTGCAATACAAAATATGCGGCGGCACGGGAATTTCCGCAAGTTTTTCGGGATAGAGCCCGCTTTGCCGCGTTACGCAGACGATTTTGCTCCTTTCGAGCGAGCGCATAACTTTCGCCCTGTAACTTTTGCTGCAAAAATCAGTCCTTAATTTATTATATACTCCCTCGCCGACGCTTTTAATCAGAGCGGCGACACATTTTGCGCCATGCGACCAATTTTCATCCGCCGCACACAATAAAAGATTTTTCTGCTCGTAACTTAGCTCTGAAAAGCTGTCTGCGATAATTATATTTATTTCCCGTTCGGAATACATCAGTCGTCTCCCGACCCGAACGTGCGGTATGAAGCCGCTTCGAGTATGTGTTCGGGCAAAATCTCCGCGCTGTAAGAGAGGTCGGCTATCGTGCGCGCAACCTTTATAATTCTCGCCCGCGCCCTCGCGGAAAGCGAAAGTCTTTCAAAAATACCGCCGAGAACGCGCTTGCATTCGGGCGAAAGCGGGCAGTATTCCATAAGCTGCCTTTCGCCCATCTGCGAATTGAGGTCGATCTGCTCGCCGCAAAACCTTTCGCGCTGAACGGCCCTCGCGCGCTCTACGCGCGCCTTGACTACCGCGCTCGTCTCCTCCTTCGCGTCCGAATACAAATCTTCGTATCTGACGGCATCGACTTCAACCAAAATGTCAATTCTGTCGAGCAGGGGTCCCGAAATGCGCGAGCGGTATTTTTTAATCTGCGCAGGCGTGCAGGTGCATTGTTTGTATTCGCTGCCGTAATTGCCGCACGGGCAGGGGTTCATGCTGGCGCACAGCATAAAGTCCGCGGGAAAAGTAACCGCGCCCGCCGCGCGCGAAACTGTAATTTTTCTGTCCTCGAGGGGCTGGCGGAGAGCTTCAAGAGCCGAGCGCGAATATTCGGGCAGTTCGTCGAGGTATAAAACGCCGCGGTGCGCCTTGGAAATTTCGCCCGGGCGGATTTTAGAATTTCCGCCTCCGCACAGCGAAACGGTGGTTGCCGTATGGTGGGGCGTGCGGAAGGGGCGCAAGGTTACAATGCCCTCTTCGCCCAGCTCGCCCGCAACCGAGTGTATGGAAGTTACGTCCAGCGCCTCTTCAAAGGTGAGGTCGGGCATTATAGTTGGTATGCACTTTGCGAGCATGGTCTTGCCCGTGCCGGGAGGACCGCTGAACAAAATGTTGTGTCCGCCCGCGACGGCAATTTCCAAGGCGCGCTTTGCAACCGCCTGACCCTTTATAAAGGACATATCGCAGTCGTATGACGAATGCGATACCGCCGCGCGGAAATCTTTGGGCTGAACGGGCGACAGAGTTATTTCGCCTGTAAGAAAGCGCGCGGCTTCGGAAAGGCTTTTTACGGCATACACCTCCGCGCCCTCGATATACGCCGCCTCGTTGGCGTTGGCATAGGGAAGAATGAAGCGGCGAAAGCCCTTTCTCTTTGCGGAAATGAGCACGGGCAGCACGCCCGAAACGCCGCGCACGCCTCCGTCGAGGGCGAGTTCGCCCAGCATTACATAGCCCTCGGTCTGCGCTTCGCCAAGCTGCCCGCTCGCCTTCAAAATGCTTACGGCTATGGGCAGATCGTAATGACTGCCCTCCTTTCTTATATCCGCGGGAGCGAGGTTAACCGTTATTCTGTTGACGGGAAAATGAAAGCGCGCGTTGCGCAATGCCGAATGAACGCGCTCCCTGCTCTCCTTTACGGCGGCGTCTGGAAGACCGACGAGCTCGTATGACGTCATGCCTTTGTTTATGTCCGTTTCGACCTCGACGGGCACGCCTTCGAGCCCGACGAGAGCAAAACTTGTTACCTTTGCGAGCATTGCATACCCCCTTGCAACAATAAAAACCGCAAAAATTTAAAAGCTCCCGCACATGGCGGGAGCTTTTTTAAATTACTGAACTTCCTTGATTTTAGCAGCCTTACCTGTAAGACCTCTGAGGTAGTAGAGCTTAGCTCTTCTTACCTGACCCTTTCTTACAACGGTGATGGATGCGATTTTGGGCGAGTGAACGGGGAATGTTCTTTCTACGCCTACGCCGAAAGAAAGTCTTCTTACGGTGAAACTTTCTCTGATGCCGCCGTGCTTTTTAGCAATGACGACGCCTTCGAAGTTCTGAATTCTTTCCTTGGTTCCTTCTATAACCTTGAAGCCTACTTTTACGGTATCGCCCACGTTGAATGCGGGAACGCTTTCCTTCATGCCTTCTTTTTCAATCGCTTCGACCAAACCTTTCATATCTGTCCTCCTGTATTTGTGCGCCGCAGTCGCGGCAGTAAGTTTTTTAATCAGCTTTTATATCTTAACAGACCCGAAAATAAAAATCAACTCATTTTAAGGGGTGTGTCGCAATTTTCACAAAACTTTTTTTGCTCTGATTTTTGTCCTAAACCATATATATAATATATGGCGTTTTAAGCCGTGAACGCGCTCTCGATATGGTTAATTTCGCCATTTAAAATTTCAATGACGTCGAACCGCACCGTCACATCCGGCTCTCTGCCCGAAAAATAGTATTTCGCGCAGGCGACGTACCTCTTTTTTCTGTCCGAACGCACGGCTTCATTGGGCATGCCGAAAGATGTGCCCGAGCGCGTTTTGACCTCGACAAAGGCAATGACGTCGTCATGCTGCGCGATTATATCCACCTCGCCGAAGGGACAGCGGTAATTGGTTTCCTTTATTTCATAGCCGCGGCTTTTTAAATATTTTGCCGCCGCGCCCTCGCCCCGCTTGCCGAGAAGCTGCCTCAAAGTCATTGCCATTTTGTTGTGAAGCTCCTGCGGTGAATGGGCGTGAGCCCGCAATCTTTTATCGCCTGAATGTGCGCCGCCGTGCCGTAGCCGACATTTTTTTCGAAGCCGTACTGAGGATAGACCTTTGCGTACTCCGCCATGAGGGCGTCCCTTTCCACCTTTGCTATAATCGACGCCGCGCCTATGCAGTAGCACTGCGCGTCGCCCTTTACTATGCTGCGCTGGGGGATATCGATATCGAGCGTCATATTGCCGTCGGTGAGGACGAAATCGGGTCGGACGGACAGGCTCTCAATGGCGTTTTTCATGCACAGTCTCGTAGCCTGAAGTATGTTAATTTGGTCTATAACCTGCGGTTCGACGCGGCATATGGCGTAGGCAACCGCCTTTTGCTTTATTAACTCCGCCAGCTTTTCGCGCTTTTTGGCAGACAGCTTTTTGCTGTCGTCCACGCCCGCAATTTCGTCATCATCGGGCATAATGACAGCCGCGCAGACGACGGGTCCCGCTAGCGGTCCCCTGCCCACTTCATCGACGCCGCACACAAATTTTTTGCCCTCGGCGTGAAGATTTTTTTCGTAGATGAGTTTATCCATATCAGAATTCGAAGCCCTCTAAGTCCGAAAGGCTGTCCAGCGTTACCGCGCCCAGCCTGCCCTTGCGGAAGTCGTCCAGAACGGCTTTTTCGGCGCGCTCGTAGTCGTATTCGCCCCCGCGAAGCATAAAACCGCGGCGGCGGCAGACCTGTTCGAGCATTTCTACGGGCTCGCCGCCCTCTATGCCGTAGCGCTCGGCAAGGTTCTGAGGGTATTTTTCTTTAAGTTCGCCCAAAAGCGCGAGCGATACGTCGTCGATATCGAGTATGTCGTCGTTGAGACTGCCGACGTAGGCGAGCCTTAACGCGAGCTTCTGATTTTCGAACGCGGGCGGCGTAGTTCCGGGGGTGTCCAGAAGTTCGAAGTTGCCGCACCTTATCCACTGCGTGCCGCGCGTTACGCCCGCTTTGTCGCCCGTAGCGGCGCGCTTCGCGCCCGAAAGCAGATTTATGACCGTGCTCTTGCCCGTATTGGGCACGCCGCACACCATAAATCTGAAAATTTTATTGTAGCCCTTCGCGAGAGATTTTGCCTGCTTTTCGGCGATAAGAGAGTTGATTGCCTCCACTATATCCCTGCGCGAATTGCTGTTTACCGCGTTGAGTTTGACGCACGCGCCGCCCGCGGCGCGGATATATTTTGCAAAAGCCGTACTTTTTTCGTCGGCGAGGTCGCACTTGTTCAGAACGTACAAAACTGCTCGGTTGCCGAATATTTTTTTGAGTTTTTTATTGAAAGATGCCGCGGGACAGCGCGCGTCGAGCACGTAAATTATGCCGTCGCAGACGGCTACGGACTGCTCCATAGCCCTCATTGCCTTGGTCATATGTCCCGGGAACCACTGAATATGCTTCATAAAGCCTCCTTTAAGGCTTGCGCCCGCGGGGGTCTCCGCATTTTTTCGTTTTTTTGTCTTAAACGGACGCGTACAACGCAAAAAATTTACTGTTGTAAGAAATAATAATTTTCCGACAGCCGCAGAGGCGGATTGAAAACGAGAAAATTTTACGCATTGCAGCAAATTATGCTATTTTAAAAGGTCGGGGCGGCGCGCCGCGGTAATTTTGCGGCTCTCCTGCCTGCGCCATTCGTCTATCTTTGCGTGATTGCCCGAAAGAAGTACTTCGGGCACGCTGACGCCCCTGAAAGTTGCGGGGCGGGTGTACTGGGGATATTCCAACGCGCCGTCGGAAAAACTTTCATCAACGAGCGAACCGTCGCTCAGAACGCCGTCCACATACCGCGCCACGCAGTCGCACACGACCATTGCGGGCAGTTCGCCGCCCGTCAGAACATAGTCGCCGATAGAAATCTCTTCATCTGTGAACATATCTATGGCACGCTGGTCAACGCCCTCGTAGTGCCCGCAAAGCAGCACTATATGCTCTAACGAAGAGAGTTCGAGCGCCTTGCTCTGCACAAAAGTCTGCCCGCGCGGCGACATGAAAATTCTTCTCGCCTTATGCTCGGGGTCAACCGCCTCCATAGCCGAGGCTATGGGCTGGGGCATCATGACCATGCCTGCGCCGCCGCCGAAGGGGTAATCGTCGCACTTTGAATGCTTATCTTCGGAATAGTCGCGTATGTTGACGACTTCGAGCTGTAATTTGTTGCCCTGCACCGCCCTGCCTATTATGCTCTGATAAAGGGGGGCGAACATCTCGGGGAATAATGTTAAAATTGTAATTTTCATCACTCGTACAGCGCAACTTCGTCGAAGCGCTTTTTGTTGACGGTAACGACTTTATTTTCCACGTCGATGCTGTCGATAACCCCCTCCGCCGCGGGGAAAGTTACCCTCTTTTCGCCGCTCGAAAGGACGTAGATATCCGTCTTGGCGGGCGTAATTTCCACAATTTCGCCCAGAGTTTTGCCCTTTTCGGTAACAACCGAGCAGCCGAGCACATCGACAAGGTAATATGTTCCCTCGGGGAGGTCGGGGATGTCCTCTCTCAGGGCGAGAACGTCCTTTGCGCGCAGGAGCTCCGCGGCGTTTCTGTCCGCCACTCCCCGAAGCGTTACGAACGCGCAGTCGCCCGCGGGGCGGGCGGAAAGCACCTTATATTCGACGCCGTCTATGAACACTCTGGGAAGAGCGCAGAAATCTTCCGCGCTGTCTGTGAGCGTTTTTACCTTGATTTCGCCGCGTATGCCCTGCGGCTTTAAAACGGTTGCAACAGTTAAAGTCTTTTCCATATCAGCATAAAAAGAAAAGGCGGTTTACGCCTTTTCCTCAATTTCTATAACGTATTTTTTGCTGTCGCGGGGCGTAGCGCAACGAACGATGGTGCGCATCGCCTTTGCTATTTTGCCCTGCTTGCCGATGACCTTGCCCATATCCGAGGCGTCGAGAAGGACGGTTACCTGAATGGCGTTTTCGGTTTCTTCGACCTTATATTCTATTTCGTCCTTTTTGTCGGCGAACTGTTCGACTATATATTTTATTAATTCAAGCATGCGTTTTCTCCGTTGCGCGCAATCTGCGCGCATATTGCCCGCGCCTTTATGCGGCGCCGACGGCAATAACCTTTAATCTGCCCGCCGCGCGCAGTCTGCGCAGTTCGGGCGGAAGGGTAAAATTACTTCTTCTTTTTCTTGTCGTTGGTCTTGGGAGCGGAAAGTTTGGTGCTCTGTTCCATAGCGCCAACCTTTACGAGGTAGCTTTTTACCGTCTCGGTAGGCTGAACGCCCTTTGCAAGCCAGCTCTTTGCCTTTTCAACGTCGATGTTGATTTCTGCGGGGGTCTTGAGGGGATCTACATAACCGATTTTATCGATGTATTCGCCCGACTGAGCCTTTCTGCTGTCGATTACAACCACTCTGTAGAAGGGGTTCTTCTTGTCGCCCATTCTGGTCAATCTCATTTTAACTGCCATTTTATTTTATCTCCTGAAAAAAAATTATTTTTTATTTATTTTTATCTCCCGTAACGGAGTTTGTAACTGTTTATCAGATGAAGGGCAATCTGCGCTTGCCGCCCTTTATCTGTTTTATAAGCTGTTTGGTCTGGTCAAACTGCTTCAAAAGCTGGTTTATCTCCTGCACCGTAGTGCCTGAGCCCGCAGCTATGCGCTTTTTGCGCGAAGAGTTGATTATAGAGGGATCAACCCTCTCCTTCTGCGTCATGGAAAGAATGATTGCCTTTGTCCTTTCCATCTTCTTTTCGTCTATGTCGCCGTCCTTGACCTTGCCTGCAAGTCCAGGCATCATGGAGACGAGCGCCTGCGCGCCGCCCATCTTTTTCATGCTCTCGAACTGGTCGAGATAATCTTCGAGCGTGAAGGAGTTTTCGAGCATTTTCTTCTTCATTTTGAGAGCCTGCTCTTCGGAAACCGCCTCCTGCGCCTTTTCGATGAGGGTGAGCACGTCGCCCATGCCGAGTATGCGCGAAGCCATGCGGTCGGGATAGAAATACTCCAGATCGGTTATCTTTTCGCCCACGCCGATGAACTTTATGGGCTTGCCCGTAACAGCCTTTATGGAAAGGCACGCGCCGCCGCGCGTATCGCCGTCGAGCTTGGTTAAAACTATGCCCGTAACTTCCAGCCTTTCGTTGAAGGTCTTGGCGACGTTTACGGCGACCTGACCCATCATGGCATCTACGGTAAGAAGAATTTCGGAAACGTCCACCGCCGCCTTAATTCTTTCGAGCTCCTGCATGAGTTTTTCGTCTATTTCAAGTCTGCCCGCGGTGTCGATTATAACCGTATCGTAGCCCATAGACTTTGCATAATCGACAGCCTGAACAGCCGTCTTTACGGGGTCCTGAGTGCCCTTTTCGAAAACTTCGCAGCCAGCGTTGCCGCCCACCACTTTGAGCTGATTAATAGCCGCGGGGCGATATATGTCGCAGGCGACCAAAAGGGGCTTTTTGCCGCTCTTTTTCAAAAGCACTGCGAGCTTGCCGCACAGCGTCGTCTTGCCCGCGCCCTGAAGTCCGCACATCATAATGACTGTGGGAGGCTTGGGGGAAACCGTAAGTTTTGCGCCCGCGGGACCCATGAGCTCTATGAGCTGTTCGTTGACGATTTTTATGACCTGCTGGGCAGGGTTAAGGCTCTTTAAAATTTCCTGACCGACAGCCTTTTCGGACACGTCGGCGCAGAATTTTTTTGCAACCTGAATGTTTACGTCCGCCTCTAAAAGAGCTACGCGCACTTCGCGCATGGCGCCCTTTATTTCGAGCTCCGTAAGCCTGCCGTGCTTCGTCAGTTTGGAAAATATATGGTTTAATCTTTCTGAAAGTGAAGAAAAAATTGCCATGTCGATACCGTTATTTTTTGATTGCGGACTTTACTTCTTCGAAATAATCTTTGGCGATTATTTCCTTTAAAACGGCAATATCAGCGGCATATTCGGGGTGCAAACTCTCAAAATTCTCCGCCCATGCGAGCGCGCCCTTAATTAAAAACGCGTTGCGCAGCTCTCCCTCTTCGAACATTCTTCCGTGCCCGAGTTTTTCCTCGTAAGCGGCGAGTTCGCGCTTGCAACCGCCCAGGCACTCCGAAACCGCCTGGCGCGAAATGCCCTTCTGTTCGGCTATCTCCGACACCGTAAGGTCGAGATTGAAGTATAAGTCCGTCATATCCCTCTGCGTGGGGGTGAGCAGTCCGCCGTATAAATCCCACAGCCGCAGAAAGTCTATTTTATTCATAACGCTGAATATTATATCGCGCGCGAAAGGCTTTGTCAAGCGATTTTACTTGACAACTTCCGCTTTAAAAGCTGTTATATTTTTTCCGAAAAAACAATAATATATTTATATTATTTAACAATTATTGTGCTGTTTTTTAAATAAATGACGCAAAGTCTTAAATTTTGCAAATTTATTGACAGCAATTTTTTGCAATGCTACACTTAAACCGATGTAAAAGTCTGTGGGGGAAAATGGTTATGCGCAAGGAAATATGCGGAATAATATACGACACTGCCCTTTCTACGAGGGATAAAAAATTCACTTTCGGCGCTCCTGGCGACGATTACGGATACGAAGAAACGCTTTACATAACGGCGGACGGGAACTACTTTATCTATACCAACGGCGGATGCAAATCGAAATATCCCCAAGAGGATATTCAGCCGATAGAACATTCAAAGGTGCGCGACTGGATGCTTTCGCACTGAAAAAAAATGTCAGGTTTAAGCCTAACATTTTTATTTTATCGACGGCTTTTAAAACTTGCATACCCGCAAACGCGAGGTTATATCTTTTATTAAAAGCCCTCTTTAAACTTAAAAATGCGTTAATGCAGTATTATAAGCGCGCCGCGGAAAAATCCGCGGCGCGCCGATTTATTATTTTACATAGTAAACGTAATTTTCTTTTCTGGGCTTGGGCTCGCGCTCTTCGTCGGCGTAGCCGACTATGCAGTTGCCTATGCCCTCGTAATCGCCCTCTATGCCGAGCGAGTGCAGAATTTCTTTTCCGCGGGGAGAAGCAAACATTTCCTTCGCCCTGTGTATCCAGCAACTGCCCAGTCCCAAAGAGTGCGCGGCATTCATCATGTTGCCCATGACGAGTGCGCCATCGTAGAGATAGGTATGCACGCTTTTATCCGCAAGAACCACCAGAACCGCGGGCGCGCCGTAGAACGGGTCTGTATCCCTGCCCATAACCGCGGCGTTCATCGCGGAGAGCTCGTTGCGCAGAGCCTTATCGGTAACCGCGATTATTATGGGCGACTGCTTGCCCATTCCGCAGGGGGCATACATGCCCGCTTCGACTATTTCCGCGAGCAATTCCTCGGGCACGGGCGTGTCCTTGTATTTTTTAATGCTCCTGCGGGTTATCATGTTTTCTATTGCGCTGTTCATAAATTCCCCCTGAAATATTTAAATAACTCTGTCGTTGTCGTCTCCGGCATAAGGCGAATTATCGTCGGGCAGATTTTCGGAAAGTTTATCCGAAGCGCCTGCCGCCGCGACGGGAAGCTGTTTTTCTTTATTATAAAGCACCTTCAGAAGTATAGGCGTAAGGATGGACGAAGCAAGTATCAGAAGCACCGTCATGAGCACGAATTCGCTGCCGAGCGCGTGTTCGCCGAGGCTTGCGCTCGTAACCGTCTGGGTCACGATGAGTGCGACTTCGCCGCGCGCCATCATGCCTACGCCGCCTATCGCGCTCTCCCTCCATGAGTAGCCGAACGCCTTGCATACAGCGCCGCATCCGATGACTTTGCCGATAAGTCCCGCGATGACTGCGAGTACGCAGAACAGGAATACGGCGGGCTGAAGTCCCGCAAAAGTTATGGACGAAATACCTATATTTGCAAAGAATACGGGTGCAAACATAGTGTATGTATTGACTTCGATTTTCTTATCCGTATATTCGCTCGCTCTGTGAACGGTGGAAAGCACAACGCCCGCAAGGAATGCGCCCGTTATATCGGCAACGCCGAAAATTTCTTCAGCCGCCCAGCTGTAAACGAAGCATACGACGAGAGAGAATACGGGAATGCGGTGGGTATGCGTCCACTTGGAATCGAGCCACTTGAAGAGTTTGGAAACGCCGAAGCCGACAGCAATAGCCACAATGAAGAATACGACTATCATGATAATCGTACCGTAAATTGTGGACTTGAAAGCCGTAAAGCCGTCTGCGGCGGGCTCGCTGCTGCCCGAACGGGCAATGCCGGTAACTATAGAAAGAAGGACTATGCCTATTACATCGTCTATGATTGCGGCGGAAACTATCGTAGTGCCGAGCTTGGTGTTTATCTTACCGAGCTCTTTGAGCACGGATACCGTGATTGCGACAGAAGTTGCGGTGAGTATCGTGCCGATAAAAATGCTCTGGTAAATGTGATCTACGCCCAGACCGATATTGCCGAAGCAAAGCGAAATGAGGAAGCCCAGAGCCATGGGAACGGCAACGCCCGCGCAAGCTACGAGAGTGCTGGCAAGTCCCGTCTTTTTGAGGTCTTCTAGGTTGGTTTCGAGACCTGCGCTGAACATAAGCAGAAGCACACCGATTTTGGAGAAGAGCGAAAGCCCGTCCTCGTTGCCGGCGATGGAGAACAGAGCGTAGTAATCGCCGCCCTCGAAGCCTATGATTGCAAAGCCGCAGAACTCGCCGAATATAGCGGGTCCGAGCAAAATGCCCGCGATTATGTAGCCGAGCACTTCGGGAAGTCCGAATTTTCTGAACAACAGTCCGAACACCTTAGTGCAGAGCAGTATTACCGCAAGCACCATGGCAAACGACAGAGCGTTGTCAACAATAACAGGAATCATACTTTAAAACCTTCTTTTTATCAGATTTTGTTTCTGGGGCGCGAAAAAACAGAATTTACCTTCCGCCCTCGCGCGACGCTATTATATTATAGCGATTTTTTTTCAAAAGGCAACAATGTTTGACGCCATTCTTCATTAAAAATTGTTATACCGCCCATAATTTTTCATCTTTTTTACTAAAAATTTACTTAAAAAAAACATAAAATTTTTTTTAAAAAAGGTATTGACAAACGGCAACTCCGTGATATACTGTAATTGAAAAAAGAAAATAACTTACAAAAAGTGTTAGCGCGCAACACAAATACAGGAGTAAGCTATATGAAATATAAGTAGCCGCGAAAGCGGGTCAAGGTTTATTGATTTGAGCGGGAAGCTATAGCGACCGCCCGTTGAGATATATGTTCCGAAGTAAGCTAAAAGGAGGTAAGTAATATGACAAGATTACTTCTTTCAAGAGCTCTCGAAGGTAAAGGATGGTAAACTCCAATGTACACATCAGGTGCAGAGGTTTAAATTCGTAAATACGGTTTTAATTTCGCAGTAATTTCAGCAAGTACCGCATTAACGGTACCTAAAATGCGGAAAAGCATTACTGCAAGGGTAAATGCAAACCCGAACGGCTTTTAGTGAGTAACCGTTGGCGAGGCGACCTCGAAATTAAAATTTAATAAAATAGCAAATTCTCCCCGTAGCGACGTACTGCTACGGGGTATGTTTTTGCCGAATTCTCCCTTTCAAAATGATACCGTCGCACTCATCGGAATGAAACTTCCTCCCCCTCTTCGGCGCAACCCGCCCCTTTGGAATGACAAATTATTTTCAGGTCAAAGCCCCTTCGGAACGATACTCCCCTTTCACATAGTGCCGCATCCAAAAAAACGCCCCTATCCTCTTCAAAACTATGCTACTTGTCTGAATTCTACTGTCTGAATGACGCCCATTCTCTTCGGAATAATTAAATTTCGCCAGAAGGCAATGCCCCGATATTATTCGGACATGAACGCCCATGAAAGGCTTCGGCAAAAGACAGAAACAGGAAAAATTCAAAGCAAAAAGACAGCAAATAAAAAAGCGAAAAAAATGCTACAACTTAAAAAAAAGCGCCCGCGCATTCTATGCGCGGGCGCAAAATCTTTTAAATATTTTGCTTGATTAATATTTATAAATAAAGGAAAAAATTTTTAAGATATAACGACGCAGTCCCTTTTATTTTTACCGCTTTACACCACGCGGTTGCGGGGCGCGCCCGCGAGGAAACATGCAAGGTTATCGGCGACCTCGCCCACCAGCCTCTGGCGCGTTTCGCGCGGTATCCAGGCTATATGGGGGGTTATAAGCACGTTTTTAGCCTTAATCAGCGGACAATCTTTGCGCATGGGCTCTTGCGCGAGCACGTCGAGGCATGCGCCCGCAATTCTGCCGCTGTTGAGGGCTTTTGCAAGGGCAGCTTCGTCTATAAGTCCGCCGCGCGCCGTGTTTACGATTATCGCCTCCCTCTTCATAAGGGCTATAGTCTGTTCGTTGACAAGTCCGCGCGTCTGCTCGGTGAGAGGGCAATGAAGGGATAAAAAGTCGCTCTGCGAAAAAATTTCGCGCTGCGAAACGAGTTCGTAGCGGCAATCTTCGGGCGGCGTGCGCGTGCAGACTATCACCCTCATGCCGAAGGCTTCGGCGATGTGCGCCGTTGCTTTTCCTATGTTGCCGTAACCGTAAACGCCGAACGTCTTGCCGAAAATTTCGCGCGTCTGCCAGGGCATATAGCAGAAAGTTTTCGCCCTCTTCCAGTCCCCGCGCGCGACCGACGAGCTGTATTTGCCTATTTCTCCGACAAAGCTGAGCAAAAGCGCAAACGCGTGCTGGCTGACGGCGTGAGTGGAATATCCCGGGACGTTGCACACCGTAATGCCGCGCTTTGCGCAGGCGGCGAGGTCTATATTATTGTAACCCGTGGAATATGTGCCGACGTACCTGAGTTTGGGGCAGGCGGAAATGAGTTTTTCGTCCACCGACGCCTTGTTGACGAGCAGTACGTCCGCATCCGCCGCGGCGTGCGCGAGCCCGCCTTCCGTAAGAACGTCGTAATAAGTAACTTCGCCCAGCTCGCCGAGCGCAGAAAAGTCTATATCGCCGCACGATACCGTGCAGGTATCGAAGGAAACTATTTTAATTTTTGTTCCGTTCAAAACGCGCCTCCTTATCTTTTTATGTACAACTAACTTAAATAAATGCGGCAATATATGCCGCTCTGTGTGCATTTATGCTTACATGCGCTCTTTTTCGCGCCTTGCGCGCACATTTGTAATGTCGTAGCTGAGCGTTATGAGCTTTTCAACAGTGCCGCGGTCAACGTCGCAACCCAAAATTACAGAAATCCACAGCCGCTTGTTCATATGGTACGCGGGCAAAACGCCGACGTAATTTTGTTGAAGCACGGCGGAAAGTTCGGGCTGACATTTAAGGCAGACGACAAACGCCCGCTTTGCGCCGTTAAAAAAGTCTGAAAGCGCCGCAGCCTTTTCTTGCCCCGCCCCTTTGATAAGCGACTTTACGGGCGCGGGCATGTAAATTCCGAACCATTTTCCGCTGTCCGCGTGGCGCATGACAAGCGTTGTAAAGTCGTCCCTGAACGGACAGCCGCAATGCACTCCGCCAAGCGAGAGCGCAAATTTTTCAAGTTCTTCTCTCGTCATAAACAAATGCGCGGCAGAGCGCGCAGCCTTCCGCCGCAATCGGAAAATTTAACTCTGAAAGAACGCAGAACATTTTTTTTGCGACTTTCAGTCCGCTAGGGTAAAGGAAAACTCGTCGTAGCCGATAGAGGTTTCCCGCTCGAAAGAAGCGGTATCCCCAGCATTTTCGAGCACGAAATAGTGCGCTTCGGCGCCTTCCATAAGTCGGAAACAAACGGCGCCGTCTATAATTTCGTCGATTATTATTCTGAAAAAAGGCAGGCGGAAAATTTCGTCCAGCCTGTATTCTCCCTCCGCTACATCGATATACTGTTCGCCGCCGTATTCGCTGTCGTACGCCGAGGAATTTACTTTTATTTTTATTCTCATGACTATATAATAACGCTATGGGCAAAAAAAATCAATATAATTTTTATTTTTGCTATGTACAAAAGGTCAAAGCGGTGATATAATAGGTGCAGAAATTTTTTTAATGCGGGTGAAACATGACTGACACGGAAGACATAAAGAACGTAAAATTTATAAGCATAGGCGAACTGCTTTTGAGGCTTTCGCCTCCCAACAACGAAAAAATACGCATGACGGACGAATTCAAGGTAACCTACGGCGGCGCGGAAGCGAATATTGCCGTATCGCTTGCCAACCTCGGCGTAGATTCGTCCTACTTTACCGTCGTGCCCGACTCTTCGATAGGCAAGGCGGCGATAAGATACATACGTTCCAACGACGTGCATTGCTCGCCCTGCATTTATGTTGACCACGGCAGAATGGGCATTTACTTCCTCGAAGAAGGCTTCGGCGTGAGAGCGAGCAAGGTAACATACGACAGAAAGGATTCCGCCTTTTCCAAATTCGACTTTTCGACAATCGACTGGAAAGAAAAGCTGAAAGGCTTTACGTGGCTGCACCTTTCGGGCATTACCCCCGCCCTTTCGGCAAACTGCCGCGAGCTTATGATGCTGTCGCTCAAAGCCGCAAAAGAACTTGGAATGACAGTATCCTTCGACTGCAACTTCCGCTCTGCCCTCTGGGGCTGGCAGGAAGCGCGCGACTGCATTACCCAGTATCTTCCCTATGTTGACGTTCTGTTCGGCATAGAGCCCATAAATCTGCCCGGTCCCGACGGAAAGGACCTGAAAGACGGTATGTCTCCCAACCCTACTTACAAGGAACAGGACAGAATTTTCCGCGAGCTGGCAAAAAGGTATAACTTCAAGGCAATAGGCAGGCACGTGCGCTACGTCCATTCGGGCAGCGAGAACAGCCTTAAAGCATTTTTGTGGTACGACGGCGAAACTTACGAAAGCCGCACCTTCCGCTTCAACATCCTCGACCGCGTCGGCGGCGGCGACGCTTTCGCCAGCGGCATAATCTACGCCATGATGAGGCACATGAAGCCCGAGGACATAGTCAACTTCGGCGTGGCTTCGTCCGTGATAAAGCATACCATGCACGGCGACTTCAACATAACCGACGACGAAGAGTCGATTATAAACCTCATGAACCAGGATTACGAAATAAAGAGATAATTTTTATAAAAAATGGCGCCGACGGCATTCGCCGTCGGCGCCATTTTATTTTTAAGTATACAACCGCTTCAACGCGCTTTATTTTTAAATAACCGCTATTACCCGTCCCTCTTCAAGCGTCTGACTGCGGCGGGCTTTTAAGCGTAAAACAGCCACAAACCACACCCTCCCGAACGTTGATTGCTGCTACTTTTATTTAACCCGCTCGGGCACAAATTTCAGCGCGAAAAATCATATTCAACCGTGCATATATGCGCTCAAACGTCTTTTGCGCCGTATTTCACATTCGGCGCACATTTAAAGGGCATACTCTTTTGTTGGCGGGCATATATGTGCGGCGCAATTAAGTTTTTACACTTTCGTTTGCATCAGGCAACTTTTTTAAAATGGCGCGGAACCTGAAGAGGAATATCGTTCCGCAGATGACAGCCGCCGTCGCGTCGGCGGCGCATTCCGCCCAGTAAACTCCGCCCGCGCCCATAAAGAGAGGGAAGATATAGGCGAGCGGAACGAGCAGAATTATCTTGCGCAACACGGCTATGAAGAGGCTTATTTTTGCCTCCGTAACGGCGACGAAAGTCGTCTGGCAGGCACGCTGGACGCCGAATATGAGCATGCCGCCGACAAATACGGGCAGATAGCTGCGCGTAAGCGACAAAACTGCGGCGTCGCTCGTGAATATCGCGCCGAACAAACCGGGGGCGCTCATCATGACTATCGCGAACAGACTGCAATAGCCGAAGCACACGGCGAGCGTGAAGATATAGCATTGTTTGAGCCTGGCTTTATTTTTCGCGCCGAAGTTATATGCCAGTATGGGCGTAACGCCCTGAGTAAAGCCCGAAATGGGCGTCGTAATCAACATCATGCAGCTTTGAAGAACGGCGAGCACGGAAACATACGTATCGCCGCCGAGTTCGGTCATATCTCCGTAATATTTAAGCCTGCCGTTGAGCACGAAACCTATTACGGATTCCGTGGCGGACATCACGAAAGGCGCGACGCCCAGCGCGGCTATGGAGGCGATTACGGTAAAGTTCGGGTGCATATATTTAAATTCAAGCCGCAGCGTCATTTTTTTGCCGACGAGGGCAGCGACGACGAAGCATGCGCTGGCGAACTGACTTAAAACCGTCGCCAGAGCCGCGCCCTTCACTCCCATTCCGAAGGCAAATATGAACAGGGGGTCGAGCCCTATATTGAGCACCGCGCCGACGAGCACGGAAAACATTGCCGTCGCGCTTTTGCCCTGCGCCGTAAGGAAGGTGTTGAGACCCGTCGCAAGCTGAACGAACAGCGTGCCGATGAGATATATCGAAAGGTAGTCATAAGCGTATGCAAAGTTGCTTTCGCCCGCGCCTATGGCATAGAGAAGCGGCTCGGCGCAGAAATACGCCGTAAGTCCCAGCGTTACCGAAAAAACGCACAGCAACACAAAACCGTTGTTGAGTATGCGCTTTGCGCGGGCTTCGTCGCCCTCGCCGAGGGCTTTTGCCGCGAGCGGCGCGCCGCCGCCCGAAACGAAGGACGAAAAAGCCGCAATAAGCGTTATTACGGGCGCGCACAGCCCCAGTCCGCCGAGCGCCGCCGCGCCCGTTTCGGGCATATTGCCTATGTAAATTCTGTCAACTATGTTGTAGAGAAGATTGACAACCTGCGCCAGAACGCAGGGTATGCCCATTTTGAGGCACAGCCGCCACATTCTGTCGTTTCCTATCGATTTATCCTGCATTTATCCCTCTGCGCGCCCGCGCCGCTTTGGCGGCGCGGGCGCGACTTTTAAACTGAATAGTTTTTCCGTTGAAATTTTTGCGCGCAACGCGCGGCAAACTTAAAGCCCCGCAGAGCTCAACTCTGCGGGGCTCCGCATTATTACATTAAACCGACGGCTGCGAAAGCGAAGCGAGATACTCTTCAACCGTCATATACGACGTCCCCGTATATACCGTCGCGGAATTTATGTCCGCAAGCTGCGGCGCATTTTCCGAATATTCTATGCCCATATTGATGCTTATATCGTAAGTATAATCGGGCAGCGTAATGCTGAGCGCCATGTCGGCTCCGCCGCCGCTTAAAACTTTTCCGTCAAAAGTATAAATGATATCGGCCTTGCTTATATTCATTTCAAAGCCGCCTTCCGCAATGATTGTAAGACCGTTATCGAAGTTGAAATACTGCCCTGCGGCGTCGAAAGCCTCCTTTATCTCCTGTGCGGTGATCTGGCTACCCGAAGCTGCCTGAATGAGTTCGAGCACGTTCTGGCTACCTATGCTGCCGTCAACGCCCGCGCTCTGCGCAAAAGCGGCGTCGGCGAGCACCGAACCAATATAATCGTACAACTCGGCGTCCTCTTCGGGAACGGGCAGAGCCAACGCATTCATCGCGTCAGAAGCGATGCCGTCGATAAAATCATACAGCTCCTGCGGCGTAACCACCTTGCCCGCGGCGTGAACGGCTGTTCTGAACAAATCGGAAGCGTAAATATCCGAAATCGTAGTTTGCGCCGTCAGACCCTGCACGATTTCGTTTACGTCGTCATATATGCCCTTGAAAAGAGCGAGAGTATTAAGCGTAATTTTTCCGTCCTTAACCGAAGCCGCGCCATAGCTCTGGGCGACGGACGCGACGGCGAAAATGTAGGATACATCCAAATCGGACGGAACAGACGTCATGCCGCCATCGGGCAGCGCAACGCCGCCGCTCGCGCTCTGTACGGTCAAAATCATGCCGTCCGCAGAAGTCTGCGGCAGAGTGCTCGGCTCCGAAGTAAACATGTATCCGTCGCGGTAATAGCCGTAAATATACGCGGAATTTGTGCCCGTGCCCATATTGAGGCTCATATCGATTGCCGAATTTTGCCCATCGACCAGCACTTCGCCGTTGAGCGGCATGGAAATCGACATTCCGCCCATATCGCACACCATATCGCCCGAAATGGTCATATCCAGACCGTTGACCTGCACTTCCTTAGATGCGGCATACGCCTCCGAAATGAATTTTTCGACGTCCTCTTCGCCGCAGGCGGATAAAACAACGCCGCACGAAGCGACGACCGCCGCGCAACCGACGGCGAACAGTTTTTTAATGCCTTTCATAGTCTTCCCCCCCCTTTACTTTTTTCATCTTCAAGTTTATAATAACACACATTTATATTAATTGCAACACCAAAAAAGCAAAAACCTGCGCCGCGCATGCCGGCATGCGCGGGCGCAAATTCCGACACTTATTATTTTATGACAAAATATGCCCTTTAATACATTAAAAAATTGATTAAAATTAAATTTGGGTATTGAACATTAAAAATTGATATGATATAATATTATGAGTAAAAAACGTGAGGTAAACAATAATGAAAGACGCAAACTGCGGATATTGCATGCGCGGGGAACTTTTGGAAAAATTCGGCATATTCATATGCGACCTCGAAGTTTCCTCGCTTATACTCTTTAAAGAACAGTCCAAACGCGGCAGATGCATAGTCGCTTACAAGGACCACGTGAGCGAAATCGTCGATATTTCCGACGAAGAGAGAAACAAATTTTTCGCCGACGTAAACAGAGCGGCAAAAGCCATTCACAAGGTTTTCAAGCCCGACAAACTCAATTACGGCGCATACGGCGACACGGGTTGCCACCTTCATATGCACCTCTGCCCCAAGTATAAAGACGGCGACGAATGGGGCGGAACTTTCACCATGAATCCCGGCAAGACATACCTTACCGACGAAGAATACGCAAAGATGATAAGCGATATCAAGAACGCGCTTTAATAATCTGTCAGGCAACAATTTATTTACATAACGGGGGAATTTATAATGGCACATAACGTCATAGCCGAAGCAAAGCGCTGCCTCAACTGCAAGAAGCCGCTCTGCCGTCAGGGTTGCCCTATCAACACGGACATACCCAACTTTATTTCCACATTTTTAAAAGGCGACATAGACGCCGCGGGCAAAATGCTCTTCGACAACAACCCGCTTTCGGTTGTATGCTCTATCGTCTGCAACCACGGCAAACAGTGTCAGGGACATTGCATACGCGGTCTTAAAGGCGAGCCCGTGGAAATTTCGACAATCGAAAACTACATTTCCGAGCGCTATCTGGACAACCTCGTCCTCGACAGAGCGCCCTCCAACGGCATCAAAGTGGCCGTAATCGGTTCGGGTCCCGCGGGCATAACCATTTCCATAAAGCTCGCGCAGCTCGGATACGACGTTACCGTCTTCGAGAGTAAGACGGATATCGGCGGCGTTTTAAGGTTCGGCATACCCGACTTCCGCCTGCCCCACACCATTATCGAAAGATATAAACAGCTCATGCTGCACCTCGGCATAAAGATAAGGGTAAACGTTACCATAGGCAAGGCGTTCGGCATAGAGGAACTTTTCCGCGACGGCTTCAAGGCAATATCGATAGGCACGGGCGTAACATGGCCCATTCCCCTCAACATAAAGGGCGAAACGCTGGGACACGTGCACTACGGCGTACACTTCCTAGAAAGACCCGAAAGCTATGAACTCGGCAAGAGCATGATAATAATCGGCGCGGGCAACGTCGCAATGGACGTTGCAAGAACGGCTTTAAGGCGCGGCGTACGCGATGTCAAAGTCGTAGTTCGCTCCGACAGATACACCGCCTCCGACGAGGAAAAAGAATACGCCGAAATCGAGGGCGCAGAATTTATTTTCAACAAAGCTCCCGTAGAGATAACCGACGAAGGCGTAATCTTTGCCGACACTGTCTGCGATGAAAACCACAAGGTAATTTCCGTTTCGAAGGAAACCACGCTAATGAAGGCGGACACCGTCATGATTTGCGTATCGCAGAGACCTTCCAACATGATACTTACGCAGACGAAGGGTCTGGAAATAAACGAACGCGGACTTGCAAAGATAAACGAAAACGGCGAAACGACCCGCCCCGGCGTATTTGCATCGGGCGACGTCGTAAAGGGCGCAAAGACAGTCGTAGAGGCCGTGGAACAGTCCAAGCGCGTGGCTTTCGCTATGCACCAATATCTGCAGAGCCTGCCCAAAGAACAATAAGAACCTTACGCAAACATAAAACAAAAATTAAAGCCGCCTTTCCCGTCATCGGGAAAGGCGGCTTTTTCTGCATAAATTTATGCGTCAGTATTTATGATTGAGGCATATGTCGAGGGCAATCGACTGCGCCTTGGTAAATTTTTTGCCTTTTCTCCATACGGCAAACCACGTTCTGCCGAGGTCTGTACCCAAAAGCGCCGTCTCGATAAGCCTTCCGTCCGAAATATATTCCGCAACGAGATTATAGGGCAGTACGGCTATCCCCAGCCCGTTGAGCGCGGCGGCAATGAGCGCGTCGTTTGTCGATGCCTCGGTTACGGGGCGCGCGGAGAGCGCGTATTTTGCCAGCTCTCCGTCGAAAAGGTCGCGCGAGGCGCTGCCTCCCTCCCTTAAAAGCAGCGGATATTTTACAATCTCCTTTATGTCCGCCCTGTCGGGCGCGCCAAACGACGGCGAACTGACAGCAACCAGTCTGTCCCTGCCGAACTCGACGGCCTCCATCCCTCCGCCAATGCGACCTTCCACTATCGCAAAATCGAGTTCGCCGCCCGCTATTCCCCTTTCTATATCCGCCGTGCTTGCCACGCGGACATAACATTCCAGCCCCTCGATCTGCGCCTTCCACGCCGATACCAGGCGGGGCATTATTATCTTCCCCACCGTCATCGATGCGCCCGCGCGCAGCTTGGGCTTTTTGCGCGCGCTTTTTGCCGCGTCCTCAAACTCGTCGAACGCCTTTACCGCCTCCTGCGCCGCCGCGAGGAGCTCTTCGCCGTCAGAAGTCAGTATCAGCCTGCGCCCCGCCCGCTCAAAAAGCTGCACGCCGTAATAGTTTTCAAGCTCCGCAATCGTCTGGCTGACAGACGGCTGAGCCACGCACAGCCGTTCGGCGGCGCGCGTTATGCCGCCCGCCGAACACACCTCTGCAAATGTCTTTAAATGCCTTATTGTCATAGATATTTACCTATGTTTTTTATAAAATTATATTATTTTACATATTAATTGTCAAGATGTATAATTACGGCAGAGGAAAAAGGATATGAAGAAATTAAAGCTGTACGCGACGCTGTTTTTTACGATGTTTAAGATAGGGCTTTTTACGTTCGGCGGGGGATATGCCATGATTACACTGCTCGAAGACCAGTTTGTTGCGCGAAAAAAATGGATTGACGAAAAAGAATTTATGGACATAGTCGCCATTGCCGAATCTACCCCCGGTCCCGTCGCAGTCAATTCGGCGACATATGTGGGATACAGAACGGCTGGCGTGCTCGGCTCCGTGCTTTGCACGCTTGCGGTGTGCATGCCGTCGTTTATAATAATTTATCTTATTTCGCTGTTCTTCAACGCGTTCATTGAACTCGAATATGTGGCTTACGCGTTCGAGGGAATTCAGGCGTGCGTCATATTTTTAATTCTCGCGGCGGGCGTAAAGATGGTGATAAAGCTGAAAAAGACAGTCTTTAACATCATCGTCTTTGCGGCAACGTTTGCCGCCATGATATTGCTTTCCCTGTTCGCCGTAGATTTTTCGTCGATATACTACGTGCTTATAAGCGCGGCGGCGGGATTTACCGTTTACATAACGGGCTATGCGGCAAAGCGCATTAAAAGGAATGCAGCAAGCAACGGCGATGAAACAAACATTGAAATCGGCGACAAAGAAGATATACACAATCCGATAAACCAAATTACGCCGACAGGCGGACAAGACGGCTCTGCCGACACCCAAAGCATTCCCGCAAAAACATGCGGCAATGATATAGACGGCGAAGACAAAGAGCGCTCCGCGGAGGAACTTTCGCAAAGCTCCGCAGACTGCCGAAAGGCGCCCGAAAACATCCCGCCCCTCTGCTCGTCGGAAAATAAATTTGCCTCAGAACATTCTGCCGAAGACAGTTCTGCCGAAGATAACTCTGTCGAAGACAGTCCCGCCGAAAACAGCTCTGTCGCGAGAAAATATGACGAAGGGGCAAATGCAGACAATGCGCAGAGAAAAGGAGAAAATAAAGAATGATTTATCTTGAATTATTTTTATCCTTTTTAAAAATCGGGGCAGTTTCGTTCGGTGGCGGATACGGCATGATTTCTCTGATACGCGAAACGGTGCTTTCAAACGGCTGGCTGACCGAAGAACAATTTTTAAGTTTTATAGCCGTAGCCGAGTCCACACCGGGACCTCTGGCGATAAACATGGCGACGTTTATAGGCTCTGCGCAGGCAGGTTTTGCGGGAGCTCTCGCCGCGACGGCGGGCGTCGTTCTGCCGTCGTTTGCGATCATTCTGATAATTGCCGCCGTCATCAAAAATATTCTTAAATTTGCGGGCGTAAGAGCAGTTCTGGACAGCGTTCAGCCCGCAATATGCGGGCTTATTACCGCCACCGCGCTGACGATGTTCCTCTCTTCTGCATTCGCGATATCGGCGATAGGAGATAATTTTTCGGTAAATTACCGCATTATAGCAACATTTGCAATTATCGCGGCAATCGCGCTGGGCTACAAAATTTTTAAAAAGAAATCTTTTTCGCCCATACTTCTGATAATTATTTCGGGCGTACTCGGCATAATATTAAACGTCTTGTTCCCGTAACAATACAACACATAAAAAAAGTCGGTGCGGAATTTTTCCGCCCCGACGAATAATTTATTCAAATATTAAAGAAAGCTCAACAAAATATCAAAAACAGCGCAAAAATGCTTGTATTTTTTTCATTTGTACATTATAATATATCACGCAATCGACGATAGAAATCAATTTTTCGTCGGGCATTAACTCAATATTGGGGCGTCGCCAAGCGGTAAGGCAACGGACTCTGACTCCGTCATTCGGGTGTTCAAATCACTTCGCCCCAGCCAAATCGTCGCAATTAAGCGACACTTTAAGGCAGGTTTTGATAAAAAACCTGCCTTATTTTTGCGCTTTTTGCTCCTCTTCCCGCAAAAACACTTCGTCTTTTTTCGGGAGTTCTGTTTTATCGTTTTAGCCAAAACAGCTGAAATTTGCTCATTTTTTATTTTTTTTAAATTGAATTCTTCCCCAAATTGGGGAAAAAATTGCGGACTATAAAACAGCAGACACCTGCTGTATTCCCGCAGTTTTTATGAGTGAGCGCATAGCGAATTGCGCGAACGATTACCGAGCAAGGCGTTTTCCTTGCGCCTTGCGAGACCTTTTCGGAGTAATTTTTGCCCGTTGCCCTTGTATTTAATTAATTTGCATGCTTGATGCAGGCTTTTTTATTTGATTTTTTACTTTTCAAAAATAGTCATTGGAGAAATTCCCGTCAGTAAACTACCTTCTCTGCTTCTTTAAGCTGAAATTGATCTGAATAGTGAGTGTAAACTTTATAATAATGCTGAAAACTATATAACGCCCGCGGCGAAACGCCGCGGGCGAGTTTATTTTATAATTTTATAAAACTTAAAATATAAGCGCGAAAGACGTCAGATTACTTTCATGACGCAGCAACACAAATTTGTTAGGACGTAAAGTCATTTTTAATTTAATGGCATTCTGAACGCTCTTATTTATCGGCAGGTAGTAGCGATACAGCCGCGACGAGCGCAACAGCCACGCAAAAATTAAAATTTGTTCAGCCTGCAAAGATTTTTTCATTCAGATTTCCCCGCTACACAATTTTAATGTATAATCGCAAAAATTTTAACACTTAAAGTTTTTAAGGAAACTAAAAATATTGCGGCGTCCGCAAAAGCGGACGCCGCAATTACATTTATTTTAAGTTATGTTTATGCAACTATAGCTTCAACAACAACTGCGAATGTTACAATTCTGTTGCCGCTGGGAGTTATTACGCACTGATCACCAGCCTTAAGCTCGATAGTTACGCAATGTGCTACATTAGCAGAAACTGTTTCAGTGCTTGCGCCTGCAGCAACGCCGCCGATCGTCCAGGAGATTGTGCCGGACTTAGGACCCCATGTACTATCGCTCAGTGTATAGTAATAAGTGATTGTGCAATCCTGCTTAGCATCGATTATCACTGTTCTGCCGTTGCCGCCGGGCTGGAAGCCGTTTGTGAACGAAAGTCCGCTATCGTCATTAGCTACAAAAGCGCCTGCCGTCGAAGCAGCAACCTTTGTATCGCCCGAACCGGAACCGGTAATTGTGATATAGTCGTTTGAAATAGGCTTGGACTTAATGCTGTATCCTACTTCATAATCGTCAGCGTTTACAGTTGCAACAACCTGAAGGGCATCTGCGGGGATATCCTTAACTGTCATGTAAAGGCTGAAATCCTCAGTAAGTTTAATCGTAGCAGGATCGACTGCTTCGCCGCCATCGGTGAGCGAGTACTTATCGAGCATTTTTCCTTCGGGCATCAACGCACTCTGAGCCTTTGAAAGGTCAGCCGCATCGATATATCCGCCTGCATATCCGTAAATTACCTGCTGCTCGGTACCATATACTACAGTGATTGCAACTGTCGAAACGGGTGTGCCGTCCCATGCATCTGCATAGACCATATTGCCGTTTGTTGCAGCAAATATAGTCGTGAGCGTGGTGTATTCGGTAGCCTGAGCTTGAGTCATAACCGTGCACAGATTTGCTATAACGCCCGTGGTAGGATCTGCCGTTGCAATGGTTTCAGCGCTGAGAGCGCCTGCGCCCGTGTTGCCGTATTCGAACAACTTGGTTGCGTCGGGATCCTTATTCATCTTGGTGTAACGGTCGTTCTTCACGCTTGCCGTATCGCCATATGCTTCAAGCGAGTATGCGCCTGAAATGTCGCATTCGATGAATGCAACCGTCATATATACATCCCAACCGCGTGCGAGAGATACCGTACCTGCAACTACGTTTTCATCAGCCGTGAGCGTGCAGTTATCGAAGATATAACCGTACTTGACGTCATCTCCGCCCTTATTTGCACCCTTGGTCGCTACAATGTAGCCGCCGTTCTTTTCGTCGTTAGCGCCGAGAGTTTTAAGCGTGCAGCCCGTGAAGTAGCAGGTTGCATTGTAACCGAAGATATAGTCGGTTCTGCCTTCTATGTAGCAGTTTTCGTAAACCTGACGACCCGTCATTGCATACAGCGTATCGTGATACGACGTGAAGTTGCAGTTCTTGAAGTAAGACTTATCAGCCTGAACGAGGCAGGCAACAGCCTGCGTATCTTCCATTTCCAGTTTGGACTGCTGATAGAGTTCGTTGGTATTGTAGTAATTCTTGAAAGTAATACCCTCTGCATAGAAGCCCTCTGCACTTTCGCGGATGGAAACTGTTGCAGAACCGTCGGTCGAATATACCATAGAACCGCTGGGATCGAGCAGACCTGCGAGAGCATCGAATACTATCGTGGTTGTATCTGCGCCGGCGCCGACAAGTTTGACGTTGGGTATATCTATTTCAACCTTTTCATTATACGTGCCTGCGGCAACGTTTATCGTCTTGATAAGTCCGTCAGCCGTACCCATGAGCTTGAATGCCTGAATTGCATCGTTTAAGCTCGTTACGGTAAGTACGCCATCGGTAATGCCAACGGTGCCTGCCGCATCGACCTTTACGGTCGTCTTGCTTGCAGCAGAGAGGTCAACAACGTTTACTGCGTAAGTTGCCATCTTATTGAACGCCGTTACGGTTACGGTCTTTTCGCCTGCCGTTGACGTATCAGCCGAGGATACGCTGAATTCTGTTGAGTTGAGTATGAACACTTCTTCTTCGGTAACATCGGGAGCGGTGCAGATAGCCTGTACTGCAAGGTTAGCGGAGCTGAACTGTCCATTGAGAGCGAATAACTTCTGAACGGGAAGGGTTACTCTGCCTGTGCCGAGCGAGAAGTCGGAAAGTTCAAGGTGATCTACCGCATAAACGACGACGTCATAGCTTGCGGTAAAAGGTTCCGTAGCTCCGTCGGGAGTATAGGATACAGTTACTGTATATGTACCTGCAGTGCTCATATCTACGGCGTTGCTGTCAACGCTGAAACCGGAAGTTATAGGATCTTTTCTGCCGTTTTCATAGTTGAGCGTTACGTTGAGTCCCGTGCTGTCAAACGTTCTGTTAGCAAGGAATTTTGTCGTAGCGCCGCTCACTGTAATGCCCGTCATGTCGGACTTTGCGAGCTCTTCGACGACCTGAAGGTTGGTTATTCTTGCCGACCTTGACGTCCTTATTATATATGTACCTGCGGGCATAGCTTCGTCTGCGCCAGTGCCGTAAGCGAAGTTGCCGGGAACTTTATTGGCAACAGAGCCGAGAGCTTTTACAAGTGTCTCAACACCCTGAGCATCTACGGAATAAAGTTCGATATCGGTATTGCCGCTGCTCGAACCACCCTCTGCCGTGAAGGAAAGCGAATTGGTTCTTCCGCCGAGGACGATGGTTATATCCTTGCCCTGCGTATTGATGGTTGCGCCGCTGTCTTCGGGTTTGGTACCCTGACCGAACGTAAACTTGCCGACCGTGGTGTCTGCGGCGAACTTGCCGTCAGAACCGACGGGAGCAGCCGCTATGGCAGCCGCATCGGGAGTTGACGTTACAAATTCGTATTCTACAACGACATCATTCCACTTTGCATAGAGTGTGAAGTTGCTAGTTACGACTGTGTCGAAATCGTATTCCTGCGTGCATTCTGCATCGGTGTACCAGCCGCCGAACGTCTTGGTTGCGTCGTCATTGGTGGGGTCAGCGGGTCTTGTTACCTTTCCGCCCTCTTCAACCGTTGCGGGCTGAATTGCTGAACCGCCGTTCGTTTCGAACGTTACCGTGAATTCATCAACGGTCTGAGCGCTAGTGTTCCACTTTGCGTAAAGGGTTATATTGCCCGTGATAGGCGTAGAGAAATCGAAAGCCTGGGTGCAAGCCGCGTCGGTGTACCAGCCGCCGAACGTCTTGGTTGCGTCTGTGTTGGTAGGGTCTGCGGGTTTTGCTACCGTATCTCCCTCTTCAACCGTCTTTGCCTCAACAGCAGAACCGCCGTTCGAGTTGAACGTTACGGTGTATGTAACCGGGGTCTCCTGCTTGGTTTCATCATTGGGCGTAGCGCAGCCCGAGATTACGCCTGCAGATGCGACGGAAAGCGTAGATACCGCTGCGAGCAAAAAGATGAGTAAGGTTCTTTTCTTCATTATTTGTCTCCCTAAAAGTTTTATATTCGGGCAGCGTTTATCCGCTGTGCCTTATCGATTTATAATGCGGCTTATAATGCGGCGGGCGATTTGCCCGTCTGCCGTTTTGCGGCAAACAAGTTGTTTTTGCCATCGTTTTTTATGGCTTGGACGCCTTGTCCCATGTTGTTTTGTTAGCCGCTAAAATTTTATGAAAAATTATAACAACATAATAACACGGAATTGTGCGATTGTAAAGTATTTTGAGCAAATTTAAAAATTAAAATTTTACAAAGTCTGACAATTTCACCCATGAGCAATTTTAACGCGCCATAAAGCGCAATAATTGATGCTACACCGCACACGCCTCCGCGCACGAAAAAAATATGCATTGCTCTGTTTCAGAATTTATTTTATGTCAAGAGCCTGTCCCAATTTTATCGCGCAGCCTGTCCGACGGCAAAAATTTACCTTATAATAATAATTTTATTCCGCGCAGCGCGATAAATGACTGCGCCGAAGAAAAAACGCGGGAAAATTTACCTCAAACAAAGAAAACGCGTTGTTTTTAAAACGGACAAGATAAGCGGGCGAAAAAAAGACGATAAAAAATTATATTAAATGACATCCGCTATAAATAACAATCGCGCCCGCGATAAAAATCGCGGGCGCGGTCAAAAAATTTTATTTTTTCAGATTTCAATGAGAAACCCATGCTCGCGCAGGGCTCTTTCGATATCGTCGAGCGCGCTTTCGCTCTCGGCGGACACCGTGTGGTAGTGATAGCCGTCGGTTACGCTCATGAGGGGTTTTGACGCGCCCGAAACGAGCGAGCGGTAAAGCTCCTCGGCGTGCGTTCGCGTAACGAGGTCGAGGCGGGCGGCTATTCTGCCGTAAACGCGGTGATTGACAAATACGTCCTCCACCCTGCCGCCGTGAGAGATTATGGTTTCCGCCTCCTCTACGAGCTGACCTAAGGTGTGCCTGCATTTGAACACGCGCTCCGCGCGCACTCCGCCGCCTATCACATAGCCGCGGTTGGTAGATATAACATCGTAGCCGTTGGCGCGAAGAATGGCTACATCCTGCACTATGACCTGACGGGACACGCCGAACTTTTCGGAAAGTACGCCGGCGGGTATGGGGGAGGACGTGTTGCCCAGAAGACTTAATATCTCTTTGCGCCTCTCTGCCGCTTTCATTTAACCCTCCGTAATCGGGCGGAGATTTTTGAGCGACAAATCGAGTATGGGCGCGGAATGCGTGAGCGCGCCCGAGGAAACAAAATCTACGCCCGTATCGAGTATGTCTTTTAAGTTTTCCTGCGTAACGTTGCCGCTGCACTCTGTCTGCGCTCTGCCGCCTATCATTTTAACCGCCTCTTTCATCTCGGCGGGCGTCATATTGTCGAGCATTATTATGTCCGCGCCCGCCTCCAGCGCTTCGCGGCACATATCGAGGTTTTCGACCTCTACCTCTATCTTTCTGACGAAAGGCGCGTATTCCTTGGCAAGCTCGACAGCCCTCTTTACGCTTCCCGCCGCGCCTATGTGGTTGTCCTTTAAAAGAATGCCGTCCGAAAGGTTATAGCGGTGATTGCAGCCGCCTCCCACCTTTACGGCGTATTTTTCGAATATGCGCATATTGGGCGTCGTCTTGCGCGTATCGAGAAGTCTGGTCTTGCTTCCATTGAGCATATCCGCCATTCTGCGGGTATAGGTCGCGATGCCGCTCATCCTCTGAAGGTAGTTGAGCGCCGTGCGCTCGCCAGATAAAAGTACGCGTATATCGCCCCTGACCTTTGCGAGAAGCTGACCCTTTTTTACGGCGTCGCCCTCCTTGACGTAAAACTCGCACCTTGTGTTTGCGTCGAGCAGCTCGAACGTGCGCGAAAATACGTAAAGACCGCATATTATGCCGTCCTGTTTGCATATAAGCTGCACTTCGCCCTGCACCGCCTCGCGCATGACGGCGTTGGTGGTTACGTCCTCGCTGGTTATATCCTCGGCGAGGGCGGATTTTATGAGCGCGTCGCAGTTGACGGCGTTGGTTATGGGATTATTCATTTGCCCCTCCTTTTGCCTGCGCCTGAGCGGCGGCACATTTTTCATTTTCCTGCTCGATAGCGTCGAGCACTGTCTGCTTATAACTCTTCAGAAGTTTTGCAGAGTTCGTATATTCCGAAAGGTTGAGCGCGTTCTTTGCGGCAATTGCCTTTTCGCGGTCGATGGGCGAATAGTTTACGTCTATATCCTGCGCCGCGCGCTTTGCAAAGAGCAGACTTTCGAGCAGAGAATTGGACGCGAGGCGGTTTTTGCCGTGCACGCCGTTACAGCACGTTTCGCCCACGGCGTACAGTCTGGGCATCGTCGTCGCGCCTTTTGTGTCGCTACGTATGCCGCCCATAAAGTAATGCTGCGAAGGAACGACGGGTATGCACTCGCGGAATACGTCGTAGCCCTCATTCAGGCAATGCTGAACGATGCCGGGGAAGTGACTTATGACCTCCTCCCTCGGTATAGGGCGCATATCCAGCCAGACGTGATCGGTGCCGTCCTTCGCCATCTGTTTGCGTATTTCGGCGGTTACTATGTCGCGCGGTTTGAGCTCGTCGGTAAAGCGCTGGAAGTTTTTATCGAGCAGCACCGCGCCTTCGCCGCGCACGCTCTCGGAGATGAGAAAGCGCCTTCCCTTCTTCTTGGAATAGAGCGTAGTCGGGTGTATCTGGATATAATTTATATGGTCAACGGCAATGCCGTGCTTCAAGCATATAGCCAGCGCATCGCCCGTAAGAATGCGGAAGTTGGTAGAGTTTTCGAACACGCCGCCTATGCCGCCGCTGGCGAGCACGGTGTAGTCTGCAAACAGGCGGTACAGCCTGCCGTTTTTGCCGTCCCTCGCCACTATGCCGTAGCACTGCGTGCCGTCGGTTATTATGTCGAGCATGGTAACATAAGGAACTATAAGGATATTCCTGCGCGAACGCGCAACCTTCATTAGTTTTGAAGTTATTTCCCTGCCCGTAGTGTCCTCGTGGAAGCATATTCTGGGGCGTGAATGTCCGCCCTCCTTGGTGTAGGCGAGAGAGCCGTCCTCGTTGCGCGCAAAATCTACACCGTAGCATATGAGGTCGTTGATGACCTCCTGCGAGCCGCGTATCATTGCCTCAACAGCCGCGGGATTGTTTTCGTAATGCCCCGCGCGCATAGTGTCTTCGTAATAGCAATCGTAGTCGCTCTCGTCGGGCAGCCTGCATATGCCGCCCTGCGCGAGATAGCTGTCCGATTTGTCGGGCGTTTCCTTGCAGATTACCAGCACGCTCTTGTCTGGCGTTATGTTGAGCGCGCAGTTTAACCCCGCAACGCCCGTGCCAACGATTATAACGTCGTATTTTTTCGCAAGTTTAATCATAAAACCTTCCTCTGCCCGTATGGGCCGACGCTTGAATTTTTTTGTATTAATTTTACAGTAAAAGTTTACACCTGTCAAGTCAACTGTAAACAAAAATATCGCCGCGCGGCAAATTTTTTGCCGCGCGGCATGCCGTGGCGCAAAAATGCGCAACAAAAATTTAAATTTGTATAATAAAACTTTTCTTTCGTTTATAAAAAGCACAAACGGCTTAAAAGAAGCGCAATCCTTTTTTAGAAGCGTTAGCCGTTCAACAGAAGAACGACCGCCTTAAAGAAGCGCCGCAGCCCGCGGCATTTTGCCGCGGGCT
>CAJLKN010000016.1 GCA_905207235.1 uncultured Eubacteriales bacterium
GTTTTCGCGCGGCGGCATTATTTATAAAAAATAATTACGGACGATAAGAATTGCAGAAGTTATATTTTTGCCGCCGCGCGGAAAACGCGCGGCGGCTGTTTTTATGCCATTATAGTTTAAAAAGAGGCAAAATAAGTCAGGATGCGCGCATATAAACGCGTTAATATGTACATAAACGCAAGGAGGGATATGGCAAGTGAAAGTGCAGACGTCGCGTTGCGGGGCAGAACTGCGCATAAAACTTATCGGCGACATGGACGAATATTCCGCCGCCGAAGTGCGTCGGATATGCGACAAACTACTGGATGAAAACCCCTCGGCGGAGAGTGTGGTAATAAATCTCGCCGAGGTCGCGTTCATGGACTCCACGGGCATAGGTTTTCTTATAGGAAGATACAAAAAGGCCAAGCGCATGGGCGTGCCGCTCATGGTGGAAAAACCCAACTTCGCCGCAGACAAAGTTCTGTCGCTCAGCGGCATATATGCGCTTATTCCCAGAGCTGATTAATCAGGTGGAGACAGTATGACCAAGAATTATCTTAAATTACAATTTTATTCCCTTCCCCAGAACCAGGCGTTCGCGCGCGATGCGGTCGCCGCTTTCTGCGTGGAATTAAATCCGTCTCTTTCCGCGCTTTCCGACGTCAAAACTGCGGTTTCGGAGGCGGTTACAAATTGCATGGTGCACGCATACAGGGGCAATCTCGGCATTATTACCGTCGAATGCGAAATAGAAGACAGAACGCTACATATCAAGGTCAGCGACACGGGCAGGGGTATAGACGATATAGAAAAAGCCATTCAGCCTTTCTATACAACTCTGCCCGACGACGAACGCTCGGGAATGGGTTTTACCATAATGCAGACTTTTATGGACGATTTCAAAGTCAACTCCATAAAGGGCGAGGGCACCGTCGTCTATATGACCAAACAATTTGAAGCGGAAGTGGAGAATGCTTGACGTTGAGGCGACAAACGCTTACATCGACAGGGCGAAGGCGGGCGACGCCTCCGCCAAGGAGATGTTGTTAAAGGAAAACGACAACCTGATAAAGAGTATAGTAAGAAGATATCTGGGAAAGGGCGTCGAATACGACGACCTTTATCAGCTTGCGGGAATAGGTCTTTTAAAGGCGATAAACGGCTTCGACAAAAGTTACGGCGTGCGCTTTTCGACCTACGCCGTCCCCATGATAGCGGGCGAAATCAAGCGATTTATGCGCGACGACGGATCTATAAAGGTCAGCCGAAGCATCAAGGCGGAAGCCAAGCGCATAAACGCCTTTGTGGAGGAATACGCCGCCGCCAACGGCACGCAGCCTACCATAAAGACCATTTCAGAAAAATTTTCTATGCCGCCCGCCGAGGTCGTGTTCACTATGGGCTCTTCGAGAATGCCCGTCTCGCTTTTCGCGCAGTCCGATTATAAGGACGAAAAATCGCAGTTTCTTCTCGACAGACTGCCCGCCGACGACAATCAGGAGGAGATAATCGACCTCATGGAGCTGCGTTCTGCCATTTCGGGTCTCGCCGAAAGGGATAAAAAGGTAATAATGCTCCGATATTTCCGCGACATGACGCAGGCGGAAGTCGCCTCCATGATGGGCGTTTCGCAGGTGCAGGTTTCGCGCATAGAAAACAGAATAATGGAACAATTCCGCAAAAAACTTACAGGCTGAAAATATTATGCTTTAAGGGGGCGGGCAAACGATTAGTTTGCCCGCCCCGCTTTACATTTGCCTTTGCACGGTGGTATAATAAATAAAATAACTTATTGGGTAAGGTAAATTATGATAAATGAGACAAGCGTTCAGCTCGGTTCGGTGCGTTCTGTAATACGCGAGCTGTTCGAATACGGCAAAAAGCGCAAGGCGGAAATAGGCGAGGAAAACGTGTTCGATTTTTCTCTCGGCAATCCCAGCGTCGCACCCCCCGAAGAGGTCAACAAAACTCTGATATCCATACTTAAAAATCAGGACGCGGTGGCTGTTCACGGCTACACCTCGGCGCAGGGCGATTTTTCCGTGCGGAAAGCCGTCTCCGATTACATAAACAAGAACTTTCCCGTCGGCATGTCGCCCGACCTTATCTACATGACGTGCGGCGCGGCGGCTTCGCTCTGCATAACGTTGAACGCGCTTTTGTGCGAGGGCGACGAGGTCATAACAATCGCGCCGTTCTTCCCCGAATACAGCGTGTTTGTCAGCCACGCCCGCGGAAAACTTGTGCCCGTAATGGGCGCGGATGGCACATTCCAGCCCGACCTCGACGCCATAAAAAGGGCTATAACGCCCGCGACAAAGGCAATTTTAATCAATTCGCCCAACAATCCTTCGGGCGTAGTCTATACAAAGGACAAGATTGAGGGGTTATGTAAGATTTTACAGGAATGTAAGGAAAAAGGACAGACGATATATCTCATATCCGATGAGCCCTACCGCGAGCTGACGTACGGGAACGTGCAGGTGCCGTATATAATGAATTATTATGACGACAGCCTTGTTTGCTATTCATTTTCTAAATCGCTTTCTCTCCCCGGCGAGAGAATAGGATATATTGCAGTCAGTCCTAAAATGAAAAATGCAGGCGAAGTTTACGCCGCGCTCTGCGGCGCGGGCAGGGCTTTGGGCTATGTCTGCGCGCCGTCGCTCTTTCAGAAACTGGTCAAAGAGGTCATCGGCAAAACTTCGGATATATCCGTCTATGAGCGCAACCGCGACACTCTCGTTTCCGCGCTCACGTCTTACGGCTACGAGGTCGTCCGTCCCGACGGAGCGTTCTATCTTTTCGTAAAGACGCTCGAGCCTAACTCTGACGAGTTTGCGGAGAGGGCAAAAAAATACGAGCTGTTGCTCGTCTCCGCAAAATCTTTCGGCGTGGAGGGGTATGTCCGCATATCCTACTGCGTTTCGCCGGAAATGATAAAAAAATCTCTCCCCGCGTTCAAAGCCCTCGCCGACAGTTACAAAAATTAAATAAAAAATAAAAGCCGCGCTATTTAGCGCGGCTTTTAAATTGCATTGCCGCATGAGTGTTGCGGCAATGCGTAATTAAAGGAGCGTATAGGGGAACTATACCTATGACGCAGTCTGTGTTATCTGTTTAACGCCCCAGCCATCGCCTTAGCCATTTCGGCAGCCTGGCTTTTGACCTTATCTTCCGAATACTGCTCGATCTGTGCGTTAAGGCGCTGTTTGAACGTTTCCGCCTTGGCAATATTGAAGAAGTGATACGAACCTGCGGCGGTGGTTATGGTAATGTCTCCGTAGTTGAAAATTTTACCGAAAAGTCCGCTCTTTACTGCCACATTCTGCACTTTGTCGAGCGCAGAATCCATCGAAGCTGAATTAATAAAGCCTCTTTTGCCGATAACTTTTTTGTTGGTTATAGCAAGTTCGGTAGTAAATATGTCTATAAGATTGCGTATAAGCCTCAGTCTGAATATCGACGTGATAATCGTAATGTAAGATATTCTGCCCTTGTAGATAATCTTTTCGTTTGACGAAAGATGATTTTCAACATACTTGCCCATTGTGTTTTCATTCTCCTTAACTTTTGTTTTATTTGACAGGTTTTTATGACCTTGGTTACATAATACATCACTTTATGGTGTAAGTCAACTGTTTTACACCACAAAATGATATTTTTTATATATGGAAACAGCAAAGACAGTAGGTAACAACATTAAAATTGCCAGAAAAGCCAAAGGGCTTACGCAGAGCCAGGTGGCGAAAGAAATGTTCATGACGCAGCAACAGTACAGCCGCTTTGAAAACGGAGTTTTCGAGCTAAATTATGAGCAGATTTTAAAACTGTGCGAACTTCTGGAAGTAACCCCAAACTACATTTTCGGTTATGAAGACTGAAAAAAAGGCGGCGCCGATTAAAAAATCGGCGCCGCCTCAATTATCTCAATTATTTTATTGTATCCTGAATTATGATTTTCTGAATTTTCCTGCGATTGCGGCAAGGTAAAACAATAAGTTTTACTTGCAGTACTTTGCAAGGCGCTTTTTGAGCGATTTTATGTTTTCCCTGACGCACGCTTCGGCAGCTCCGCCGTATGAAGTCCTTGCGTCGGCGCAGGCGCGCGCCTTTACGACTTCGGTTATGTCGGAGGAGAAATGCTCGTCGAAAGAGAAGTACTCCTCGGCGGTCATGTTCTGCAAGGTGCGCTTGTTCTCAATGCACCAGCGCACGATTTTGCCCGTAACGGCGTGCGCCGTGCGGAAAGGTACGCCCTTTTTGGCAAGGTAGTCGGCAACGTCCGTCGCGCAGCAGAACTCGCTTTCGGCGGCTTTGGCCATCTTTTTGGTTTTAAGCGTTATAGCGGGCAGCATTTCCGCCATAATGTTCAGGCTGTTTATAACCTGCCTTTCGGCGTCGAAAAAGCCTTCCTTGTCCTCCTGCAAATCTTTGTTGTAGGCAAGCGGAACGGCTTTAATGGTCGTAAGCAGCGCCATAAGATGACCGTAAACGCGCCCCGTCTTGCCGCGCATGAGTTCGGGAATGTCGGGGTTCTTTTTCTGCGGCATTATGGATGAGCCCGTAGAATATGCGTCGGCAATTTCGAAGTAGCCGAACTCTTCGGTCGAATATAAAATAATGTCTTCGCACAGGCGGGAAAGGTGCGCCATAACCATAGAGGCATCAAAAAGATATTCCGCCACAAAGTCGCGGTCGGAAACGCCGTCAAGCGAGTTTTCGCAAGGGCGGTCGAACTCCAAAAGGCGGCAGGTTATGTCGCGGTCGATGGGGTAGGAAGTCCCCGCCAGCGCGCCGCTGCCCAAGGGCATTACGTTTGCACGCGTGCGGGACGAGGCAACTCTGTCGAGGTCGCGCATAAACATTTCGGCATACGCCGCAAAGAAATGTCCCGCGCACATGGGCTGTGCTTTTCTTAAATGCGTGTAGCCGGGCATAATGTATCTGAGCCCGTTTTTAGCGCAGTCGATGAGCGACTGAACGAGCCATACAAGGCTTTCGGTCATGCTGTCGAAAGCCGAGCGAACGTACAGGCGGAAGTCGGTTGCGACCTGATCGTTGCGCGAGCGCGCGGTGTGCAGTTTTTTGCCCGCGTCGCCGATGCGGGATACGAGTTCGTTTTCTACAAACGAATGAATGTCCTCCGCGCCGACGATTTCCAATTTACCGCTCTCAATGTCTGCGGAAATATCGTTGAGCGCGGTGCATATTGCGCGGCTCTCGTCCTCGGAAATAATTCCGCAGTTGCCCAGCATGGTGGCGTGAGCGATAGACGCCATAATATCAACCGCCCAAAGCTGTTTGTCGAACGGAAGCGAATCGTTGAAAAGGTCTGCGTTCTTTGCAGTCGGCGCGTCGAAGCGCCCTTCCCACAGTTTCATACTATACCCCTGTAAAAAATTGACTTAAAATTTATTTCATTATATAATATTCAGGTAAACTAATCAAGTCAAAAATGCGGAAGTCGGGCATAATTTATGATAATTTTGGGCATTGACCCCGGTTACGGCACAATGGGGTACGGCGTTATAGAAAAACTCAATAACGGCAACACCCTGCCCGTTGACTACGGAGTGGTAACAACGCCCAAGGCGGAAAGTTTCCCCGTGCGCCTCGCCATGCTAGAAGAGGGGCTCAACCGCATTTTTGCAAAGTACAAGCCCGAAGAGATAGCGGTGGAGGAGCTGTTTTTCACCAAAAACGTTACGACGGGCATACCCGTCGCCCATGCAAGGGGAGTAATACTTCTCGCCGCCGTCAAATATTGCGGCAAGCTCTACGAATACACTCCCATGCAGATAAAGCAGGCTCTCACCGGCTACGGCAAGGCGGATAAAGTGCAGATGATGCACGTGGTAACCTCCCTTCTGCACCTCAAAAGCATTCCCCGCCCCGACGACGCCGCCGACGCTCTCGCGGTCGCGCTCTGCCATGCGCACACCTCGCGCTTCGGCGAAATGTTCGGCATAAGGTAAGTTAAAAATTCAAAACGCGCGCAGAGAGCGCGTTTGCGATATAAAATGTCCGCTTCGCCGCAAATGAGCGCGGAACGGGACAATCAGGGTAAATTATGATAGGATATCTCAAAGGCAAAGTATTATATTCCACGGCAGATTACGCCCTCATAGAGACGGGCGGAGTGGGCTACGAAGTCTATTGCTCGGCTTCGGCGTTTTCAAAGATGACGGACGGCGCGCAGTGCGAAGTTTACACATATATGCAGGTGAGCGAAGCCAACGGCGTCGTTCTGTACGGTTTTTCCTCTATCGAGGAAAAGAATATGTTCTTAAAGCTCATATCCGTTTCGGGCGTAGGACCTAAAATGGGCATAGCCGTGCTTTCGGCGATGGATATCTCGGCGCTCGCGGCGGCAATCGCCACGCAGGACGTCAAAAGGCTTTCGTCCGTCAAGGGCTTGGGCAAAAAGACAGCGGAGCGCATAATTCTGGAACTCAGGGAAAAAGTGGGCGTCATAGGTCAGAGCGCCGTCGCTTCCGAAGGCTCGCCCGCCGCGGTAATTTCCGACGGCGACGAGGACGCGGTCGTCGCGCTCATGTCCTTGGGCTTTACCCGCGCGGAGAGTGCAAAGGCCGTCGCTTCGGCAAAGGCGGCGGGGGCGACGGGCGTGGAGCAGATTATAATGTCCGCGCTCAAAAATATGTAAACGAGCGGTAGAAATTTATGTTTTTTGACGAAGAAGAATACGGCGAGGAGCAGGACAGGCTGGTCCGCAGCACAAAGGGCGAGTACGACGCCGAAGAGAACGTTTTAAGACCAAAAACGCTGGACGCATACGTCGGACAGAGCAAGGTCAAGGAAAATCTCACGGTGTACATGAACGCCGCAAAAAAGCGAGGGGAGGTGCTCGAGCACGTCCTTTTGTACGGCGCGCCCGGACTGGGCAAGACGACGCTCGCGCACATAATCGCAAACGAGATGGGCGGACAGCTCAAAATGACCTCCGCGCCCGCAATCGAGCGCAGCGGCGACCTCGCGGCTATACTTACCAACCTCAACGACGGCGACGTGCTGTTCATAGACGAAATTCACAGATTAAATCACAGCGTAGAGGAAATTTTATATTCCGCCATGGAAGATTACGCCCTCGATATAATAGTAGGCAAGGGTCCTTCGGCGAGGAATATCCGCTTTTCATTAAAAAAATTCACGTTAATCGGCGCAACGACAAAGGCGGGCATGATAGCCAATCCTCTGCGCGACCGCTTCGGCATAGTATGCAGGCTGGAGATGTATTCTCCCGCCGAACTCAAAGAAATTGTAATGCGCTCGGCTAAAACGCTGGGCATAAGTATAGACGACGACGCGGCAAACGAAATTTCCCGCCGCTCGCGCGGCACGCCGAGAATTGCCAACAGGCTTTTGAAGCGCGTGCGCGACTTTTCCACCGTCAACGAAAGTCAGACGGTAACTCTCGACGACGCGCGTTTCGCGCTCGGCAGAATGGAGATAGACGAACTCGGTCTCGACGAGGTCGACCGCAGTCTTTTGAAGGCAATGATTGTAAAGTTCGACGGCAAGCCAGTCGGGCTGGAAACGCTCGCCGCAACCATAAATGAGGACGCGGGCACGATAGAGGACGTGTACGAACCCTATCTGTTGCAGCTCGGTTTCATAGCGCGCACGCCCCGCGGCAGAGTAATTTTAAAGGGCGGATACGAACACCTCGGCTACACGCCGACGGCGGCGCAGAGCGAGCAGATAACGCTCTTTGACAAAAAGGAAAACAAATGAGCCAGGTAGTATATAAAAAATCTGATTTTTTCTATGAGCTTCCGCCCGAACAGATAGCCCAGACGCCCGCAAATCCTCGCGACAGTGCGCGCCTTATGGTCTATGACAGGCAGAAAGATAAAGTTGAGCACAGAATATTCCGCGACGTAACCGATTATCTTCGCGCGGGCGACGTGCTCGTCATCAACAATACAAAGGTCCTGCCCGCCCGCCTTTATGCAAAGACGGTCAACGGCGGCAACGTAGAAGTGCTGTTGCTTAAAAGGCTGGACATAGATAAATGGGAAGCCCTGGTAAAGCCGGGCAAAAAATGCCGCATAGGCACGCACCTCACCATCAGCGATAAACTTTCGCTCACCGTCGAGGGCATAACCGACAGCGGCGAAAGAATAGTGCATTTTCATTGCGACGGAGTGTTTGAAGAAGTGCTAGAAGAGGTCGGTTCAATGCCGTTGCCGCCCTATATAAAACACAAACTCGAAGATAAAAATTCCTATCAGACGGTGTATGCAAAGACAGACGGCTCTGCCGCCGCACCCACCGCGGGACTGCATTTCACGCCCGAACTGCTCGATAAAATAAGGGCAATGGGCGTCGAGGTCGTCGAAGTTCTCCTTCACGTAGGCCTTGGCACGTTCCGTCCCGTCAAGGAAGATATAATCACCGACCACAAAATGCATAGCGAATACTATTGCGTAAGCAAACAGGCGGCTGACGCCATAAACAAGGCAAAGGCGGAGGGGCGTAGGGTAATCGCCGTCGGTACGACGTCGGTGCGCACGCTCGAAAGCGCGACGGGCGACGACGGGATAGTCAGGGCGGAAAGCGGCGATACTTCCATTTTCATTTACCCACCCTATAAGTTCAAGTGCGTAGATGCGCTCATAACCAACTTCCACCTGCCCGAAAGCACCCTCATCATGCTCGTAGCCGCAATGACCGGCAGGGAAAAAATTCTCTCCCTCTACGAAGAGGCGGTAAGGGAGGGGTATCGGTTCTTTTCCTTCGGCGACGCTATGATGATTGTATAAGTGTCGCAATACAGCTATGATGATTGTATAAGCTTCGCAATACTGCGTTGCGCTGCGGCAACCCTCGGTCATTTACATTTAAGTAAACTCCCTCGGGTTTTCCTCGCGCGCCTTGTCTTGCTCGCTTCTCCAATCCTCATTGCTGACGACCGAGCTTGCTTTTACCCAAACAACAGTTGCGACTTTGCTCAGTCACATACTTCATTGTATGCTCCCCTCGCAGGTGCTCGACTTCCTTGTCTTGCTCGCTTCTCCAATCATCATTGATTGAAGAACAGACTTTACAAAGTGCGCTGCGGCAACCCTCGGTCATTTACATTTAAGTAAACTCCCTCGGGTTTTCCTCGCGCGCCTTGTATTGCTCGCTTCTACAATCCTCATTTCCAAAGTGTCGGGCAGATAAAGCCTCATATAACTTTTATGCAGCGACCCTGCGCAAGCAGAGTTTGCGGCATTGAATGCGGCATATAACCGCGCCAATCACAAAAAATTACACTCCCGCGCGCCGTCAAGGCGTGCGTTTTTAAGGATAATATGGAAAAATTCTCTTTTGAACTTCAACACGTCGAAAAGCACACGGGCGCGAGAGCGGGCGTCTTTCACACCCCTCACGGCGACATACTTACGCCCGTATATATGCCCGTCGGAACGCAGGCTACCGTAAAGGGAGTATTTCCCCGCGACCTCAAGGAGGCGGGCAGTCAGATAATACTTTCCAACACCTATCACCTCTACATGCGCCCGGGCGACGAGCTCGTCCGCAAGGCGGGCGGTCTGCACAAATTCATGAACTGGGACAGACCCATTCTCACCGACAGCGGCGGCTTTCAGGTTTTTTCTCTGACAAAACTGAATAAAATAAAAGACGAAGGGGTATATTTCAATTCGCATATAGACGGTTCGCAGCACCTCTTTACGCCCGAAAAGGCGATAAAGATTGAAGAAAACCTCGGCGCGGACATAATAATGGCATTCGACCAATGCTCGGAATACGGCTACACCTACGAGCAGGCAAAACAGGCGATGGAGCGCACCTCGCGCTGGCTCGAACGCTGTGCCGCGGCAAAGACGAGGGAGGATCAGGCGCTCTTTCCCATAGTTCAGGGCAACTTTTATAAAGATTTGCGCCTCGAAAGTCTTTCCCGCTGTCTGCCTTACGCCAAGCACGGCATTGCGATAGGCGGACTTTCTGTCGGCGAGCCCAAGCCGCTTATGTACGAAATGCTCGAAGCCATTCGCCCCGCCCTTCCCGAAAGCGTTCCCCGTTATCTCATGGGCGTCGGTTCTCCCGACTGTCTTATAGAAGGCGTTCTGCGCGGCATAGACATGTTCGACTGCGTTCTCGCGACGCGCGTCGCGCGCAACGGCACGGCGTTCACTTCGCAGGGCAAAGTCGTCGTGCGCAACGGCAAATACAAGGAAGATTTCACTCCGCTCGACCCCGAATGCGACTGCTACTGCTGCCGCAACTACACAAAGGCATACGTAAGGCACCTCATAAACGTCAACGAAATGCTCGCAGCCATGCTTTTGAGCCTTCATAACATAACTTTCCTGCACAAACTGATGGCGGGAATGAGGCAGGCGATTTTCGACGATTGCCTTACTGAATACGCCCAAGAGTTCTATAAACGCTATTCAAACGTCTGAATTTAACTTTAATTTAAGAAAATTGAGTGAAAAACCGCCCGATTGCTTTAAAATACTTGCCAACGGGCAATAAAAATATTATTATAAAAATACAATTAAAAAATTTCGGAGAAAATCATGTTCAATTCAATTTTAGCAGGAGAAGCCGACAACCAGATATTCATGTACGTCCTCATGGGCGTGCTTATCGTTGCGGTAATTGCAATGTTCGTATTCAGCGCCCGCCGCAACAAAAAGCGTCAGCAGGAGGCAGAACAGCTCATCAATTCCGTAAAGCCGGGTAATAAGGTCAAGACCATAGGCGGCGTTTGCGGAATAGTGGTAGAAGTCAACGACGAGGAAAACACCTTCGTGCTCGAAACGGGCAGCGAGGCTTCGGGCAAGTGCTACATGAAGTTCGACAGACAGGCAATATATCAGACCGACGCCGTTGTAACTCCCGCAGACAAGGCGGCAGACAAGACTGAACAGGTTGAAGAGCAGCCCGCCGAAGAGCCCGCCCAGACAGCCGAAGAGGTAAAGGAAGAGCCCGCTCAGGCAGTTGCGGAAGAAAAGGTTGAGGAGGCAAAACAGCCTTCCGAAAAGCCCGCACGCGCAAAAAAAGGTTCAAAAAAGAGCTCTGACGCAGAGTAATTGAATAAGTTCTAAACGCTTATCCCTCCGCATACCGTAAATGTAGGCGGAGGGATTATTTTATGCTGAAAGATGCAATTCAGATAAGCAAGGCGGCGTGCGCCGCCGTAGTTTTCGCGCTCATATATGCCCTGCTGTTCGCGCTGGCGATACAGCTATTCGGCATACCTACGGGCGCAGTAAAGCCTGTCAACCAGGTGTTCAAAATACTTTCGATTATTTTCGGCGGGATGATATTTCTTCGCGGCGAGCGCGGACTTATCAAGGGCGCGATATTCGGCATTTCGGCGTATATTCAGACGTATATGCTCTTTTGCACGATAGCGGGCGCTTTCACGTTCAACTGGATGACCGTCGCCGAACTTCTCATAGGCACCGCGGCGGGCGCAATCACGGGCGTTATCGCCGTAAACCTCAAAAAAGAGTAAAAATAATTATAAAACGCTTGCAATTTGTCTTTTCATAAACTATAATGTAATAAATAATACAGGCGTTAAGGAGAGTTTGAAATGATAAAAACCATAGCAAAACCCGTTGAAAGAAAAGTTACCGCTTGCGGCGAATGCAGATCAACCTGCCAGTCGGCTTGCAAGACGAGCTGCACCGTAGGCAACCAGAGCTGCGAAAGAATTACAAGAGAACAGAACCCTGAAAAGGACGTAAAGTAAAAAGTTTCCGCAGGCTGCCGTAAGGCAGGGCGGTTGTCGTTGCGCTGCAAAAAGTCGTTGCGGCGTAATGCGTTATAAATTAAAATTCTTAAAGGGAGCAGAACACAATCTGCTCCCTATTTAATGTCATATGATACATGTTTTCAAATACAAAGATATAAATTACATTTACGATACGGGCAGCGGCAGTTTGCACACCTGCGACGATAAAACCGCAGCCTATCTTTCCGCGCGCGAAAAGGGCGAAGTCTGCAACCTCACCGACGAGGAAGTCGCCGAAATCAAGCGCGACGTTTACGAGCTTGAAGAGCAGGGGCTTCTGGGCGCGGAAGAAATAAAGACATATCCTCCCAAGTCGAGCGAGGTAAAAGCGCTCTGCATACACATCTGCCACGACTGCAACCTTCGTTGCCGCTATTGCTTTGCGGACGAGGGCGCATATCACGCCGCAAGGGAATTCATGAGCGAGGAGACCGCCAAAAAGGCGATAGACTTCCTCATCGAAAACAGCGGCAACCGCAAGGTGCTCGAAGCCGACTTCTTCGGCGGCGAACCCCTCATGTGCCTCCAAACGATAAAAAACGTCGTAAAGTATGCCCGCGAACAGGGCGCAAAGGTCGGCAAAAAGTTCCTCTTCACGACGACGACAAACGCGCTTCTTCTTGACGACGACGCCATTGAATTTTTCAATGCCGAAATGGAAAACGTCGTTCTTTCGATAGACGGCAGAAAGGAAGTGCACGACGCCATAAGAAAGACTATAAACGGCAAGGGCAGTTTCGACGCCGTCCTTCCCCACATAAAAAAATTCGTCAGAAGCAGGGGAAACAAGTCTTACTACGTCCGCGGCACGTTCACGGCTAAAAATCTCGATTTTTCGAAGGACGTCATTTTCCTCGCCGAACAGGGCTTCGACAGCATATCGCTCGAGCCCGTTGTAACGGATATCGACGACCTCGCCATAAAACCCGAACACCTTCCCGCAATAAAGGCGGAGTACGAAAATCTCTGCGACAAGTACATCGAAAAGTACAAAAAGGGCGAGGGCTTCAACTTTTTCCACTTCAATATAGACCTCGAGGGCGGACCCTGCCTTGCAAAGCGCGTCTCGGCGTGCGGCGCGGGCAACGAATATTTTTCCGTCGTGCCCAACGGCGACATATATCCCTGCCATCAGTTTGCGGGCGATAAGGACTTTCTTATGGGCAACGTATATGAAGGCAAGCTCGACGAAAAAATACGCTCGAAGTTTGCTTCGTCCTGCCTTTTCACCCGCAAGGAATGCGGCGACTGCTTCGCGAAATTTATATGCAGCGGCGGTTGCAGCGCAAACAATTATCACTTTACGGGCGACATAGAAACGCCCTATAAGATAACCTGCGAAATGATGAAAAAGCGCGTCGAATGCGCAATGCACGTGCTCGCAGTCAAAAAGGGCATGGTATAACTGAATTTTGCGCCCATTGCGCAAAATTTCACGCGCGCGCATATAAAAAAATGCTCAAGCCGCTTATAATCGTTTGACGGGCTTTGCATTTTTAATTATAATAATATAGTATTAATCCAAACAGGTATATCCTTCAAGGAGTTTCAGATGAGCAAAGTAAAATCTGCAATAATCACGTCGCTCGTGGTTATTGCGATTATAGTCGCCGCATTTTTCGGTACAATATCTTTCAACGTAAGCGCTACGCAGAGGTATAATTCGATAGCGGCAAGCATAAGCCTGGGCAGCGATTTTACGGGTTATGCAACCAGAACGCTGTATCCCGAAGGCGTAGTTTCCGCGGACGAATACGCTTACCTGACGGCGGACGAGCAGTCCGGCTACGAAAAGCAGGGCGCTGTTTACGTCAATCTTTCGGAGACGGGCTATGACAGCCTTGCAGAGCTTTCCTCGGCCGTGTCAAAGGACGCGCAGTTGCTTGCGGGCAGATTTGCCGACAGGAAACTTTCCGATTTCAGCGTTTCCGTTCAGGACGGCGTAACCATAAAGGTTTCGGTTCCCACAAATTATTCGTATGCGGCATATGCAGGCGATGATACCAATTCGCGTTCGGAATATCTTTCGGTTGCGACAAGCACTATCAGCTTTCTTACGTCCGACGGCGAAATGACGCTCCGCACTCCCGACGCTTCCATAACGGTAGCGGACGAGGACGGAAACGAATCTACTATCAACATGACGTACAACGACGACGAATACACCGATGCCGATGTCCTCGGCGACGGTACGGAAACTTATTCGTTCGTCAGCGCAAACGAGAACGTGGCAGATTATTTCTCCTCCGTAACGGGCTATACGTTCGGCGGAAACCACGTGCTTCACTTCAATCTTACCGAGTACGGACGCGAGCGCATGCGTTACGTAACGACGCTTGCGGCTTCCTCCGAGAGCAATGCAATTTATCTCTGCATAGGCGACACGCTCATTCTTTCGATAACCGCCACATCCACCATGGATTCCGACACTATGGAATTCGCGCTTTCAACCAGCGATATGGTCAGCGACGCGGCAGTTACCCTCAATTCGGTCGTCAACGACGGCGTGCTTTCGGTTAAATATTCCGACGACGGCGCAATATATTCGTCTTCGGCTTCCGCAGGCGAACTTTCCGCGCTCATGGCGCTTATCGCTTGCATAGTTGTAGTCGTAGCTTTCGCCGTTGCGGCGATAATCAAGTATAAGAGGCTGGGCGGCATCGTAGCGATGAACGGCTTCGTGTTCGCGCTCGTAATGCTCTACGCGCTCTATCTTCTTTCGATACAGGTTACGTTTGCGGTAATCGCAACGTGCTTTGCGGCTCTCATAATTTTCGGTGCGGCAAATCTTGCGGTATTCTCGGAAGTGCGCGCACAGTGCAAGACGGGCAAGACAATGCAGTCGGCTATAAAGACGGCTTACAGAAAAACGCTCTTCGGCATAATGGATATGCACATAATACTGCTCGTCGCGGCGATAATTCTCGCCTCGGTTGCGGCAGGCGAAGCGGCTGCGTGCGGACTTATCCTCGTAATCGGTACTATTGCATCTTACGCGCTGTATTGGTTCACAAGACTTATGTGGCACGTACTGAGCGCGCCCAGGCGCGATAAATTTGCCTTCGGCGGATTTAAGAGGGAGGTGTACGGCGATGACTAAGATAATAAAGATGCGCCACCTCGCTGTGATAATAGGAATAATCATAATAGCCATAGGCATGGCGGTCGGCACCGTCTGCCATTTCGTGGGCGGAGGTTTCTTCAACTACGGCGGCGAGTTCGCCTCCTACAAGAGCGTTGAAATCACTTCATCCGTTCCCGAAGACCCCGACGGAAAAGTCATCCTCGAAATTGCGGAAGACAAGCTCGGCTCTCTCGGCGCTTACAACGTAAGTTTTTCCGAGGGACAGAATTACAGCCCCAACACGCTCGTATATAAGTTCTATCAGACGGTTTCCGACGAAGAGCTTCAAGGCGCAGTCGATGCAATCGCGCAGGCTGTTTCCGAAGCGGGACTGGGCGACGGCACAGTCGTTCTTCACAACAATGCAGGCGTGGCAGGCGGGCTTTACATCCTCAATTTTGCGGCGATAGCGCTCGCTTCTGCGGTGGCTTTCCAGGCTATATATACGGCTGTAAGGTTCAAACCCGGCATGGCGCTCGCGGCTCTCTGCTCGCAGGTTTTTGTGGTCGGACTGTATGCGGCTCTGCTCGCAATGACGCGCTGCCCTCTCGGGCTCGAAGCCGTTGCTTTCGGCATAGTCGCCGTCGTTCTCAATATGATTTGCAGCAGCCTGCTTTTCGATAAAGTCAAAAAATCATACTCCGACGAGAGCAAGGCAAAGGTCGAAAAACTTCAGCTCGTAGCCGAAGGCGCGCAGACGACTTTAAAAGTCAATGCCTTCGTATGCATAGCGGCGCTGGTTGCCTTTGCAATATTCATGATATTCGCGGTCGTTGCTTCGCCCGCATGGGCAACGCTCGTTCCTTACGGCGCGGCTGTGTTTGCAATCGCGGCGTGCGCGTGCGCTTTCGGAGTTTTCACTCCCGCGGTTTACTCAATGTTTTCCGCAATGGACAAAAGGAAAAAGTTTTAACTTGTTTTAAAAAAGGCGGGGTATCCCGCCTTTTTGTCTTATAAAAGAATAATGAAGAAAATTCTGCCCGAGTACGAGTACTCGAACGGACAACTTAATATAATTTCTCAGCTTGCAAAGAGCACGGGACTTTGCCCCGAAACGGTAAAAATTCTTTACGGCAGGGGGATAGACGACGAGGATAAGATAAACCGCTTTATCCACCCTTCAAAGTCGCACTTTGTTTCGCCCTTCAAAATGAGCGGAATGAAGGACGCCGCAGAGCTCATCGCCCGCGCCCGCGACGAGGGCTGGCAGGTAGTCGTTTACGGCGACTACGACGCCGACGGCGTGTGCGCTTCCACGATAATGCGCGGCGTTTTAGAGCGCTTTGGAATTGAACCCGTCGTTTACGTCCCCGAAAGGTCGTCGGGCTACGGACTTGGTCAGGCGGCGATAGACGCCATATTCGAAGAATATTTTCCCCAGCTCTTCATAACGGTCGACTGCGGCATATCCAACGCAAAAGAAGTTGAATATATAAAGGAGCAGGGCGCGGAAGTCATCGTTACCGACCACCACGAACTGCCCGAAGTTCTGCCCGACTGCATTTGCATCAACCCCAAAATAAACGACGGATATCCTTATGATAACCTGTGCGGCGCGGGCGTGGCATTCAAGGTGGGCTGTGCCCTCATCGGTGAGAGCGCATACGACTTTCTCGACTTTGCCGCCATTGCGACGGTTGCGGACAGCGTTCCGCTGACGGGCGAAAACCGCGACATTGTAGCAGAAGGGCTTAAAATAATCAATAAATCGGGCGACAAGCCCTATTCGCAGTTCATCGGCAGAACGGGCGAAACGATTACCGCCCAGACGATAGCTTTTGCAATAGCTCCCAAGATAAACGCCGCGGGGCGCATGGGGGATGCTAATTCCGCGCTCGAACTGTTCTGTTCCCGCGACCCTAAAAAGATATTCGACCTTTCGGTCAGACTTACAACTTACAATTCCGAAAGGCAGAAATGCTGCGACGAGCTTTACGCCTCGGCAAAGAGCAAGCTCAAACAAAAGGGAGTGCAGGGCAGAGTAATAATGCTGTGGGACGAGAGCTGGAACACGGGTTTCGTCGGCATAGTGGCGGCGCGCCTTGCAGAAGAATTTGCGCGTCCCGCGCTGTTATTCGTAAAGAACGGCGAAATGCTCAAAGGCTCCGCCCGCTCGGTGGAGTCAGTCAACATATTCGAAGCGCTGAAAGCCTGCGGCGATCTTATTGCCGAGTTCGGCGGACATTCGCAGGCGGCGGGCGTCAATATCGAGGTGGAAAATTTTCCCCTCCTCGAACAGGCGTTGAATGATTACCTCGACAAAACCTATCCCGTAGGCGCATTTGCGCCCACGCTGTATATAAGCGGCGAACTTTCGTCGCCCGTCTCGCAGAAATTTGCAAAAGAGCTTGAAATGTTAGAGCCTTTCGGCGTCGGCTTCAAGCGACCGCTGTTCTGCCTGTCGGTAAACGAATGTCCCGCCCGCCCCGTAAAGCCGCACTCGCCTCACCTCGCTGTCAAGAGCAAGTATATTGATCTAATGTACTTCGGCGGAGCGGCGTATGCAGGCATACTCGAATGTCCCGCGCCCAAAAAACTCGTATTCGAATATAATATATCGACATTCAGGGGCAAGGAGTACGTAAAGGGCTTCATCCGCGACATAGTTTACGACAGGGACTGCCCTTTGTACGCTGCAGATGCAATAGCCATGAACAATCTTTCGCTCGCTTCGCTACCCGAAGTCGATTGCGAAGTGTGCCCCGTATCGGCGGACGAAGTGCGCTCCATGATTGAAGGTTGCGGCTATTACGGCACGCTGTTCGTAGCTTTCGAGCCGTCAACGCTTTCACTCTTTCCCCAAACCCAAAGGCTGGAGGTGAACCTTTTCACCCTTTCCAACAGGAATTTAGCTTCCGCGGTGCTCGTGTCGCCGCAGGCGGAATGCGATATCTCGGGCTATCAGAACATAGTTTTGCTAGATAAACCCGCAGTCATTTCGCTCCCTTCGCTCAAAGGCAAAAAGGTATATGTCTGCGAAGAAGCGGACGGGGCGGTCTCGCTCAGATCGCTTTCCGCGGACAGACAGAGGCTTATAGGCGCGTTCAGGCTCATAACAGCCTCCGCATATTCTTTCGAGGGCGTCAGCGCGGAGGAGGCGGCGGCGAAAAAACCCATTGAACTTCCCCCCGTCGAAACGCTTTTCGCGTTAAAAGTTTTTGAGGAACTGGGCATAATTTCCTTCGAGAGCGGCAGGCTCACGGTTTATAAGGGAATGAAGACCCAGCTTACGCAGTCGCCCCTTTACAATCTCGTCAGCGGATTGAAGTAAAAGGTTACAGAGAAATATGAAAACCGTTCTGGATAAAATAAACGAAAATTACGGCGAAGCCGACAGACAGCTACTGTTAAAAGCTTATCACTACGCCGAGGAAATGCATAAAAATCAGAAGCGCGCGTCGGGCGAGCCCTATTTCACGCATCCCTGCGCCGTCGCTGAGATACTTGTCGACCTCGGCATGGACACGCCGTCCGTCGCCGCGGCTTTTCTGCACGACGTAATAGAGGATACTCCTGCGACGCCCGAAGACGTAAAAAAGAATTTCGGCGAAGAAATTTTAACGCTCGTCGACGGCGTTACCAAGCTCGATAAAATACGCTTTCAGACGCACGAGGAGGAGGACGCGGAAAACTTCCGCAAAATCTTCGTCGCAATGGCTAACGACGTGCGCGTCATAATCATAAAACTCGCCGACAGACTGCACAATATGCGCTCGCTTAACTTTCTTTCAAAGGAACGTCAGCAGAGAATTGCCAAAGAAACTCTCGATATTTTTACTCCCCTTGCGGGCAGACTGGGTATTTCGCAGATAAAGTGCGAGCTCGAAGATTTGTGCTTGAAATACCTCGACCCCGAGGCTTACGAATATCTCGCCGCCAATATCCATCAGAGGTTGGAAGAAAGGCGTAATTTCGTCGATTTCGTCGTCGCGCAGCTTCAACACATGCTCGAAGAGGAAAATATCAAGGGCGAAGTTTTCGGCAGACCCAAGCACTTCTATTCGATTTACCGCAAGATGAAGAACAAGGGTCTGACCCTCGACCAGATTTACGACCTCACGGCGGTCAGGGTTATAGTCAACACCACCGAGGAGTGCTATGAAGTTCTCGGCAAAATCCACAAGCAGTGGAAGCCAGTGCCGGGCAGAATAAAGGACTATATCGCCACGCCCAAGCGCAATATGTACCAGTCTCTCCACACGACCGTAGTAACAAACTTCGGACAGTATTTCGAAATACAGATACGCACTTTCGAAATGCACAAAATGGCGGAATACGGCATCGCGGCGCACTGGAAATACAAAGAGCAGAAGTCGAGCGAAAACAACTTCGACCAGAGGCTCAGCTGGATACGCGACGTAATGGACTGGCAGGGCTCTCTCAACGACAGCAAGGAGTTTGTCGACAGCCTCAAAAACGACCTTTACTCCAACGAACTTTTAGTGTTCACGCCTCACGGCAAAGTCATTTCACTCCCGCTTGAGGCAACTCCCGTAGATTTTGCCTATGCCATTCACTCCGAAGTGGGCAACAAGTGCGTGGGTGCGAAGGTCAACGGCAAGATAGTTCAGCTCAATTCCACGCTCAAAACGGGCGACGTCGTCGAAATACTCACGTCCTCTACGACAAAAGGACCTTCGTGGGACTGGCTCAAATTTGTAAAATCGGGTTCGGCGAGGGCAAAGATACGTCAGTTCTTTAAAAAGGAGATGAAGGAGGACAACATAAAGACGGGTCGCAGCATGCTCGAAGCGGAAGCAAAGCGGCGCGGCTACAACCTCAACGACCTTCTCACCGACGAGGCGTTCAAAAAGCTGTCCAGCAAACTCGTATTCGATTCCGAGGACGAAATGATGGCGTCCGTCGGCTACGGCGCGGTCAGCGTCAATCAGATAATTTATAAACTCATCGATTTTTATAAAAAGGAAATACCCAAGCCCGTAAATGAGCTCGAAGCGGAAAAACTCAAACATACTCCCGCGGGAAGCGTAACGGTAAAGGGTATGACGGGGCTTCTCGTGCGCTTTGCGCATTGCTGCAATCCCGTTCCAGGCGACCCGATAGTCGGCTTCATCTCGCGCGGCAGGGGCGTAATTGTTCACCGCCGCGACTGTCCCAACGTTGTCGGTCTGGACGACAGCAGAATTCAGCCCGCCGAGTGGACGGGTCAGACGGAAAAGGGCTTCATCGCGGGCATAAAGATAGTCGCCACCGACGAGAGCGGCGTAATCGCCTTCATAACGAGCGAAATTGCTCAGATGCAGCTCACCATGACCCAGATAAACGGCAGAATAAGCAAGGACGGCAAGGCGCTCTTCGACATCAACGTCAAGCTCAACAAACGCTCCGACCTCGACCTTCTCATCAACCACCTCAAAAAGGACAAGCGCATTATCGACGTTTACAGGACGAACAACTAAATTATGACAGTTCACAAAATTTACCCCGTCGGCTTTGCCGCAAATTCATATATTTTAACCGAAGACGGAAAAAACTGCGTCGTCATCGACCCCGCCCAGCCGCGCATAGCGGATAAATGCCGCGAGTTGGGTTTAAAGCCGCAGTATGTCCTTCTCACCCATTGCCACTACGACCATATCGGCGGTTGCGGCGCGCTTTGGGAGGAGGGCGAAAAGATTATGTGCGGAAAGGACGAAAAGGATCTCATTTTCGGCGTCGATAACCGCGCAATTTTCCACGGCATAACCATACCCAAGTTTGAAATATACAAAACGCTTTCCGACGGCGAAGAGGCAGAGCTTTGCTCTATGAAGTTCAAAGTTATGTTCACGCCGGGGCATACGCGCGGGGGAGTGTGCTATATCTGCGAAAGAAATATTTTTTCGGGCGACACGCTCTTTTTCGAGAGCGTGGGAAGAACCGACTTTGCGACGGGCAATTACAACCAGATAGTAAATTCCATAAAAAGGCTTTATTCGCTCGAGGGCGATTATAAGGTCTATTGCGGACACGAGGACGACACCACGCTCGAACACGAAAGAATGCACAATCCCTACGTAAACCAAAGAAATGCTTAACACAAACGTTGAATTTCTCCGTCCCGAAATAATGGACGTTCTGCGCCTTTTCGATTGCGAGGGCGAGGACTACACTCACTATTTTTATACCGACGGAGATAAATACTTAAATTGCATAGAATATCGCGGAACCATCCGCGATTTTTCTTACGAAGCGCAGACGCACAGTGACATAGAGTATAAGCGCTACGCCCGCCGCTCTGCCAAACTGGCGTTTTACGAATTTCTCTCCGACCTTACGGGCAAAAATTACCCCTACGGCGCGCTCACGGGCATAAGACCGACAAAGCTCGCCTATGCCGAAATGAGCGCGGGGCGCGACTTTGAAAAGTTGTTTGAGGAAATGCACGTAAGCCAGGAAAACACCCGTCTGGTTGCGCGCGTAATCGAGAGCCAGCGCGGCATTTACGATAAAAAGGGAGGTCAGGACCTCTTCGTAAGCCTGCCTTTCTGTCCCACCAAATGCCGCTATTGCTCGTTCATAACTTCGCCCATTTCGGCGACCGCGCAGTACGTTGATGCCTATATATCCTGCCTCGAACGCGAGTTGAGCGCAATACGGGGCATACTTCGCGACGTGCGTTCGGTATATATCGGCGGAGGCACTCCGTTTGCGATAGAGGCGGAGCAATTAAAAAGGGTTTACGCGGCGATAGTTTGTTTAAATCTGCCCGAATGCGAATATACTGTGGAGGCTGGCAGACCGGACGTATTCAGCGACGAAAAGTTGAAGTTGTCCGCCGATTACGGCGTGAACAGAATATGTGTCAACCCGCAGAGCTTTTCGGACGTTACCTTGCAAAGGATAGGAAGAAAGCACACCGCAGGTCAGACCTTTGAGGCTTACGAACAGGCTAAAAAGTACGGCTTCGATATAAATATCGACCTCATTGCGGGGCTCGACGGCGAAGATATAGACGAGTTTTCCCATTCCGTTGACTGCGCCGCGCAGCTTTCCCCCGCAAACATAACCGTTCACACGCTCTCCTTAAAGTCGGGCGCAAAACTCAAAGAGGAAACTCACAGGCTCAACGTAGAGGGCATAGGCGAAATGATAGCTTACTCCCGCAAAAAGCTGACGGAGGAGGGATACGAACCCTACTACATGTACCGCCAGAAGTATCAGGCGGGCGGGAACGAAAACTGCGGCTGGACCAAAAAAGGCAAGGCGTGCGTGTACAATATCGACGTGATGGAAGAAATTTCGGATAATATCGCCGTCGGCGCGAACGCCATTTCCAAGCGCTTATTCTGCGGCGGACAGCGCATAGAGCGCAGCGATTCGCCCAAGGATATTCCCACGTATATATCAAAATGCGACAAGGTAATCGCCGACAAACTCGCCCTGTTTTCTCGCGAAGAGTGATAAAAACTATTGCCCCCCCGGCGTGGAAAAATGCAACTTTTTACTTCTTTACATAGGCAGAAAAGCGACAGGAAAGATACCGCGGCAATGCAGAAAAGCGCGTATAAAGACGCCGACAATTAGCGGATAAAGACGCGTGAGGTTAAGATTTAAATAATATTTATAAAAGTTAGCTCAAAATATTTGCTTTTTGCGGGCAGATATGGTAAACTTACTTTTGTGTTACGGATACAAAGATTGCGCGACTACTCAACGGCTTTCTTTGTTTGCCGCAAATAATTCCATAGGAGGATAAATTAAATGGAAAAGTCAGGAATCATTGCAAAATTCGCGACCAAAGAGGGCGACACGGGTTCTCCCGAAGTGCAGATTGCACTCCTTACCGAAAGGATCAATCACCTCAACGAACATCTTAAAGAGCACATCCACGACAATCACAGCCGCAGGGGTCTTCTTAAAATGGTCGGACGCAGACGCGGACTTTTAGACTATCTTAAAAGCAAGGACATCGAAAGATACCGTGCTATAGTCGCTGCTTTGAATTTAAGAAAGTAATTTTGAACGGGCGGGCAAATCATATTCTTTGTTCGCCCGTTTTTATAAAATTTTGTCCGCGGCGGGTGCCGCGGGCGCAAGAACAGACAAGGAGAACGTATAATGGCAAACTTTAAACAATTCACAATGCCCGTCGGCGGCCGCGACGTCATAATAGAAGTCGGCAAGTACGCCGAACAGACTAACGGCGCGTGCGTTGTTCGTTGCGGCGATACTGCGGTTATGGTTTCGGTATGTATGTCCCCCGCTCCCAGAGAGGGCATGGACTTCTTCCCCCTGCAGGTGGACTACGATGAAAAAATGTACGCAATCGGCAGAATTCCCGGCGGTTTCAAAAAGAGAGAGGGCAGGGCTTCGGATAAAGCAATTCTCACCTCCCGTCTCATAGACAGACCTCTTCGTCCGCTCTTCCCCAAGGGACTTTACAACGACGTGGTCGTCATTGCACAGGCGCTTTCGGTTGAACCCGACGTCGCTCCCGAACCTCTCGCTATGATAGGTTCGTCGGTAGCGCTTTCCATCTCCGACATTCCCTGGGCAGGTCCCACGGGCTCGGTAGTAGTCGGCATGGTAGATGGCAAGTTCGTCATCAACCCCGACCTCGCGCAGAGGCAGAAGAGCAGAATTCACTTAAATCTCGCAGGCACGAAGGACGCCATCCTCATGATAGAGGCAGGCGCAGACGAAGTTACCAACGACGAAATGGTCGGCGCAATCATGTTCGGCCATGAGGAAATCAAAAAAATCTGCGCTTTCATCGAGGACGTAATAGTTCCCGAAGTGGGCAAAAAGAAGCTCGAAATCGAACTTTACCACATTCCCGAAGAGCTGGACAAGGCTGTTCGCGAATATGCTTCCGAAAAGATTGACTGGGCTATCGATACCTTCGACAGACAGGAAAGAGAGGCAAGACAGGCTCAGGCAGAAAAGGAAATTTTGGAGCACTTTGCAGAAATTTATCCCGAAAACACGAGGGAGATAAAGGACAGCATTTATTACCTCACCAAAGAGAAGGTGCGCGCGAAGATATTCGATAAGGGCATTCGTCCCGACGGCAGAGGTCTCAAAGACGTCCGTCCCATCTGGTGCGAAAGGCACGTTCTTCCCCGCGTTCACGGTTCCGCCGTGTTCACCCGCGGACAGACCCAGACGCTCACCACCTGCACGCTCGGCATGCTGAGCGAGGCGCAGAAGCTCGAAGGTCTCGACGAAGAAACTTCCAAGAGATATATGCACCAGTACAACTTCCCCGGCTACTGCACGGGCGAAGCAAAGGCGCTTCGCAGTCCCGGCAGAAGAGAAATCGGACACGGCGCGCTGGCTGAAAGAGCTCTCGTTCCCGTCATTCCTTCGGAGGAAGAGTTCCCTTACGCTATAAGAGTGGTCAACGACATCATGTCCTCCAACGGTTCGTCCTCAATGGCTTCCGTATGCGGCTCGACTATGGCGCTCATGGACGCAGGCGTTCCCATAAAGAGACCTGTCGCAGGCGTTGCGATGGGACTTATCAAAAATCAGGAAACGGGCGAATTCCGCGTGCTCACCGATATTCAGGGTCTTGAAGACTTCCTCGGCGATATGGACTTCAAGGTTGCGGGCACGGTAAACGGCATCACCGCAATCCAGATGGATATCAAGATTAAGGGCATTTCCGAAGAGATAATGCACACCGCCATCAATCAGGCTAACGAGGGCAGACAGTTCATCCTTTCCAAGATGCTCGAATGCGTTCCCGAAGTTGCTCCCCAGCTCTCCGTTTACGCTCCCAAGATTATCAGCTTCGAAATCGCTCCCGACAAGATCGGCGACGTCATCGGCAAGCAGGGCTGCGTAATCAAGAAGATAATGGAAGAGACCAACACGCAGATAGACTTCAACGACGACGACAGCGGCAGAGGTTACATCTCCACCGTCGGTCCCGTAGAGAATGCGGAGCGCGCAAAGTCAATCATCCTTTCGATAGCTCACGACCCCGAAGTCGGCGATATGTTCGTCGGCACGGTCGTACGCATACTCAACTTCGGCGCGTTCGTAGAATTTGCGCCCGGCAAGGACGGCATGATACACATCTCCAAGCTCTCCAACAAGCGCGTTGAAAAGGTTGAAGACGTAGTCAATATCGGCGATACCGTAAAGGTAGAAATTATCAAAATCGGCGAAAAGGGCATCGACCTCAAACTTCTCGAAAAGATGTCATAATTTTAAAAGAATATAAAAAAGACGTGCGCGTCCGCGCACGTCTTTTTTTATTTTTTTAATTCTATAAAACAACTTAAAAATTTGTGTTCGATGGGGTATATATGCCCGCGAACGTTACGAAAAGTAGCTTACCGCGCCCTTGAAAATCGCATACGCGGCGAGCGACTGATACTCGTCGGTGATAAGCAGGGCTTCGTCCTCGGCATTCGATAAAAAACCGCACTCAACGATAACGGAGGGGGCGGAGGTGCATTTGAGCATGTAGTAATCGCCGACGAGCGAAGAGTTTGATGGTACGCCGCCTTCCAACAGGTTCATCTGTTTCTGAACGAGCGCGGCGAGAGTTTTGGAACATTCGCTCCCTTCATCGTAAAATACGTGCGCTCCGCGCTTTGACGAGAGCGGACAGGTGTTCTGGTGAATGGAAATCACCATGTCTGCCCCGCACTCTTCTATAATTTCCTTCCGCTTCTGCATGTCGCGCATTTTAAAACCCTTTGCGGTAGTGCCGTAAAGTCCCGCCTGGGTGGAGCGGGTCATAACGCATTCAAATCCAGCGTTGGAAAAATACCCCTTCAATTTTCGCGCAATTTCAAGGTTTATGTCGCTCTCCTTGATTGAAGTGTTTACGCCGTAAACGCCGGCGTCAATGCCGCCGTGCCCCGCGTCTATGACAATTACGGGCAGGTCGGAATTGGTCTTTGCCTGCACCGCGCCCGCCGAGACGCCTATGCACGCGCCGATAAAAACGCCGCATAAAATTATGCCTAAAATACAGACGATAGTTTTCTTTCTGAGCACAAACATTTTCACGCTATATAGTACGATACTATTGCAATTTTTATGCAAAAGTGGTATAATTTAAACATATATGTTTAACCTGAACGAGACAATGACGCCTCAGGCGGCAAAACAGCTCTCTCCCGTAACGCTCGCTTTCGTGGGCGATGCGGTCTATTCGCTCTATATCCGCGGTCAGCTTGCGCGCCGCGCCGACAGAAAACCTGCCGAGTTGCAGAAAATGGCTTCGGCAAAGGTGTCCGCGCACGGGCAGAGCGATCTTTTAAAGGAGCTCGAAGGGCGCTTCACCGAGGAGGAGCACGACATTTTCCTCCGCGGCAGGAATGCCAAAAAGGCGACAAAGAGCAAGAATGCCGACGTCGCGGAATACAACCGCTCGACGGGTTTCGAGGCGGTTTTGGGCTATCTCTGGCTTACGGGGCAGAGCGAAAGAATTTGCGTACTTTTGGGAGAATAACTCATGCAGACTGAGGGCAGAAACGCCGTATCCGAGCTTTTAAAAAGCGGCAGAACGGTCGAAAAGATAATGATGGAAAAGAACCCGCAGGGCTCTTTGAACAAAATATTTGCCGAGGCGAGAGCGGCGGGCGTGCGCGTTCAGTTTGTCGATAAAAAGGTGCTGGACAAGCAGAGCGTTACGGGCAGACATCAGGGTTGCATAGCCTTTTCGTCCGACTACCGCTATTGCGATATTGAGGACATAATTTCTGGCGGCGAAAGCGGCAAGGGCTTTGTGATAATCTGCGACGGAATAGAGGATGTGCACAACCTCGGCTCGATAATAAGGGTGGCGGAATGCGCAGGCGCGGACGGGGTAATAATACCTGCCAACAACAGCGCGGCGGTAACCGAAACGGTCGTGCGCGTTTCTGCCGGCGCGGCAAACCACGTAAAGGTGGCGCGTGTAAATTCCCTCGGCAATGCTATTGAAAAACTCAAAAAAAGCGGCTTCTGGCTGTACGCGCTCGAAGCCGACGGAACGGATATATATTCCGCCGATTTGACGGGCAACGTCGCTCTCGTCATCGGCGGCGAGGACAGCGGAGTGAGAAAGCTGACGCGCGAAAAGTGCGATTTCACTCTCTCCATTCCCATGCGCGGCAAGGTAAATTCGCTCAACGCCTCGGTTGCGCTGGGCATAGCCGCATACGAGGTATTAAAGACGCGCTTATGACGGATAACGAGCTGGTCGCGCTCTTTAAAAAGGGCGACAAAAACGCCTGCGAAAATCTTCTGAACAGGTATAAACCCGCAGTTCTGCGCACGGCGAGAAGATTTTTCCTCTCGGGAGGGGAAACCGAGGACCTCGTGCAGGAGGGCATGTGCGGACTGTATTCTGCCATGCTGACCTTTGAAGAGGGCGATTTTTCTTCCTACGCATACGCCTGCATACGCAACAGAATTGTCGATGCTGTAAAGCGTTCGGCAAGCGGCAAAAACGCCGCCCTGAACAGCTCCGTGTCAATAGACGGCGACGGCGCGGCTATCGCCTCGGCCTTTTCCAGCCCCGAGGACGAGGTCATAAGTTCGGAGCGCATGGACGAAATAAACGTCTTGATGCGCGACAACCTTTCGCCCCTCGAATATAAGGTTATGCAGCTTTACGTCGATGGCGCGGCGATGTCGGAAATATGCTTTTCGCTCGGCAAAAATTATAAGTGCGTCGATAACGCTATAACCCGCTCAAAAAAGAAACTTCAGAAAATAATAAAAGGAGACTGACATGGCATATCTTGCATATTACCGCGCATTCCGCCCCTCAACTTTCGACGAAGTCGTCAGGCAGGAGCACATTGTCAGAATTCTCAAAAATCAGATAAAATCGGGCAAGATAGGGCATGCCTATCTGTTTTGCGGTCCGAGGGGAACGGGCAAAACTTCGCTTGCCAAAATTTTTGCGCGCGCGATAAACTGCCTCGACCCTCAGGACGGTTCGCCCTGCGGAAAATGCGCCGTTTGCAAAGCCCTTTCGGACGGCGCCAATATGGATATCGTCGAAATAGACGCGGCTTCAAACAACGGCGTGGACGAAATGCGCGATTTGCGCGACAAAGTGCAGTATCCGCCCGTCGCGGGCTCTAAAAAAGTCTATATCATAGACGAAGTCCACATGCTCTCGCCGTCGGCGTTCAACGCCGTTTTAAAGACGCTCGAAGAGCCGCCCGCGCACGCCGTGTTCATACTGGCTACCACCGAACCGCAGAAGATACCCGCAACCATACTTTCGCGCTGCATGCGCTTCGATTTCAAGTTGATACCCCAGTCCGACCTCGAAGAGCTCATAAAAAAGGTCTTCGACAAAACAGGCAAGCAGTACGATAAGGAGGCTGTCTCGGCAATAGCCAGAGCGGGCGCGGGCAGCGCGCGCGACAGCCTTTCGATAGCCGATATGTGCGCGTCCTATTCGACGGGCAAACTGACGTATGACGATGTCTCCGCCGTGCTCGGTGCGGCAGATTTTGACAGCGTCGCCGATATAGTCGTTGCGCTTCTTTCGGGCGACGCGCCCCGGGCGCTTTCGCTCACCGAAAAATCTCTCTCTTCGGGCAAGGGAGTGGGCACGCTGTGCAAGGACATGCTGTCCTTTTTAAACAGCGTCGCAATCGTAAAAATGTGTAAAAACGCGCGCGAAATAGTCAATCTTCCCGACGACAGGTATGCCCGCATAGAGAAAGCGGCGGACTGCGCCGACGGACACGGCATTCTGCGCGCCACTGAAATTCTTTCGCGCTGCGAAAACGATATGCGCTACGCCCTCAACGGCGCGGTAACGCTCGAAACTGCGGTTTTGAAGTGTGCAATGCCTCAAAGCGATTACGATATCGACGCGCTGATTTCCAGAATTTCCGCGCTCGAAAAAAAAATTGCAGAGGGCAATTTCGCACCCGCCGCACCCGCAGCGTCGGTTGTTGCGGCTAAATCGACAGAAACCGCGATACCGACCGCAACGCAAAAGGCTTCGGCGGCTTTCGTGGCGGCGAGCGCGGCGAAGACAAACACCGCCCGCGAACCTTTAAATGCGAAACCATTTGCGGAAAAATCGCCCTTCGGCGAGGAGTACGGGAGGGAGACTGAGACAAGCGACCAAAGGAGCGCGGCACAGCCGCCCGTCGGACAACATGCTGACGGCGACAAAAAAGCGGATGCCGTTCAGCCCACTTTGTGGGAGAATGCGACCGCCCGCCCTGCGGATGCGGGCTCGTTGACGGACGCGGAAAAGAGCAGGGTGTTTGCGGGACTTTTAAAGCTCTTCCGCACGACTAGGAGAAACGCCGTGCTTTTCACCCTCTGCATGGACCTCGAGAGCCAGTTCGAGGGCGACAAACTCATTTTATACACGCAGACGGACGCGGTGTATAAGGCGCTCAACCGAGAAGAGAATGCGCGCTTTATAAGGGAAGCTCTCGCCGAGCTAAACGTTTATTCTTTCGAAGTGCGGCTCAAAGCCCGCGGAGAGGACAAGTGGGAAAGCGCCGAAAGGCGTCTTAAAGAAAATTTTAAGGGAATAGATATAGATATCAAGTAAAAAGGAGTTAAAATTATGGCTTTTAAAGGCGGCGGAATGGGCAACATGCAGAACATTATGAAGCAGGCCCAGAAAATGCAGGAGCAGATGCAGGAAGTCGATAAGGAGCTCGACGATTGGGAAATTGTCGGCACGTCTGGCGGCGGAGCGGAGGGCGACGAGACGGTCGTCGTCTATATGAACGCGAAAAAGCTAATTAACGGCATAGAGTTCGGCAGCGGGTTATCTTCCATGGTCGATCTCTCCGACGAGGACGATATCGAAATGCTCGAAGACCTCATTATGGCGGCAATAAACGACGGCTATAAAAAGGCTGACGCCGTCTATGAAGAAAAGATGGGACCTTTCGGCAATATGGGCGGTCTCGGCGGACTGCTTTAATCGCCGTCTGACTTGTTATGGAAATTTTTATTGAACCTATCGGCAAACTCATAAACGAGTTTTCCAAGCTCCCCGGCGTCGGCAAAAAGACGGCGCAGAGGTATGCGTATAAAGTTATAAACATGACGGAAGCCGAAGCGCAGGCTTTCGCCTCGGCGATAACCGAATGCAAGCGGCGCGTGCGCTACTGCAAAATATGCGGCAACTTCACCGAGGGCGAGGTATGCTCCATATGCGCCACTCGCGATAAGTCGGTCATATGCGTCGTCAAGGAGCCGCGCGACGTCATCGCTATGGAAAAACTGCGCGAATATAACGGCGTCTATCACGTCCTGCACGGCGTAATTTCGCCCATGGACGGCGTGGGACCCAACGACATACGCATAAAGGAATTGCTCGCGCGCATAGACGAAAACGTAAAGGAAGTCATAATGGCGACCAATCCCGACGTCGAGGGCGAGGCTACGGCTATGTACATAGCCAAAATTTTAAAGCCGCTCGGCGTCAAGGTAACAAGGCTCGCTCACGGCATACCCATAGGCGGCGAGCTTGAATATACCGACGAGGTAACGCTTTCGCGCGCCCTGTCGGAGAGGAAACCTCTATGAACATAAGCGTCTTAGGCTGCGGCAGGTGGGGCTCGTTTCTCGCCTGGTATCAGGCAACCGTACTTAAAAATAACGTCGCGCTGTGGGGCGAAGAGGGCAGAAAATCTTTCGAAACCCTAAAAAATACGGGCGCGAACGAATATCTCACGCTCGACAAGTCGATTAATCTCACCTGCGACCTCGATTACGCCCTCTCGTTTGCGGACGTAGTAATCATATCCATAAGCGCGCAGGCTCTGAGGCAGTTCGTTACAAAACTTGTATCCCGCCCCGTCAACCTTGCGGATAAAAAATTTGTGCTGTGCATGAAGGGCATCGAAGAGGGTACGGGCATGCGCCTTACCGAAGTGTGCGCACAGTGCGGTATTCCCCCCGAAAATACCGCGGTGTGGGTGGGACCCGGGCACATTCAGGCGTTTTTGAAGGGCATACCCAACTGCATGCTCATCGACAGCGTAAATCCCGAGCTCACAAAATTTCTCGCCGACAGCTTCAAAAGCAGACTGATACGCTTTTACTACGGCAACGATCTCATCGGCACGGAGGTGGGCGCGGCGGCTAAAAACGTTTTGGGCATAGTCGCGGGCGTGCTCGACGGATGCGGCTATGTCAGTTTAAAAGGACCGCTCATGTCGCGCGGCGCGTTCGAGGTTGCCTCGCTCATAAAGGCAATGGGCGGCAACTTCAATTCGGCTTACGGGCTGGCGCACCTCGGCGATTACGAAACCACTCTCTTTTCGCCCTATTCCAACAATCGCCGCTACGGCGAGATGATGGCTCAGGGCGTGCGCTTCGACAAACTCGCCGAAGGCGTCATGACGGCAAAGGCGATGAAGGAGCTGGGCGAAAAATATTCTATCGAACTGCCCATAACCGACGCCGTTTACGAGGCGTGTTTCCTTTCGCACGCGTTCGAGGGCGGCGACGGAAAGAACGAATGCATGCAAATAATTTTAAAATTGTTTGAACGGCAAACAAAGTGCGAATTTTACGATAAATAAGCCCAAACGGTTTGCAAAAACGGGCGTTTGGTATTAAAATTATACTGTTTTAAATTTTATTCCTAAAGAGGCTTTATGATAAGAACAGATTTACGCAACGTGGCGATAATCGCCCACGTCGACCACGGCAAGACGACGCTGGTCGATGCAATGCTCAAACAGAGCCATACCTTCCGCGACAATCAGGCGGTGGACGAAAGGGTTATGGACAGCAACGCGATAGAGCGCGAAAGAGGCATAACAATACTCGCAAAAAACACATCAATTCACTATAACGGGGTTAAAATAAACGTGGTTGACACCCCGGGACACGCCGACTTTTCGGGCGAAGTAGAGAGGGTTATGATGATGGTAAACGGCGTCCTCGTACTCGTCGATGCCGCCGAAGGTCCCATGCCCCAGACGCGCTTCGTCGTGCAGAAGGCGCTCGAAATGGGACACAGACTGATTATCGTCGTCAATAAAATCGACCGTCCCGACGCCCGCCTCAACGAGGTAAAGGACGAAATTTTAGAACTTTTATTGGAGCTCGACGCCTCCGACGAACAGCTCATGAGCCCCGTCGTATGGTGCTCGGGCAGACAGGGAACGGCAACTCTCGACCTCGATAAGCCCGGCAAGGATTTAACGCCCCTCTTTGAAACCATACTTTCGCACATTCAGCCCATGGAAGTGGACGAAAAGGGACCCGCACAGCTTCTCTGCTCGTCAATAGACTATAACGACTACGTCGGCAGAATAGGCATAGGCAGAATAGAGCGCGGCACTATACATGCGGGACAGTCGGTCGTTGTAACCAACTATAACAACCAGATGCTCCGCCAGCAGGGCAAGATTGTCAACCTCTATCAGATAGAGGGACTTGAAAGGGTAAACTGCGAAAGCGCGAAAGCGGGCGACATAGTCTGCTTCTCGGGACTTGAAAAGATAAACATAGGCGACACCGTTTGCTCGCCCGACTGCGTCGAAGCGCACAAGTTCGTAAAGATAACCGAACCCACGGTCGAAATGACCTTCTCGGTCAACGATTCGCCCTTTGCGGGCAGAGAGGGCAAATGGGTAACCACGCGCCACCTGCGCGAAAGGCTTTTCAGGGAGCTTTTAAGGGACGTATCTTTGCGCGTGGAGGAGACCGACTCCGCCGACAGCTACCGCGTGTGCGGCAGGGGCGAAATGCACCTTTCAATACTCATCGAAAATATGCGCCGCGAGGGCTATGAATTCCAGGTTTCGACCCCCCGCGTAATGTATAAAGAGATAGACGGACAGAAATACGAGCCCATCGAGCGCCTCATAGTCGATATCCCCGAGGACGCCGCAGGCGCCGTGTTCCAGAGCATGGGCAACCGCAAGGGCGAACTTCTGCACATGTCGGCAATCGGTTCGCGCACGAGGCTGGAATTCCTCGTTCCCGCCCGCGGACTTTTCGGCTATAAGTCCGAATTCCTCACTTCCACAAAGGGCGAGGGTGTAATGAACAGCGTGTTCTTCGAGTATCAGCCCTTCAAGGGCGAAATATCCCGCCGCGACACGGGCTCGCTCGTCGCGTTCGAAACGGGCGAAGCCGTAACATACGGTCTCTACAACGCGCAGGGCAGAGGCACGCTTTTCATAGGACCGGGCACGCCCGTCTATGAGGGCATGGTAATAGGCGAAAGCCCCAAGAGCGAGGACATAAACGTCAACGTCTGCAAGACCAAGCACCTCACAAACACGCGTTCTTCGTCTTCCGACGATGCGCTGAGGTTGATCACTCCCAAGAAGATGAGCCTCGAAGAGTGTCTCGAATTCCTCGGCGACGACGAACTTCTTGAAGTTACGCCCAAGAATATCCGTATCCGCAAGCGCATACTAGACAGCGAATTGCGCGCAAAGGCTGCGGCAAAGGTCAGAAAGGGTCTCGCCTGAGGCTCTTCGGCGTCAGTAAAAAGCGTACAAGTTCTTTAAATAATTGCATATAATGAGCGCCGCCGCAGACATGTCTGCGGCGGCG
>CAJLKN010000017.1 GCA_905207235.1 uncultured Eubacteriales bacterium
GCGCCGCAGTTAACTGCGGCGCGGCTTTATTTACCTTATAAATATATTATTTCGTTTACGCGCGCATGCGCAAGACGTCAGCGCAGACTTAAAAAAATTATAAAGCAAGTTAAAAAATTAATAAGCCCCGCCGAATGAAAGGCGGGGCTTGAAAGTTGGCAATATTTACGCAAAGCGCGCAAAAAATAAAGTAAGGCTTTTACAAAAAGTAAGATTTAAGAGCTGAAATATCAGTCCTTATCTTTCTTCTTTTTCTTCTTCTTTTTCTTTTTGTCGCCCTTGTCCTTTTCAGACTTCTCTGTTTTTTCTTCGCGCTCTTCCTCATCATCGTCGTAATCGGCAACGACGGGCGCGGGAGAACGGCGTTCGGGAACGCGCGCGACATCTTCGGCGGGCAAGTCGAATTGCAGTTTATCGCCGCAGCAGACGAGGTATCCGCCCTCGCTCTTTATGAAAACGAGCTTATCGCCCGTATCGACGCCCAAATCGTCCCTGACGGCTTTGGGTATAGTTATCTGACCTTTTGACGTAAGTTTTGCTATTTCCATATTTATCCTTTGTATCCTTACTTTTCTTACATTATATCATATCGGGCGCATTTGTCAAGCGAAGAAATATATTCCAGCGACAAATCGGGCATAAACGACGGAAGAATGTGCACAATAGCTATTACGGAGGGTAAATATGCAATTTGACCAGACTAAGACTTATAAAAACCTTGCCCGCAGTTTTGCAGGCGAAAGCCAGGCGGGAATGAGATATCAGCTTATAGCGCAGGCGGCGACCAAGCAGGGATATACCGAACTTGCAAACGTCATAAGGACGCTCGCAAAGAACGAAACGGTGCATGCGCGCAGATTTTTTGAAGAACTTACCAAGCGCGGAGGACAGTGTATAAACAACATCGACCTGGACGCAGGTTATCCCTTTCATACGGGAGATATAGAACAGTGTCTTAAATTCGCGGCGGAAGACGAACGCGCGGAACACGAAAAAATTTATCCCGCTTTTGAAAAAGACGCAAAAGACGAAGGCTTTGCCGACATAGCGGCGCTTTATAACCTGATTGCAAACGTTGAAAAGAGACATGAAGAAGTTTTTAACTATCTTTACAACGCATTCAAGGAAGGAACGCTTTATAAAAACGAAAGCATGATACTCTACGTCTGCGCCGAATGCGGTTATATGCAGACGGCAAAACAGGCGTGGGATATTTGTCCCTTATGCAAGTCGAGCCAGGGCGAAGTTTACCTGCATATTCCCTTCCAGAAGGAGAAGTTATGAAAAACGAAAACAAGTCCGCAAAGAACTGCCAGAACAAGCAGCAGAACAAGACTTCGGGCTGCTCTTCCAAAAGCACTAAAAACTGCAAATAAAAAGAGTTTTTTAAGCAAGGGAGACCCGTTGGGCAGTTATACGGGCGTATGCGAAAACGTATATGAAAAGCCCGTACAGGATGCCGACGATTTATAACCTGAGTTATTAATCGTCAGAAAAAGGCGGAGGTTGATTTTTAATCAACCTCCGCCTCACTTTTTATCGTTTTATGCTGTATTTATTCACGTGAGAAGCATTTACTTATTTACATATGCGCACATATATCTGCATGCATAAATTTCGTCAGAGTATAAACGCGCAGGGGCAAAATCTTGTCATAAAATCTTTGCCTCAAAGTAAATAAAAACACTGCCTCAAAGTCATAAAAATCAGACTTTGGCGACACCGTTGGAAGGAGCGTCGGCTTTAAGTCTTTTTATGATTTTTGCGGGGTTGCCCGCGATTATCACGTCGGAGGGGAAAGATTTCGTAACAACCGCACCGCTTCCGACGACTACGTTGTCGCCCAGCGTAACTCCCGGATTGATTACGGCTCCGCCGCCTATCCAGCAGTCGTTACCGATGGTTACGGGCTTGCCGAACTCCGCGCCCGAGGCGCGCACTTCCCTGTCAAGCGGATGGCAGGCGGCATATATTCCCACCTGGGGTCCGATAAGGCAGTTGTTGCCGATTTTTACCTTGCATACGTCCAGGATTACAACGTTGTAATTGCAGTAAAAATTATCGCCTACCTCTATATTGCTGCCGTAATCGCAACAAAAACCGGGCGTTACGGCGGGATTTGAGCCGCACTTCCCGAATAATTCTCTTATAGTCTTTTCGCGCTCTTCGCCGCACAGCGCGGAGCTTTTCAGCTTTTCGCACAGACAAACCGCCCTTTGGTGCATAGACGAAAGCTCTTCGTCGCAGGCGAAATACAGCTCGCCCGCCAGCATTTTTTCTTTTTCGGTCATATCAGATACCTCTTTCAAAATTTAAAAAGCGCGTGCCCTTGAAGGTCAGTTTGCCCTCATCGCCTTCCGCAATCATGCCGTAATCGGAGGCAGTTACTGCAAATTCCTCGCGGTCGCCGCTTTCGAACTCAAAAGTAATGTAATAATATGTAAAGCGCGCCGCGTGCACGACGACTTCGTTCGTGCCTGCGCCGTGGTGATGAGAAATTCTCGTCCTCTTTGTCGCAACTTTTGCCCGAACGGTTATTTTCGGGGCTTTGTTGTTAGAGCGCCACTGAATTATGCCCTTTATGAATACCACGGCGAATACGCATATCGCCATCACTAAAATTATTATGGCAAATATGAGAAAAACAGCGGGTCCGCCCACAGATAAAAGCAAATACATAATAATCAGATAATATTATCGATAAATTCTTCGGGATTGAACTTTTCTAGGTCGTCTATCTTTTCGCCGACGCCCGCAAAAACTACGGGAACGGCGAGTTCGGAACAGAGCGATATGACAAAGCCGCCCTTGGCTGTGCCGTCGAGTTTTGTAAGCACTATGCCGTCTATGCCGACTGCGTCGTCGAAAATCTGCGCCTGATTGAGGGCGTTGTGCCCCGTCGTCGCGTCGAGCACGAGAAATTTATAAAAATGCGCCGCAGGGTGCTCCCTCATGACTACGCGGCTCATCTTTTTGAGCTCTTCCATGAGGTTGGCTTTGACGTGCAGACGACCAGCAGTATCTATAATCACCACGTCCGTCCCCCTCGCCTTGGCGGAAGAAAGGGCGTCGAAAACGACGGCGGAAGGGTCGCTGCCCTCCTCGTGCTTGACAATTCTCACCTTTGCCCTGTCCGCCCAAACGGAGAGCTGATCGCTCGCAGCCGCGCGGAATGTGTCCGCCGCCGCCACGGTTACCGACTTGCCCTCTTCAAGGAAGTAGTGCGCAAGTTTTCCCACCGTGGTGGTCTTGCCTACGCCGTTTACCCCGACGAGCATTATGACCGCGGGATATTTTATTTCGGGCACTTCGGCTTCATACAGTTTTTCTTCGAGCACGTCCTTCAAAAGATTTATGACGTACTCCTTATCTTTGAGTTTTTCCGCTTTCGCTTCGGCGCGTATTTCATCGACGACTTCTTCCGCCGTGGATAAAGTTATATCTGCTCCGATTAAAATTTCTTCAAGCTCGTCGTAAAATTCATCGCCGAGCTTGTTTTTTGCAAACAGTGCGCCGAGCGCGCCGCCGAGGGCGTCCCTCGTCTTTTTGAGAGCTCCGCCTATTCTGGAAAAAATACCCATAAAATAATCCTTTTTTTATGATTTAAGCGACCGTATCGCCGCCGAGGCGACTTTCCACCTCGGAAATCTTTACGGAAACTATCTTTGAAACGCCCTTTTCCTCCATAGTTACGCCGAATAACACGTCGGCGTTTTCCATCGTGGGCTTGCGGTGCGTTATGACTATGAACTGCGTCTTTTCGGCAAACTTTTTAAGATACCTCGCATACCTGCCTACGTTCGCCTCGTCGAGCGCGGCTTCGATTTCGTCGAGCACGCAGAAGGGCATGGGGCGCATGGCTATTATCGCAAAGAGTATGGCTATCGCCGTAAGCGCCTGTTCGCCGCCCGAAAGGAGGGAAATTTTTGTCAGCTTTTTGCCGGGAGGGCAGGCGACAATTTCGACGCCCGCGTTGAGGGGGTCGTCGCAATCGGTATAATCGAGCTGAAGTTCCGCCTTGCCGCCGCCGAAAAGCTCCTTGAAAGTACGCTTGAAGTTTTCGTTTATCGTGTCGAAGCCCTGATTGAAAATTTTGAGCATTTCGTCGCGTATTTCGTTAAGCGCCAAAGTCAGGTCGTCAATGCCCTTTTCGAGGTCGGCTTTGTCCTCGCACATCTTGTTGTAGCGCGCGCTGACTTCCTCATATTCCTCTACGGCGTTGGGGTTGACGGGTCCGAGCATGGTGAGCTGGCGCTTGTAGTTTGCTATGTTGTTCGCCGAAGTCGATATATCGTACCCCTCTTCCTTGTATTGCAGACAGCTGTCGTAGTCGAGGTTGTATTCCTCGGTAATGCGCGTTTGAAGATTTTCGAGTTCGCTGTCGATTTTCTGCAATGCCAGCTGATTGGTATGTATCTTTTCTTTGAGTTTTTCGCTGTCGTCGTATGTCTGCAAGCGCGCGGAGTTGACCTCTTCGGTGCGCGCGTTGAGCGTCTTTTTGGTCTCTTCGAGCTCCTCTATCTGCTTTATAATCCTGTCCAGCTCCTCCCTGTCCTCTTTGGAAAGGGCGGCGCGGTCGGCTTTATCCGAAAAATCTTCGAACTCCGACTGCATTTTGGGCAAAAGCTCCTGCAAGGAAGCGACCTTTGAAATGAGCTGCGTGCGCTCTGCGCCCAGCCTTTCGACATTCTGTTCGCCGCTCTTGACCGCGCTGGTGAGAGAGGCTATTTCTATCTGATAACCGTTGAGCTTTTCGACCTTGCGGTTGCGCTCATCGAGCAGTTTTTCGTACTTTTCGGACATATCGTCCATTTCGGAGGAAGCCTTGTCCGATTGCGCCGACAAATCGCCCGCGTCCTTGGAGCGGGAAGAATACTGGTCGTCGAGCTCGGCGAGCTTGCTTTCAAACGCCCTGCGCGACTGCGAGTATGCCGCGTATTCGCTCTCCTTGTCGGTAACGTTGACCATAAGTCCCGACTGGAGCTGATTGCACGCGGCGAGCTCGTTGCCCGCGCTCTGCAACCTTTCGCGGAGGTTTTCCCTCTCCGAAACCGCCTCGTCCTTCTGCGCGGAAAGCTCCTCCTTTTTGCGCTCGGCGCGCGATAGATATTCGCGCTTCGCCGAAATTTCATCCTCGATTTCTTTGAGTTTGCGCTCGTTTGCGAGGAGGTTTGCCGCGTTCTCTCTGCGCGAACCGCCCGTCATCGAACCCGACGTCGATATTATGTCGCCGTCGAGCGTTACTATCTTGAACGCTCTGGGATATTTCCTCGCTATCGCAGTTGCGCTCCTTATATCGTCGCAGATGAGCGTGTTGCCCAAAAGATTATGTATGACGTTTTCGTACTTTTTATCGTATTTGACGAGGTCTATGGCATACCCCACCGCGCCGCTCTCTTTCGCGGCAGATTTAATCTGCTCGTTTTCGTACCTCGGGCGCAGAGCGTCTATCGGCAGGAAAGTAACCTGACCCGCGCGGTTGTTTTTGAGGTATAAAATGAGGTACTGCGCGTCCTCGCGCGTTGCCGTGATTACGTTCTGCATTGCTCCGCCGAACGCAGTCTCTATGGCGACTTCGTATTCCTTGGGAGTGGAAACAACGTCGGCTATGAGCCCCATGACACGCTTGTCCAGCTCGGCGTTTGAGCGCGCGTCGGACATAAGTCTTTTTACCGCGTATGTATAGCCCTCGAACCTGTCGCGCAGAGCCTGATATGTCCTCTGCGTCTGTCCGAGCGAATTTATGGTAGCCTGCGCGTCGTATATGCCCGAAATTACCGCCTGCAATTTCTGTTCGGCGGCGGCGACTTTGCTTTCCGCCTCCTCTACGAGGGTATTTTCGCTGCCGAGCAGGGCATTGAGTTTTTCCTGGCGGGCAAGCGTCTCATCGTACTGCGCTTTGAGGGCGTCGCGCTCGTCCTTTATCTTGCGCATGGCTTCCTCGATTTCGCCTATGCGCTCCAAAATAAGTTCCTTTCTCGCCGAAAGCGAACCGATATTTTCCTTCATTTCGGAGAGGTCTTTGAAGGCGTCCATTACCTTTTTGCGATGTTCGCCCGTCATGTATTCGTAGCTTGCTATGCTCTCCGAAAGCTGAGAAATTTCCGCGCGGAGGCTGTTGCCTGCCGTCGTCAAGTTATTTATTCGCGCCGTGTTCTTTTCGGCATAGTCCTTGGAGCGGCTGATTTCCTTGTCGATTTCGCTTATGCGCTTCGTCGAGTAAACAATATCCTCCTGCGCCTGCTGCAATTTTGCCTTGACGGCGTTTGCCTTTTCCTTGAACACCTTGCTTTCGCCCGAAGTCTGAGCAAGTCCCACGGAGTAATCGACGCGCTTGTTGTACAGCGCTTTGAGCTTTCCGTCCGCCGAAGCGAGCAGGCTGCGGCACTCGTCGTATTCCTTCAAAAGGGCAGAAGACTGTTCGGCGAGTTTGTCAAGCTCCTTGGTGAACGCGTCTATTTTGGAATTGATCTTGTTGCGCTCGCCCTCCGCCGTGTCGTGGCGGTATATGTACGTATTTACTTCATGGTGGCGGAGCGAGGAATATAGTTCGCGGTATTTGCGGGCGTTTTCCGCAGCCTTCGAAAGGGGAGCGAGCTGACGCTCGACTTCCTGCATTCTCTGCGCGAAGACGAAAAGGTTGTCGCGGGCGGCTTCCAGCTTGCGCTCGGCGTCGGCCTTTCTGTCCTTGAACACGATTATGCCCGTCGCCTCCTCGAAAATGGAGCGGCGCTCTTCGGGGCGGGAGTTCATTATCTGCGCAATTCTGCCCTGACCGATAATGGAGTAACCCTCTTTCGCCGCGCCTGCGCCGTGCAGGAGTGCGGTCAAGACCTTCATCCTCGAAGGCTGTCTGTTGAGGATATATTCGCTCTCGCCGTCGCGGTATAACCTTCTGGTCATTTCGACTTCGTCGCAGTCGATATCGAATATCCTGTTCGTGTTATCGAAGGTGAGCGTAACTTCGCAAAAAGACATCTTTTTGCGCTTTTCCGTGCCGCCGAAGATGACGTCCATCATCTGCGTGCCGCGCATCTGCTTTGCCGACTGTTCGCCGAGAACCCAGCGTATGGCGTCGGCAACGTTGCTCTTGCCGCAGCCGTTGGGTCCGACTATACAGGTTACGCCGTCGGAAAGGTTGATTTCCGTAGGGTCGGCAAACGACTTGAAGCCGACGAGTTTTATGCTTTTGAACTGTATCATTTTCACCTCTTAAAGGGCTTAAAGCCCCGCCGCGCACGCGACTTTTACGAGTTAAATAAGCTGATATATGCCGCCCTTGCGGCTTCGCGCTTTGCTATCGCGGTATTGCTGCCCCTGCCGGAAAATTTCTTTCCGTCGGCTGTTACGCACACTATAAAATCGTGCTCGTCCCCGCTGCCATTGTCGCCGCCGTGGCTGTATTCGGGCAGAGCCTTGCCCGCGCCCTGCAATGCTTCCTGCAACATTGTAATGTAGTCCTGCCTGCTGCGCGAAAAATCGAGCGTGCGCGCAACGAACGCTTTCGCCGCCTCCATTCCGCCGTCGAGGTATATCGCCGCGGCGAGGGCTTCGTAGGCAGAAGGCACGGCTTTTTTGTTGTTGAAAGCGCCCTTGGGCTTTACGAGCTCTTTATCCAGCCCCAGCTTTTGCGCCGTTTCGCCGAGGGCTTCGTCGCAGACGACCGACTTTTTACGCGAGGTTATTCCACCCTCGTCCAGCCCGTCGGAATAAAACTTTTCGGCGACGATAAAGCCTATAATCGCGTCCCCCAGACATTCAAGACTTTCGTTATTGAATTTTTCGTCCGCGCCCTTCAAAGTGAGCGCGCGGCGGGCAAGCGATTTGTTTTTAAAAGTATAGCCCGCGGCTTTTTCTATGTCTTCAATCATTCTTCCGAAGTTATCACCGAGCCGAGGTCAGCCTGTTCGAGCAGTTTTTCGACCTTTTCTATAAGTCCCGAACGGTAGAGTTCGGCGGCTTTGAGCACTGCGTTGCAGATTGATACTCCCGTCGATGTGCCGTGATTTTTGACGACCACTTTCTTTACGCCGAGCAGCATTGCTCCGCCTGCCGCCTCGAAATCGAGGTCGGCGCGCATGCGCTTTATGGCTTTTTTGCACATGAGCGCGCCCAGCTTCGAGCGGAAGTCCGCCGTCAGCTGTTTTTTCATCGTCTTCAAAATCATCTTCGCGGTGCCCTCCATCGTCTTTAAGGCGATGTTGCCCGAAAAACCGTCGCTGACGACGACGTCAACGTCGGCGGTGTTTATATCCCTGCCCTCGACGTTGCCGATGAAGTTTATGCCCTTCATGTTTTTGAGGTATTGGTAAGCCTGCTGATGCACGGGGTCGCCCTTGTGCTCCTCCGCGCCGTTATTCAAAAGTCCGACTTTGGGATTTTTTATTCCGAAACCTGCGGTGGCGTACGCACTGCCCATTACGGCGAACTGGCAGAGCATGGAAGGCTTGCACTCGGCATTTGCGCCGCAGTCGCACAGAATTGTCATTTTACCGCGCGCGTTGGGCACGGCGGGCGTGAGCGCGGGGCGCTTGATGCCCCTTATTCTGCCTAAAATGAGCTGTCCGCCGACAATGGTTGCGCCCGTCGAACCTGCCGTAACGAGCGCGGCGGTGTCGTCATTCTTTTTGAGCATCCAGAACGCCTGCATCAAAGAGGAATTCTTCTTTTTGACCGCCTCGGTGGGGATATCGTTCATGTCTATCACGTCGGGGCAATCGACTATTTCCAGCCTGTCCGAGGGATAAGAGTGCTTTGAAAGCTCCTTTTCCAGCTCGTCCTTTCTGCCCGTAAGGATGATGTAAATATCTTTATCTTTGTTGAGCGCGGCGGCTACGCCTTCGCAAACGCTGGCGGGCGCGTTGTCGCCGCCCATTCCGTCAACTATAATCTTATCCATAATTACCCCCGAATAAAACTGTAATTTATATGATTATATCATATAAGCGGATAAAACACAAATATTTTAACGCAAAATATGCTCCGCCGCCCTCTGCGCGCCCCTGCGCCGTAAAAGCGAGTAAAAATTTTTAACTTTTATGCGCACAATTTTAACCTTAACTATTGCCACGCATTAATTAAACATTGCGTCGCGCCGCCCGACGGCGCGACGCAAATTAAACCGCGCGCCAGCGGTGCGTTTCAATGCACACGCGCGTTTCATGCCGACACTTTTTCAGCCCGCTTCAAGCTCTTGTTGCAAAGGGGCGACAATCTGCCTTACGCCCGCGACCGGGGCGTATTTGTCCTTTCTTATAAGTTTTTCGCTTATTATCCCGTCTTTTTCCTCTACGAGGTATCCTTCGCTTATCGTGCCCTCCCTACCGATACTGAGCACTTTTTCCTCGTCGCCGAAGACGACTACGTCCTGCGGCTGTTCGATAGTGCCGACCACGCGCGAAACGAATGAGCGCTTTACCCCGTCGTCGTAGCCGTAAATGCGGCAGGTCATGCCGCCCGAAAAGACGTTGACGCGGATATATATCGGGGTCAACCGCGTATTTTTAAAGGTTAAATCGCAGTACATTCCGCTTACCATGGCGTCGCGCGAGGGCGAAACGTAGCTTACGGCGAGGGAGTGCGGATTGAACTTTTCAATTTCCAGCCCCGAAAGAACCGCGGCGTTATACAGCGTTGTGGAAACCTGACAAACTCCGCCGCCTATGCCGTCGACGAACCTGCCGCCCGAAATTATTTTTGCGGGCAGATAACCGTTTGCGCGCGTGCGCTGACCGACAATCTCATTGAAAGAAAAAGTTTCGCCCGCGCCGAGCACGAAGCCGTTGATCTTTGACGAAGCGAGGCGGATATTGGACACCCTCGCGCTGTTTTCCGCGTCGAAATAGGTCGTGAAAGAGCCTATCAGGCGGGTTTCACGTTTTACGTCCTCAATCGACCTTTTTCGCGCCTGCACTTTGGTTTTGAGCACGACTTTTTCAAAGCCGCCGTTGAGAGAATTTACTATATCCCTTTTTAGCGAAGTGGCGTCGGCGGTTATTCCGTCGCTGCCCTCGAAGTAGGTAAACGGCTCGCCCTGCGGACTGAAAACCGCGTAGGGTTCGGTGAGAGGTTTCTGCGCGGAGGAGCATATATTTTTAATTATTTCGTCCATTCCGTTGAGGTATATGCGGGCGGAAGTGAAATATTCGCCCCTCTTTTTTATGCCTTTAACCACCTCTTCGACGTCGTCTGCGGCGTTGAATTCGGGATAGCAGAACACATACTCCCTCTGCCCGTCCGACACGACAAGTTTTTTGCCTTTGAGCTCTTGCGTGCGCTTGCCGCGCGCCGCGGCGACCGCCTCGGCGCGCGGCATTCCGCCGACGTCTATGCCGTCGAGAACAGTGCCTTTGGGCAGCCCGAACAAAAACCCGGGATAAAAAATAAGGGCGCCCGCGGCAAGCGTGAGCACCACAATAAATTTAAGTAAAAATTTCAAAGTATTTTAAGCGCGTCCAGAAGTTCATCGTCGGGAGAAAAAGCGGGCGAACCGATGCTTCGCGAACCGCCCGGATAGTGGGTGTCCGAACCGCCCGTCACCAGAAGATTGAACTTTTGCGCCATCTCCTTGTAGTACGCCGTTTCCCTTACAGTATGCCCCGAATAAACCGCCTCTATGCCGCGCAGACCGTTATCTGCGAGAGTTTTTATAAGTTTTTCCTTCTCCTCTTCGGGCAGGGAAATGCGCCCGGGGTGCGCGAGCGAAGATATTCCGCCGCACTCGCTTATCACCCGCACGGCTTCGAGCGGGGTGGGTCTGCCGATATCCGAATAGGCGCACTTGCCGCCGACGAGGTAGGAAAGGTAAAATTCGCCCGCGTTTTTTGCATAGCCCCTTTTTGCCGCCGCCCGACAGATGAACATAGAATGAACGGGCGTGCCCTCGACCGTGCGCTCGGCGAGCACCTCCTCCTCGGTCAAAGTTATGCCGCGCGAGGAGAGCTTTTTTAAAATATCTTTACAGCGCTCGAACGAGCCTTCGACCGCTCTTTTATAGTAACTTTTAAAGGCCGCGCAGTTTTTATCCAGCCCGTAGCCCAGAGTGTGCACCTTTACGCCTGTATAGGCGGAAATTTCTATGCCGTCAACGGCCGCAATCCCTTCGGCGGAGGCGAGAGATTTTACATCTTCGCTCGCGCCCATGGTGTCGTGGTCGGTTACGCAGATAAGCCCGAGCCCCGCGGCGCGCGCCGCCTCGACGACGTCGGCGGGCGACTGCTTTCCGTCCGAATAATATGTGTGTATGTGCATATCGGCAAGCGTCATCTCTTTATTGCACCTCCCTCTATGCGTATTCTGTTCGATTGTCTGCCGCATAATACGCGCTCGGCGTGCGTGCAGGTTAAAATGGTCTGCAACCCCTCCGTTCTGCCCACCAGCTTTTTGCGGCGGGAAAGGTCGAGCTCGCTCATGACGTCGTCTAAAATGAGCACGGGATATTCCCCGCTCATCTGCCTGAAAATTTCCACCTCGGCGAGCTTGAATGCGAGCGCCGCCGTCCTCGTCTGACCCTGCGAGGCGTAAGTTTTTGCATCCTCGCCGTCTATCTTTATGTCGATATCGTCGCGATGAGGTCCCGAAGCGGTGTAGCCCAGCCTTATGTCGCGCTCGTAATTGTTTTTGAGGTCGTCGTAGAGACGGGCTTTTATCTCGCTCTCGTCGCCCTTATACTTCCTTTCGGGGGATATTGAAAGGTTCTCCTTGCCGTCGGTAAGATAGGAATGAGCCTCTTGCGCGAGGGGCGCGAGACGGGAAATATAGTCCGCCCTGTGCCTCGCCACGGCGGCGGCATAGGTGCAGAGCTGTTCGTCCCATACGGGGAGGGTATCGAAAACCATCTCCAGGTCGCGGTTTTTGAGCAAATTGTTGCGCTGTTCCAGAATTTTATTGTAGCGCTGGAGGGCGATATAGTAGGGTCTGGAAAGCTGCGAGAGGGAAATATTTAAAAATCTTCTCCTTTCGTCGGGTCCGTCCTGAATGAGGCGAAGTTCCTGCGGGGAGAAAAAGACGGCGTAAAGATTGCCCAAAAGGTCGGCATTGCGAGTTATTTTGTTGCCGTTGACCTTTAATTCCCTGCCCGTCTCGTTTATGCGCGCCGACAGCGTTATGCCGCCGTAAACGCCCTCGCATTCGGCGGAAATTTCAGAAAATTCCTGTCCGTAGCGTATGAGCTGCTTATCCCTCCTCGCCCTCGGCGAAGTGCCCGTGCAAAGGTAAAAAACGGCCTCGGCGCAGTTGGTTTTGCCCTGCGCGTTTTTGCCGTAGAGCACATTGAGCCCCTCGGAAAAGCAAAAACTTTCCTCCGCGTAATTTCTGAAATTTTTTAAAAATAAATTTTTTATGCGCATTTTTTTGTCAAAACACTTTATTTTAAGGACGGTTTGTACTATAATGAATTAACAACTTACTTTATTATTTTAACACATACGAACAAAAAACACAAAGGGAATGAACTTAAATTATGGCGGAAAGTGCAGGCTTTGATTTTATATACAACCCCATAAAGGAAAAAATGCGTGAAATCATCAGCCATATTTCCTACATCACCTATATCGATAAGCTCGTGCCCGTCGATATAGACGGACGCTTCATCGTGCTGCAAACGCCCAACGAAAACTTTGCGCAGTATATAACCGGCACGCTCGCCGACAAGATGCGCGAAGCCATAATAAAGGCCAACGTCGGAGTTTCGGACTTCCGCCTCGTCGTAGAGGGCAGCGACGATTACGCTTACAACGCGCCCGCCGAGGAAAATACATACAATCCCCCCTCCAACCTCGACAAAAAATACACCTTTGACAGCTTTGTCGTCGGCAAGAACAACGAGTTCGTCTATGCCGCCGCTCTGAACGTAGCCGAGGACCCCGCGGGAACGTACAACCCCTTGTTCATTTACGGCGGAACGGGTTTGGGCAAAACCCACCTGATGCAGGCGATCGCCAATAAAATCAACGCCGAAAAGCCCCAGCTTAAAGTAATTTACGTAACGTGCGAACAGTTCGTCAACGAAATTATAGATACGATGTTCACCAGCCGCGGTCCCGAAGCGCGCGACAGAAGCAACCGCTTGCGCCAGCACTACCGCTCGGCGGACATTCTGATTATAGACGACATTCAGTTCATAGCCAACAAAAAGGCAGTTCAGGAAGAATTTTTCCACACATTCAACGAGCTCGTTGCAAAAGGAAAGCAGATAGTAATTTCCTCCGACCAGCCGCCGAAGGAACTGACGGCGCTCGAAGAGAGGCTTAAAACGCGCTTCTCGGGCGGACTTGTATTCGACATTCTTCCCCCCAACCTCGAAACCAAGATTGCCATATTAAAGAGAAAGGCTTTCGAAAAGAAGTGCCTCGTGCCTGACGACGTTTTGAACTTCCTCGCGCAGGATTCGGGCGACGACGTAAGGACGCTCGAAGGCAGACTTACAAAAGTTATTTTTGCAAGCAAACTTCACGAAGTGCCCATAACCGTCGCGCTCGCGCACAGCGCGCTCAACGAGGCGGTATCCGAAGACGGCAAGGAAGAAGTTACGCCCGAAACGATTATTAACGCAGTATGTTCTTTCTACCGCGTAACAAAGGGCGACCTCGTTGGCAAGTGCAAGAAAAAGGACCTCGTCCAGCCCAGACAGATATGCTGTTACCTCATGTGCGAGCTTTTGTCCCTTCCCCTCATGTCGATAGGCAAGGCTCTGGGCAACCGCAACCACACCACCATTCTTTATTCGCGGAACAAAGTCGAAGAGATGTGTCAGGTGAACGACAGAGTGGCAAAGGATATTGACGACATAAAAAATATAGTGCTCAAAAAGTAATAAAAGTTTTAATTGCCCGCCAAACGGGCAATTAATTTTTACGGCGATAAAAATGAAAACTTTCAGCGAAGGAAAATTCGATATAGTCGTTGTGGGCGCGGGGCACGCGGGTTGCGAAGCCGCCCTCGCCGCCGCAAGGACGGGAATGAAGACGGCGATACTGACTTTAAACCTCGACAGCATAGCCTTTATGGCGTGCAACCCCTCGGTGGGCGGCACGGCGAAGGGACAGCTCGTGCGCGAAATCGACGCGCTCGGCGGCGAAATGGGCGTAAACGCCGACGCCACCGCCCTTCAATACCGCATGCTCAACGTGGGCAAGGGCGCGGCGGTGCAGTCTTTAAGGTGCCAGTCTGACAAGGAAGCCTATCACCGCAGAATGAAAAAGGTGCTCGAAAATACGCACAATTTGCGCATAGTTCAGGGTGAAGCCAAGCGCGTTCTCACAAAAGACGGCGCAGTATGCGGGCTTGAAACGACTTACGGCGGCATTTTCGAATGCGATGCGGTAGTTCTCGCCACAGGCGTATATCTGAACGCCCGCACGATTACGGGCGAGGTCGTAAAGGACAGCGGACCCAACGGTTTCGCCCCCGCGACAGCACTCACCGAAAACCTTATAAAGCTCGGTTTCAACGTCCGCCGCTTCAAGACGGGCACGCCCGCGAGGGTGGATTTCCGCACGATAGACCTCTCCGCGTGCTCAATTCAGCCCGGTCAGACGGACGTGTGCCCCTTCTCTTTCATGAACGATACCGTGCCCGAGGCGCAGACACCCTGCTACCTTACTTACACTAACAAAGTTACCCATTCGATAATACTTTCCAACCTCGACCGCTCCCCCCTTTACAACGGCGCGATCGAGAGCACGGGACCGAGATACTGCCCCTCGATAGAGACGAAAGTCGTGCGCTTTTCCGACAAGGAAAGGCACCAGATTTTTATAGAGCCCGAGGGCGCGGACACGTTGGAGGCATACATTCAGGGCATGTCCTCCTCCCTCCCCCACGACATACAGGTGGATATGTACCGCTCGGTGGCGGGGCTGGAGCATTGCGACATAATGCGCTACGCCTATGCCATAGAATACGACTGCATAGACACCCTCGACGTCTTCCCCACTCTCGAATTCAAGAAGGTTAAAAACCTTTACACGGCGGGGCAGATAAACGGCACTTCGGGCTACGAGGAAGCCGCCGCGCAGGGACTTATCGCGGGGCTCAACGCCAGCCTCAGACTGAGGGGCAAACCTCCCCTCGTGCTCGGCAGGGACCAGGCGTATATAGGCGTGCTTATCGACGACCTCGTTACTAAGGGCACGAACGAGCCGTACAGAATGATGACTTCGCGCGCGGAATACCGCATAGAGCTGAGGCAGGACAACGCCGATATGAGGCTTACACAACTCGGCTATGACTGCGGGCTGGTTACCGAGGAGAGATATCAAAGGTTTTTGCAGCGCAAAGAAGCATTATCCCGCGCCATCGACGAGCTCAACGTAAAGCTGAGCGCGGACAAGGCAGACGAAATTCTGTTAAAGTGCGACCTTCCCGCCATGCACAAAGGGCTGTCGCCCGCCGACCTTATAAAGCGCGGCATTGCGCTTGACAGAGTTTGCTCCGAATGCGGCGCGCTGGGTTGGGCGGACAGGAGCGTAAAAGAGAGCGCCGAAGTCGAAATCCGCTACGAAGGATACCTTAAAAAGGGCAGAGAGCAGATTGAAAAGGCGAAAAAGCTGGAAGACAAGCTGTTGCCCGACGACATAAACTATCACTCGATAGACGGTCTGAGGCTGGAAGCGCGCGAAAAGCTGGACGCAATCCGCCCCCGCTCTCTCGGGCAGGCGGCGAGAATTTCGGGCGTCAACCCCGCGGATATTTCCGTGCTGATGATTTACCTCGCGCTTAAAAATCACGCGAAAAACGAATAATTTATTAAAATACAAATTCCGACGGGGATTTGTATTTTTTTTGACCCCGACCGACGTATAATGCGGGTATGCGCGTAAGAATTAAATTCAAAAGTGTACTGCTCTATCTTGCCTATGCGGCGGCGGTACTGTGTATAAACGCTTCGGCGGGCGGCGCGCCCTTTTCTTTGGGCGTGTGCTTTGCCATGCTCGCCTGCGGCGCGAACATAATCGCCTGCCCCGTCATATATGCGCTCTGTTCGATAGCTTATATCGACTGGGTGATGCTCCTTCTCGCCCTGTGGGAGGGCGCTTTCGCCTGCGCCATAACGCTTATTTACCGCAGGGCGCACAAAAAAATAAAATACGAATACCCCGCATATATTGCCGTCGCGCTCGCGCCGTTCGTTGCGTTTTCGCCGTGGAACGGCATAAGCAGTCTGTATTTTACAGACAACATATACATAATAAAAGCCGTGGCGGCGGTTTCGGTCATAATTTTTTCGCTCTTTTGCATGAAGGGCGTTTATGCCCTGTTTTACAGACTTTGCCGCTGTAAACTCAAAAGCGACGAAATCATCTGCCTCACCCTGATATTCTGCGTGGCGGGCATCGGATTTTACAATCTGTGCGGTCTGTACGCCTACCTGGCGCTCGCCTGCGCGCTGACCGTGTTTGCCGTGAGGCTGTACGGCGACCCGACGGCGCTCGCAATAAGCTGCGTAGCCGGTATGCCCTGCCTGTTTACCACATTTTCATCCCACCACATAGCGATATTTGTGCTGCTTTCGGCGGTGTGCCTGCTCTTCCGCACGGCGGGAAGGGGCGCGCCGAGCGCGGCGGCGCTCGCCTGCGGCGCGATATACCTCTACTTCGACGGCGCGTTCACTTCGGGCGCGGGGAGCGCCGCCGTAAATGCACTTCTTCTGATATGCTGTTGCATCCTTCCCGCCGTGCCGAGCGACAGATATATGTCGTTGCTGCTCGAAAAGCTACGCGTAAAAAAAGCTCTGCCCGACGCTTTCGAACAGCGGCTCAGAAGCAGAACGAGCGAAAAACTTTTTAAAACGAGCGAAGTTTTCCGCGAAATAGAGTGCGCGTTCAACAGTCTGGACGAAGCGCCCGACGATAATACCATTAGGGAACAGACGCTCGAAGACATTAAAAACAAACTTTGTTCGCGGTGCGACAGGCAGGAAAAGTGCAAAAAGAGCGGCGTTTATAACGGCTTTGCGCGGCTTATGCACAGCGGTTGCATAAAAGGCAAGGTCAGCCTCGTCGATCTGCCCGCAGAAGTTACTTTGAACTGCGCGCACCCTGCCGACGTGATAAACGAGATGAACGCGGGACTTGCGCGCATGCGCAAACTTTCAGCCGAAGCGGAGAGCGCGCAGAACGGCAGAAAATTGCTTGCCAATCAGGCCAAAGGCATTTCCGAAGTTTTAAAGGGCGCGGCGGTAGGCATTGCGGGCGAGGGGCATTGCGACGGCGTAAAAGAAAAGAGGGCGACGGACGCCCTCGCTTCGGCGGGAATATGTTGCACCGAAATTAAAATACAGGACGACGACGGCGGGGAAATTTATCTTACAGTCATCGGTAAAGCGGGCGCGCAGACAGTCGCAAAGATACTTACCGAAGTGCTCGGAAAGCGGTACATATTGAAGGACAAAATTGTTTACGGCGGCGACAGGAGTTGCCTGATTTACGCCGTGCCGCCCGAATATGACGCCGCTTTCGGCGTGGCATTTGCGATTAAAGACGGCGAAAAGGCTTCGGGCGACACGCACTCTGTAATAAGAATTAACGAGCACTGCTTCCTTGCCGCGCTGTGCGACGGAATGGGCAGCGGAGAGTACGCGAAAAAGGTTTCCTCCACCACCATATCATTAATAGAGGCGTTTTACCGCGCGGAAATGCCCTCCTCGACCGTGCTCGAAACCATAAATAAACTTATGTGCTTCAACCGCGACGAGCGGTTCACCTGCATAGACGTTGCGGCGATAGACCTGAACACGCTTAAAGCGGGATTTATAAAGATAGGTTCGCCGCCCGGCATCGTGATAAAGCGCAACGCGATAAGAATTATGGAGAGTGCCTCGCTGCCCCTCGGCATACTTGAAAGCATACATCCCACCGTTTGCGAGGAACAACTCGACGAGGACGACATCGTCGTGTTCATGAGCGACGGCATAACTTCGGCTTTTCCCTCGGCGACCGACCTTTATTCCTACATTGAAACACTCAAACCGCTAAATCCGCAAAACCTTGCGGAAACGATCCTCGCCGAAGCGAAAAAACATTCAGGCGGCGCGGCGGCGGACGATATGACGGTGCTCGCCGTAAGAGTTTTCAGAGCGCAATGAATTTTACAATGCTTCAATGCGCATATATTTTTGCGGCACTCATTTTTTTATTGATTGAGGCATATTGTCGCACTAATGCCATTTTAACTTAAAAAAAGCCGTTTGAGGACGCATATGCGCCCGCAAACACGTTTCGCGCGGCAATATTGCCGCGCGAATTTAATTTTTTACCGTATAACAAGATTTTATTATTACGCTTTAATAAAGAGCCCGCGGCTTTTTTCAAAAAGCCGCGGGCTCTGATTATAAATATTATTGCATTATCTGCCCGAGCGTATTATGGCGTTTTTAAATCTCGCCATTCTGTTGCGCGAGGGCATGGAAGTCAGGCGGAACTGCCAGTTGTCTTCCTTTGTGGAGGGCGTGTTCATGCGGGAAGCATTGTCCAGACACATTATATCCTGTACGGGTATAACAGCGATATCGGAAGGCGCGTTGAGCGCGCAGAGAGTGAGTGCGCGGACGGCGTCCGACCTGTCGCACACGGGGGTATAAACGCCCTCGTACTTCATGGCGGCGCGCATGCGCTTTTTGATGAGGGCAAACTGCTTTTCGTCCTGCTTTAACATAAAGCCGAGCGCGGTGTCGTTGTCGTGCGTGCCCGTATAAACGACCGAATGACTTTCTATATTCTGCGGCAAGTATGCGTTGTCCTCTTTTCCGTCAAAGGCGAACATCATCACCTTCATGGATGGAAGCCCGCATTCCTCCCTTAACGCCGTAACGCCCTCGTCGATTATGCCGAGGTCTTCGGCTATTATGTTCAGCCTGCCGAGGCGCTTTTCCGCCTCCTTGAAAATTTCCGCCTTGGGTCCCTCTTCCCACGTTCCCTCCACCGCGGTCTGCGCGTCGGCGGGTATGGAATAGTACCTGTCGAGCCCGCGGAAGTGGTCTATGCGCACAATGTCGTACATCTTCTGCGCAGAGGCTATGCGGTTGACCCACCAGTCGTAATTCTGCGCCTTCATTGCGTCCCAATTATACAGGGGATTGCCCCACAGCTGACCTTCCTTCGAGAAATAATCGGGCGGAACGCCCGCAACGTCGGTGGGGTGCAAATCCTCATCCAGCTTGAAAAGTTCGGGGTGCGCCCAAACGTCGGCGGAATCGTAAGCGACGTACAGCGGAATGTCGCCTATTATGCTTATGCCCTTTCTGTTGGCGTATTCTTTGAGGGCGAACCACTGTTTTTTAAATTCGTACTGCAAGAACAGCCAGAAGCAGTATTCCTCGCGATAGACCGAATTTCTGAACTCGAACATGGCGAGGTGCTCATTGTACTTATATGCTTCGGGGAAGGTATCGAAAGTGCCGCCGTAGCGCGATTTGAGCGACATGAACAGCGCGTAATCTTCCGCCTCGCCGCTCTCTATAAAATCGACGAAGTTTTTATTTTTTGTGTTGAAACGGGCAAAAGCCCTGCGCAGAAGCGCATAGCGCGCGGTGTAAAGATCGCCGTAATCGACGGCGTTTTTGAGCTTGCGCTCCGCGCTCTTCAACTCTTCTTCGTCCAGAAGTCCCTGCTTATGCAGACTGACTAAGTCAATAAAGTACGGATTGCCCGAATTGCACGAAACGGACTGATAGGGCGAATCGCCGTAACCTGTCTGCTGCAAGGGCAGTATCTGCCAGTACTTTACGCCGTATTTTGAAAGAATATCGACAAATTCGTACGCCTCGGCGCCGAGAGAGCCGATACCATATTTATTGGGAAGCGAAGAGATGTGGCAAAGAACGCCCGCTCCCCTTTTTGCCGTAAATTTTTCCATAATCCCCCGATTATTTACTATGCGTTTATTTTACTTGGAAAGCAATTTTTTTATGCGCTCAACCGCCTCTTCGGTAGATTGTCTGCTGCCGAAAGCCGTAAGGCGGAAGTAACCTTCGCCGTTTGCGCCGAAGCCCGCACCGGGAGTGCCGACTACCTGAGCGTTTTCGAGAAGGTAATCAAAGAAGCCCCAGCTCGACATGCCGCCGGGGCATTTGAGCCAGATATAGGGCGAGTTTTTGCCGCCCGTGTACCATATTCCCAGGTCGTCGAGGCACTGCGCAATTATCCTTGCGTTTTCGCGGTAGTAGGAAAGGCTTTCGCTTATCTGCTTTTCGCCCTCTTCGGTGAATACCGCCGCCGCGCCCATCTGGGTTATGTAAGATACGCCGTTGAACTTGGTGGACTGACGTCTTGCCCACAGTTTGTTGAGGTGAATACCCTCGCGCACGAGCGCCTGTGGAACTATCGTATAGCCGCAGCGAACGCCCGTAAAGCCAGCCGTCTTGGAGAACGAGCAGAGCTCTATCGCGCATTCCTTTGCGCCTTCAACCTGATATATGCTGCGCGCAACCTCGCTGTCCTGAACGAAATATTCGTATGCCGCGTCGTATAAAATGACGGCGTTCTGCGCCCTCGCGTAGTCAACCCACGCTTTGAGCTGTTCCTTTGTGTATGCCGCGCCCGTGGGGTTGTTGGGCGAGCAGATATAAATTATATCCGCCTTGACGCTTTGATCGGGCATGGGCAGGAAATTGTTACTCTCGTTGGCGTCGGCAAAAATTATCTTTCTGCCCGCCATCACGTTGGTATCCACATATACGGGATACACGGGGTCGGGAACGAGAACGGTGTTGTCCTGCGAGAAAATGTCGAGTATGTTGCCGCAGTCGGATTTCGCTCCGTCGGAGATGAACACTTCGGAAGGTTCTAACTCCACTCCCTTTCTCTTATAGCTGCCGAGTATGGTATTTATGAGATTTTCATAGCCGTAGCAGTACTGGTCGGGACCGTAGCCTTTGAAAGTTTCCTTTCTCGACATATCGTCCACGGCGTCGTGCATAGCCTTTATGACGACGGGCGCGAGAGGAAGGGTTACGTCGCCTATGCTCAGGCGGATGACGTCCTTGTCGGGATGAGCTTTTTTGTATTCAGTCGTCTTTCTGCCGACCGTGGCGAAGAGATAGCTGTCTTTTAAATCGAGAAAATGACTGTTAATTTTCATTTTTTGCTTCCTTTCAAAAAATTACTTTTTCTGCATATATTTCACCGCGTAGCGGATAAATTCGCGGAAGAGCGGGTGCGCGTTGTTGGGGCGCGACTTGAATTCTGGATGGAACTGAACGCCCACATAGAAGTCGTTTGCAGGCACTTCCACCGCCTCGACGAGCAATCCGTCGGGCGAAGTTCCCGCTATTACCATTCCCGCCTTTTCTATTTCCTTGCGGAACTCGTTGTTGAATTCGTATCTGTGGCGGTGTCTTTCGGAAATGCGGTCGGACTTGTAAGCCTGCTTCATCATCTTGCCGAGCACAAGGCAGGGATAAGCGCCGAGGCGCATCGTTCCGCCCATTTTAACGCCGTGCTGGTCGGGCATGAGGTCAATCACTGCGTGCTTGCTGTGAGGGTCGAACTCGGAAGAATTTGCGTCTTCGTATCCGAGCACGTCGCGGGCGTATTCGATAACCGCCGTCTGCATGCCGAGGCATATGCCGAGGTAAGGTATATTGTTTTCGCGCGCATATTTTGCGCAGAGCACCTTGCCCTCTATGCCGCGGTTGCCGAAGCCGCCGGGAACGAGTATGCCGTCCACTCCTGCAAGTACTGCGTCTATATTGGAAGGCGTCAACGTTTCGGTATCCACCCACTTTATGTCTACCTTCGCGCCGTTTTCATATCCCGCGTGAGCGAGAGATTCTGCGACCGAAAGGTATGCGTCGTGCAGCTGAACGTACTTGCCGCAGAGCGCTATGGTAACCTTTTTGTCGCGTGCTGCAATGCGATCGAGCATGCTCTGCCATTCCCTTAAATCGATCGTGCGGGGGTCGAGCTTGAGCCTCTTGCACACGATTTCGGAGAAGTTGCTCTTTTCGAGCATGGTGGGGCACTGATAAAGGACGGGAAGAGTTCTGTTTTCTATGCAACATTCGGGTTCGACGTTGCAGAACATGGCTATTTTGTCCTTAACTTCCTTGGGCATGGGCGCGTCAACGCGCGCAATTATGATATCGGGATTTATGCCCATTCCCTGCAATTCCTTTACGGAATGCTGGGTGGGCTTGGATTTGAATTCTTCCGAACCCGAAATATAGGGCACGAGCGTTACGTGGATAAAGCAGCAGTTGTCCCTGCCCACTTCGCGCGCAACCTGACGGATGGCCTCGATGAAGGGCTGGCTCTCTATGTCGCCTATCGTGCCGCCTATTTCGGTTATTACCACGTCGGCGGATGTGGTGCTGCCGACAGAATATATGAACGACTTGATTTCGTTGGTTATGTGGGGAATAATCTGAACGGTCTGACCGAGGTATTCGCCGTTGCGCTCCTTGTTTAAAACGTTCCAGTAGACCTTGCCCGTCGTCAGATTGGAATATTTGTTGAGATTTTCGTCGATGAACCTTTCGTAGTGTCCGAGGTCGAGGTCGGTTTCCGCGCCGTCGTCTGTTACGAAAACTTCGCCGTGCTGATAGGGGCTCATCGTGCCGGGGTCGATGTTGATGTAAGGGTCGAGCTTCTGCGAAGCGACCTTATAACCCCTGCATTTGAGCAGTCTGCCGAGCGAAGCCGCCGTTATGCCCTTGCCGAGACCGGAAACTACGCCGCCCGTAACGAAAATGTACTTTGTCATGATTACTCTCCTGTGTAACTGTAAATGCCGTATCCTGCGCGGCAAAGCCGCCTGTCAATAAGTGCCGTCAGATATATGCATGAAGGCTGTGCCGCCCTGCAAATATTTTCAGATTTCAATTTCGCCGACAAATACCAGCGTTGCGCCGCCCTCCATGAAGACGGTTTCGTCGGTATAAGTTATGGTGAGGTTGCCGCCGCGAAGGTGTACCGTTATGGGTGCATTCTTGTCGGCGTAGCCGTTTAATACCGCGGCGACAGCCGTGGCGCACGCACCCGTGCCGCACGCCCATGTTTCGCCGCTTCCGCGCTCCCACACGCGCATTTTGAGTTCGTTGCGGCGTATGACGCGCACAAACTCGGTGTTTATCCTCTTGGGGAAGAGCGGGCTGTTTTCAAACAGCGGACCTATCTTTTCGAGGTCGAGCTTTTCGGGATCCTCGAAGACGACGCAGTGGGGATTGCCCATCGAAACGAGGGTTACGTTCCACTCCCTGCCGTCTATTTCAACGGGGCGGTTTATGACGCTTTCGCCGTCGAGCGTGCAGGGAATGAGCGAAGGCGTTAGCACAGCCGCGCCCATATCGACCTTTGCCGACGAAACTTTGCCGTCCGAACCTATATTGAATTCGAGCGTCTTTATGCCCGAAAGGGTTTCTATCGTGCAGCGGTTGCCCTTTACGTAGCCGAGGTCGTGCGCGAGCTTACCCACGCAGCGTATTCCGTTGCCGCACATCATGCCTTCGGAGCCGTCGGCGTTGAACATGGACATTCTGCAATCTGCGACCGAGGACGGGCGCAGAAGTATGACCCCGTCGCCGCCTATCGAAAAGTGGCGGTCGGAAAGCCTTACCGCCAGAGCGGAAGGGTCGGGCACATCCTCTTGCATGCAGTCGAAATATATATAATCGTTGCCTATGCCGTGCATTTTGTAGAACTTTCTTAACATTGCCGCACCAATAAAAATTTATTCCTTTATACTATAACACACCGCCTTGCGTTTGGCAAGTAAATAGCCGCGGCGAAAATGTCGCCGCGGCGGTTAAAATGTCATTTCAGTTGTTTGTGTACATCTGCTTATAGGGGTTTTCGCTGTTGGGGCGAAGCACCGTAAAATCGGCTTTAAGCAGCTTTTCCGCGTCGAATTCGGGGAAATATGAGCAATAATCTTTGACAATCGCCACAAGTTCGGGGATATCTTCGCCGTAGCGCACTTCGGCAGATATCTGCGAAGGAATTTTGTGGGGAAGGACGGAACAGCGCAGGTACATTACCCCGCCGTGCATTCCCGTGCCGCAGAAATTGTTGATTATGGGCAGACCGTCGGCGTTCTGACCGAGCACGACAATAATTCCGCCCGCCTGATATTCGCCGAGGAAGGAACCCGCTCTGCCGCCCACGACTATTACGGGGCGGAGGTCTTCGTAAGCCTTCATGTGAATGCCGGCGCGGTAGCCCGTGTTGCCCTTGATGTAAATGACGCCGCCGCGCATTGCGTAGCCCGTAGCGTCGCCGGAGTTTCCGTGTATTATAATTCTTCCGCCGTTCATCGTGTCGCCCGTGGCGTCCTGAGCGTTGCCGTTGACTATGACGTCGCAGCCGTTGAGGTATGCGCCGAGCGCGTTGCCGGGAGTTCCGTTGATTATTATCTTTTTGCCCGAAAGTCCCGTGGCTATGTAGCGCTGACCTATGCAGCCGTTTACGACTATTTCGGCGTCGTGGCTGTCGCGTATTTTTTTATTGAGCGACTGAAAGTGCACGTTTTCGTCTATATCTATGACCATAATATCAAACCTTTTTTGCCAGTTTAACTTTGCGCGCCGCCAACGGGTACGCAAGAAGCTGAGGACTGTTTTTCAATAATTCAAAATCTACCGTGCCGAGGTCTACCTTGTCGCGCACGAGCTGGGTATATATTCCTGCGCGCAGGAAGTCGTTTATGAGAATAAATCCGCACAGTTTTCCGTCTTTGACGAACAACTTCTTGTACTTATCCCCCTCTATATGGCTTATGCACTGACCATCGTACGAACCTGCGGTGAGGATATGCGAACCGAAGAAACCTATGGCGTTCATTGGTATGGCGTTGGTCTGCTCGGCAGCGCCGCCAGCCATGTTTATGCCCGCAACTTTGCCCTGAAAATATGCGTTGGGCAGAAGGGCGAGAATTCGTTTTGTGCCCGTAGAGCTGTCGTAGCCCTCCGCGCAGTCGCCAGCGCTGAATACGTCGGGAAGAGAGGTGCGCATGCCTGTATCTACCACTATTCCGCGGTTGACTTCGCCGCCCGCCTCCTTGACGAGGTCGGTATTGGGACGAACGCCTACGGCGACGACGAGAATGTCGAAGGGTATCTGAAGACCGCTGTTTTTAAGCACTGCCATCTTGCCTTCGAAGCGGGCAGCGCAGTCGTTCAAAATGAACTTTACGCCCTCGGCTTCGAGCTGACGCTGAATAATCGCCGCGCCCTCCGCGTCGAGAATGGAGGGAAGAATTCTGTCTGCGAGATCGACGACGGTTACGCTGCCGACGCGCTTTAAAATTCCTTCGACGCATTTGAGACCTATAAGTCCCGCGCCTATGACAAGCACTTTCTTTTTGGGCGAAAGCACTTTATCCAGCGCTTCCATATCGTCGTACGTCATGAAAGAGTACGCGTTTTTGACGCTGTCGAGCCCTTCCATGGGAGGAACGAAGGGGCGAGAGCCCGTCGCGACGAGCAGTTTGTCGTACGGCACCTTTTTACCGCTCTTGGTATGAACCGTCTTTTCGGCGACGTCTATCTTTACCACTCTTTCGCCGAGCATTGTATTGACTTTGTTCTTCTCGTAAAAATCATCGGGGCGGTACTTCATTTCTTCGCGCGAAGTTGCGCCCATCAGGCAGTACGAAATGGTAGGTCTGCCGTAGCAATGATGCTTTTCGTCCGAGATGACGGAGATTTCTCCGTCTTTATCTGTCGTGCGTATGCCCTCTATGCAGGCGATTGCCGCCGTTGAATTGCCAATTATAAGATATTTCATATCAGTCACGCTCCTCGTAAACGATGGCTTTGTTGGGGCAATGTTTAACGCAGTTGGGCTCGCCGACCATGTTATCGGTGCACAGCATGCATTTCTGCGCCGTCTTGCCGTCGGGAGCGGGCATTATCGCGCCGAACGGGCAGACGAGCACGCAGGTATAGCACCCCACGCATTTGTTTTTATCTATGCAAACCATGCCGTCGCCGTCCTTGGAAAGGGCGCCCGCTATACAGCTCTGAACGCATATAGCGTTCGTGCAGTGGCGACAGTTGACGGCGAAATGTATGGGAGATTTATCGTCGCCCTCCACTTTTATTCTGGGGATAAACTCTTTGGTTCTCCCCTTGAGCTTGAACATTTCATCCAGTCCCGAATTTGCATACATGCATTCGAATTCGCACAGATGACAGCCGAGACACCATTCTTCGTTTACATAAATTCTTTTCATTTTCGCTCCGCGCGCAACTTGCTTAAAGCGCGTTATTTATATGAAATTATTTTAGTCCATTATTATGCAGGCATCGCGTTCGGCGCCGACCGACACGTACCTTATCTTGCATCCGCACAGCTTTTCGAGCAGATGAATGTAATCCAGCGCCTCTTTTGGAAGCTCTGCCGCGGTGCGGCAGCCCGAAATGTCGCAGTGCCAGCCCTTTACTTTTTCAAAGACGGGTTCGCACTCGTCCAGAACGTCGGTGAAGGGGAAATCGTCTATAATCTTGCCGTGAAGTTTATAGTGCGTACAAATTTCTATCTCTTCGTAAGCGTCGAGAATATCGAGCTTTGTGAGGGCGATTTCGTCCGCGCCCTGGCACATTATGCCGTAGCGGGAAGCGACCACGTCGAAGGGCCCCACTCTTCTGGGTCTGCCCGTAGCCGCGCCGTATTCGCCGCCCAGTTCGCGCAGTTTTTCGGCGTCTTTGCCGAAATATTCGCAGGTGAAAGGTCCTGCGCCCACGCAGCTCGAATATGCCTTCATTATGCCGATGGATTTATCGAGTTTGAGGTTGGGCACGCCCGCGCCTATGGGCGCGTAAGCGGCTATCGTGGAAGACGACGAGGTGTAGGGCACTATGCCGTAGTCTATGTCGCGCAGAGCGCCGAGCTGGGCTTCGAACATTATCTTCTTGCCCTCGGCGTTAGCCTTGTTAAGATATACGCTGGTATCGATTATATAATCTTTTAAGGGCAGTCCGTACTCTTCGAAATACGCCTTCATATCCTCAACCTTGACGGGTTCGAAGCCGTATGCCTTTATGGTCATGTTCTTCCAATCGACGATGTCGGGAAGGCGCTTATAAAGGAGGTCAAGGTTTAAAAGTTCGCCCATGCGGAACGCCTTTTTGAGGTATTTGTCGGCGTAAACGGGCGCAATGCCGCGGCGCGTAGAGCCGTAGGGTTTGCCCGTAGCCTTTGCCAGTCTGTCCTCTTCCATTACGTCCTGCAATACGTTGTAGGGCATGGTGATTATGGCTTTGTCTGAAATTTTGAGGTTGGCGGGAGAAATTTTTATGCCGCCCTCCCTTAACTTGGCAATCTCGCCGCAGAGGTGCTTTATGTCGATTACCATGCCGGGGCCGAGCACGTTGACTACGTTTTCGCGCAGTATGCCCGAAGGAAGCAGGTTGAGAATGAACTTACCCTTGTCGTTTATGACCGTATGACCTGCATTGTTGCCTCCCTGATAACGGCAGACGATGTCGTAATCGCGAGAAAGCAGATCGACCATTCTTCCCTTGCCTTCGTCGCCCCAGTTTATTCCACAGATACTTGTTAACATAGGCTTTTTTCCTTAAAAATTATATTATAGACCGGCAGCGGCTCTCTCTCGCGCCGGAATATTTGTATTTTACATGCTTTCGCCGGCGTGATGTATGCCGAGTATGCGCAGTTCCGTCTCGTTGAGACCGACGCCGCGGAGCATAAGTCTGTTTCCGCGCAGAGCCTCTATCGAGTTGATGCCCATTCCGCCCATCATCTCCTGGATTTCGTGGTTCCATGCCCTTACGAGGTTGACAAGGCGCCTTGCGCCCTCGTCGGGGTTGAGCCTCTTTACGAGGTCGGCGCGCTGGGTGGCTATGCCCCAGTTGCACTTGCCCGTATGGCAGCTTCTGCAAAGATGACAGCCGAGCGCGAGCAGCGCCGCGGTGCCGATATAGCATGCGTCCGCGCCGAGCGCAATGGCTTTTACCACGTCTGCGGAGGAATGAATGGAGCCTGCGACTACGACCGAAACGCTGTCGCGTATGCCCTCCTGACGGAGGCGCTCATCCACCTGCGCGAGCGCGAGTTCGATGGGAATGCCGACGTTGTCGCGTATTCTCGTGGGAGCTGCGCCCGTACCGCCGC
>CAJLKN010000018.1 GCA_905207235.1 uncultured Eubacteriales bacterium
GGATTTCCTCCATATCGGCCTGATAGGTGGGGCCTCCGGCGTTGACCCGCTTGGCGATTTGATTGATGTTCCGGCCAATGGCGGAAAGGAGCTTGTTCATCTCCTTAATGTCTCTGGTGTCCACATAGATGATATATCCGTCAATCGCCATCTTTCGCAGGTAGGCACCGATCCGCCTTGTCTGGAGCTGGGCCATCTTCTGTTCCATCAGTTCCTTTTCTTCGGCGGTGACATAGAACTTCACCTGGATATTCCGTTTCCTGTTTGCCATCGCGGTATTACGCCTCTTTTCGTATCAGGGTTTGGGATGTTCCCAACAAGTATTGTTCAGGTTTAGGGGCAGGGTTCCCTAAAGCCAAAAATCGCAAGTGGGTACTCACTTGCTGTGCTTGCTATCGTTTCTCTCTCCGTACCTAAGTAATACGAAACTCCTGCCTTTGGCAACCATGAAAGCAAAGAAAAACGCTACAAACGGCATCCGTTCATAGCGTTTTCTAATCATTATTCAGTTGCACAGACCACATCATTTTTCTTCCTCTGCTCTGGCATCCAGGATGGCCTGTGCGGTGGCAATGACAATTTTCAGTTCAGCTTCGGTCATTCCATCAAGCAAGGGATCAAGCTGTCTGCGTGCCGTGGACTTACTCTCTGTCGCGTCCCCAAAGAGTAGCTGGTCTACGGAGATATGATAACGGGTCACCAGTTCAAAGAAAATCTGGAGACTCGGATGCTGCCCTTTATTTTCGATGTTAGCAAGATAGCGGGGAGACAGATACAGTTCATTCCCGACTTTGTTGCGGGACTCCTTTTGCTCGTTTCTTGCTGCTTTGAGTGCCTTTCCAAAAGGCGTAAAATCATATTTTTCGACTGGCCGTTTTGCCATGTTGATTCACCCTACTACATTCTACTGTTCACCTTTCTTTCTGAATATGTCCATACAGTTCCTATAGTTAGCCTATATAATTCTTTATTTGTTCACAGCAAGCGCCTTGTATTATTCGGATAGCCGTATATAATTGAGACTAAACAACACATTGGAAGGACTAAGCTTTATGGAATATATATCTTGCCCTGAGGCCGCTAAAAAGTGGGGAATTTCAGAAAGACGGGTACAGAAGCTTTGTGAGGACAACAGAATACTCGGAGTTTCTAAAATTGGATATATGTGGTTGATCCCAAAAGATGCAGAAAAACCACATGATAGGAGAACAAAAGATGGAAAACAACGCTAAAATTTTGATTGTAGAAGATGATATATTGCTAAGCGATATGACCAAGCGATTGCTTACTCAACATGGCTATTGCGTCACTGCTGCTTATTCGGGGAGCGAGGCACTTTTATTGATTGAAAAAAGTAGCTTTGACTTAATTTTACTTGATCTTATGCTTCCCGGCATATCGGGCGAGATAGTATTGGACAAGATAAAGAGTATGATGGATATTCCGATTATCGGTGTTTCCGCTAAAACAGATGTAGACAGCAAAGTGAACCTCATACGAAATGGGGCTGATGATTACATTACAAAGCCATTTGACAATCAAGAGCTACTGGTGCGGATTGAAGCGGTGCTGCGGCGCTTTCAAAAATCCACCGCCCCCCATAATGGCAAGATGCTTCATTTTAAGGATTTGTCCCTTGATACAGAAGCTATGGAAGCTAAGATTGGAAATACTCCCATTGCTTTGACAAGATACGAATACCTGATTTTACATCTTTTGATGTCTGCACCATCAAAGGTGTTCACAAAGAACAACATTTTTGAAAGTGTATGGAATGAAAACTTTATTGGAGACGACAACGCAATCAATGTCCATATTGGAAATCTTCGCAAGAAGTTTGCCAATGTCAATCCAGAGGAAAAGTATATTCAAACGGTTTGGGGCCTCGGATTCAAAATGCAGGGTTAAACCTTAGAGAAATCTTATAAAGTTTGAATGACAATTTGCTACAATAAGACTATATAGAGAGGGGATGATTGTTTGGAGGCTGCTTTGGAAACAGCCGGGTTGACTTATGTTTTCCCGGACGAAAACGGGATTAAAAATATCACATTTCAGGTAAAGCGCGGAGAAATCTATGCGCTATATGGCGGCCATCATGCCGGAAAATCTGTATTGTTGCAGGCCATTATAGGGGCAATCAGGCCTCAATCTGGTACGCTCAAATTATTTGGAAATATAGACTATCAGCAGGAGCGCCGCCGGATTGGATTTGTACCACAAAAGCCAGTGACAATCGGCTCTCTATCACCGGCTAATATGCTTCGTTATTTTTCTTCCGCTTTCGGAACCACAGAAAGCCATATTGAGGATATATTGCACTTGAACCTGAAAGAGAAAACGGCGGTGCGGCGATTGCCATTATCGACCCAACGATTAGTGAATTTGGCGGGTGCTCTTTTGGGGAATCCAGATTTTATAATTTGGGACGACCCTTTTTCCGGGATGGATAAAGGAGAATGTGAACATCTGATCTCTGTTCTGGCCTACCTACATGAAATGAACCATACCACGTTTTTGATCTCTGGACAAGATTATTCACAGCTTTCCCGGCTCGCATCCAAATATGGCGTAATGGCAGACGGAAAGCTGATTTGTGAGCTTACGGCTGGGGAACTGAACGAATGCTGCCAGCGGTGCATAAAGATAAGAACCCCGCAATTAGAACGAGCCATTACCATTTTAAGACAGCAGTTCCCCAACTTTGAAGTGTTGAGCCATGACATGATACGAATTTTTAATTGTAACGAACAATCCGGGGAAATCAATGCTCTGCTGATTCATTCCGGTATAGAGGTATCGGAAATCTGGCTTGCCGGTATGGAGCCGACCGACTATCTTTTGAAAATGACAGGAGGTGCAACGAGTGATCCAGACTATGCAAAGTGAGTTATTTCGTATCCGCAAAAGTCGCCTGTTTTTTGGCTGTCTTGCCCTGGCTGCGTTTTTTGTCTTTGCACTTGCCTTGACGTTTTATCATAATACTGCAAATAGGCCACTTCCTACTATATCGTTAGTTCCGTTCACGGAGTTTCTGTTTTCAGATTATAGTCTGATCTTTCCGCTGACGCTGTTTTTGTGCCTGTACTTTACAGAAGATTTTCATACCGGCTCATACAGCATGGTACTTTCTAAAGGGACAAACAGGGCACAACTATTCTTCGGCAAGCTACTGGCAGCATGGATTAGTGTTTTCTTTTTTCTGCTTGTATGCTTTGGGATTGCGTATTTGTCCATTCTGATGATGGGAACAGCCCGGCACGACATAGAAATAGAATATTCATTACCTGCAATGGGAACCTTTCTCCTGATTCAATGCCTTTGTTTTTGGGGTTATACCGCCATTCTCAATCTGATATGTTACCTGCTGCGGCATCGAATTATCGTTACCATTGTCGCTTTTTTTCTGCTGGGAGTTTTATATCTATATCTCACAAAGATCAGTGCAGCATTGGACATGGATTATTCACTCTACAAATACTGGATTGTAGGGCTATCCCACAGTTTGCGGATAAATACCATTGCGGAAGATCTAATGCCTATCTTGATTACATTAGCTGTATATCTTTTGCTGCCAACAGTCATTTCCTTTTCCCTGTTTCAAAAGCTGGATTTACGCAGTCTGGAAAGGCGGTGATGGCGGCGTGCTTGTTTTTTGTGCGTTATTGGCAACGCTCTCTTTGTTCCTGCTGCTAAAACTGATTTATCAACGAAAACTGATTCGTGAACTCAAAAAGCAAATTGATTTTCTGATTGAACGAGACACACAAACAGAAATCATGGTAGAACAAACGGATGGCCCAATACAGGATTTGGCTGCAAGTATCAATCATCTTCTGAAAAAGTATCGCAGCATGGGGCAAGAAATCGAAAGGAGCGACACTCTGTTTCGGGATACCATTACAAGTTTATCACATGACTTGCGAACCCCGCTGGCGACAGCAAACGGTTATATCCAGCTTTTGCAGGAGCAGAATTTAACCGGGGAGCAAAAAGAATATGTAACGATTGCGGGAGAACGAATTTCCGCTGTAAAACTACTTCTTGACCAACTGTTTGAATTTGCAAGGATTGAAGCCGACGAGCTGAAATTGAATTGCAGGAATACGGATATACACAGTGTACTCCGTGATGTTGTCGCTTCATACTATGGCGATTTTGAACAGAAAAAATGCGTCCCCCATATTGTTATCCCGAATTCACCGGCCATCATTTGGGGCGATCCAGATGCCTTGACCCGGATTTTCTCAAATGTGGTTTATAATGCGCTTGTTCACGGTGAGGGAGATTATCAAATCATTGCAGTGTTAGAGGAAGCTCAAACAGTCATAACCGTTAAAAATGCATCGAGCAGTATTCAGCAGGAAGATATTCCCCATTTGTTTGACCGTTTTTACACCACCGACCAGTCAAGGACAAAAAAGACAACTGGGCTGGGGCTGGCAATCGCTCAAAGGCTTGTAACCCGCATGGGCGGACAAATCTCGGCTTGTTTGCAAAACGGTGACTTTGCAATTCAAATCGTATTTCCTATTATCAATCTCTAAAGGGCTGCTTCGGCAGCTCTTTTTTCATCCTTAGACATTCCTTAGACTTTTCACAAACAAATCCTAAACCTCTTTGGTAAAGTATGAGCCATAGGAGGTACAAATAATGGATAAAGTAGCTTTAGTGATTTCACTCATTGCCATTGCACTATGCCTGCTCATAGCCATGAGCGGCATATTGAGCGATGGACTAAAAGGACTAAAACGGAGATCAAAACCCCTCATCATTTCATTTTTGATTTATGCTGTGGCCTTTTTACTTTTCATCTTTTTGCAATAACGGAGGTATTTCATGCTGCAAATCAAAAATGTAAATCTGAATGTTGGAAATACCGCATTGTTGTCCAACATCAACCTGACTTTAGAGCAAGGGAAAATCTATGGTGTTCTGGGGCCGAACGGAGCCGGTAAAACAACACTGTTTAAGTCCATGCTGGGTCTGACCGCCTTTTCGGGAGAAATCCTCTCGGACGGGCAGCCCGTTTCCAGCAGATGCTTTGGAAGTTTGATTGAATACCCGGCTTTTTACCCACGGCTCACCGTAGAGGAAAATTTGAAGCTCCATGCGCAGTATTTAGGTCTGAAACGGCCAAACATCGAAGCGGCGCTTAGACAAGTAAACCTGCTGGATGCCCGGAAAAAGCTGTTCTCTCAACTTTCTTTGGGAATGCGCCAACGGCTGGGAATTGCCCGCGCCTTTTTAGGCAATGTTCAATATTTGCTGCTGGACGAACCTACCAACGGCCTTGATCCGATGGGGATAAAGGAAATCCGGCTGCTTCTGAAAGAACGCCTGAATTCTCCCCAACACTGTATTTTGGTGTCAAGCCATAATCTGACGGAGATCGCCGCCGTAACGGATGTTCTTATTTTCATTCGTGGCGGAAAAATCATTAAGATTATAGAAAACGACTTCAACGAAAAAGAACTGGAAGCACTGTATGAGGATATTATGACTTCCGGCCAGAGGGAGGAAGCATAATGGGAATGTTGATTAAAAATGAGTTTTACAAGTTGAAGCGAGAATGGTTTATGGTATTTCTTCTGCTGTTGTCGTTTCTTCCCATCCTTACCGGCGGTGCAGGGGCAGTTTTCAACGACAGCACGAAGTCACTTGCTGACCTATTCTTCTTTATGAATAACCAGTTTTCCATGTTCTTTCCAATGGTAATCTTCATCTTGATTGGGTCGCTGTTTTATCAGGAATATAAGAACAAAACTTATATCAACTGGATTACCTACGGTTTTTCAAAAAAGAGGCTCTATCTCTCTAAAATCGCTGTCAGTATCTTTATCGGCATAGGCTTTTCGGCCGCCCTTTTTGTCGCTTTCGGCCTGCTTGTGGCGGTACTCAATGGCGCCGGCAGGATGACAGGAGATGTTTCCCTGTTCCTCAATCTGGCAATCGGGTTTGGAATTGAAGCCTGCGTTATCGTTTTGATAACGACCTGTTTAGGGGCAATCGTTATCAACCTGAGCCGAAATATCATTGTAACAAGTGTCATAGGGGTCATATATGGCTTTGCATCATGCCTGTTCATCGGTTCAGAAAGTGGCTTTATCATTCCGGGCAGCTTTGCATATCGTGTTTCTATGTTTTTTTCGGACAAATCAACATACTACGAAGCCCCTGTACCCTCTACCATCGGTGGATGTATCAGCATCGTACTTTGTTTCATTGTAAGCAAAAGAGAACACATCATACTGTCCTAAAAAAGTGAAAGTGAAGATTATCCATGATCCTGCTCCAAATGCATTTGCTCTAGGTAGGCAAACACTATGCATAACTGACGGATTGCTTTTACTCTCCGATGATATGATACTTGGAATTCTCGCCCATGAGATCGGACATCTCTCATACGGACATACTGTTATCCAATTATTGATTGGCGGGGGCAATATATTTATATCCGGGTGCCTCCTGTTAATCAAAATATCCTACTGGATTTTTTCTGCAATCATGGGGCTGTTCGCAATATGCTCTCGTAGTGGTGTAATGGGTATAATTACCGCAGTTTTCGCAGGAATATCAACAGCACTTTCTTGGTTATGGGTAAAGTTCTGTATGCTTTTTCTGATGTGGTCTATGAGACAAAATGAGTATCTGGCTGATGAATTTGCTTATAAAATTGGTTTTGGTCTTGAATTAGCGACGGTATTAGACCAACATATCTCAGATGTTCCGCATGATGGTTTTCTCAGTGCAATATACTCAACTCATCCATGCAACGATGATAGGGTTGCAGCATTGCAAAATTTAGGTGTACCCTATTCTCGATACTAAATTCATAATCTCACAAATTGGCAAGCAGTGTAAACCTGTACAGGTTCACTCATTTTCTCGATTTTCCCTTCGGTGCAATCTTCGCAAATTTGCTTGTTGGGGAAGCATCCCCAATCCCCTTTGAACATCATCTGCCGATGATGGCTACACGATTTTCAATCGTTTCTCAAAGAACAGTAGAATAAAAATTTGCCCATGGTTGAAAGCACCGAAATCGAAAAGCAAAAAAGCAGCCACGATCCGCACCCTTTGGGGAGTGCAGACCGTGGCTTTTTGCTTTAACGGAAGTTCTTCTTTTCCTCTTTCTCTTTCTCTTTTTCCTGCTCTTTCTGCCTGTCGATATTCAAAATCGTTTCAACCGTCCGTTTGGCAATCAGCAGTTCTTCTTTCTCTTTTCTGATCTGACGGTACTCAGCGTAGTCCTGCTTTTTCTGGACTGCCAGCTGATGAAACTCCTCATACAATGATTGCATGGACGGGAGCTTTGTAATCTGCAATTCATCAAAGGCTTGCTTCGCCGCTTTATGAATTGTGATTTCCTGACGGTGTTCTTCAAAGAATTTTTTGCTATATCCAGACTTGCGGTACTCGATATAAATTTGCCTTGTGTTGCGATAATTTTTGATGTGCTGCTGCAACGCCTGAACCTCAACCATACGTTTCTCTGCGACCTTGATAGAATCAGAAAGCGCATCGAACCGGGCAGACAGATTTTCAATATGAGCAGTCAGATCGTCGTAGTTGCCCAAGCCTTTTTCTTTCAGTAGGATTACCGTTCGGGCAGCTTCTTTTCGGTTGAACTTCTTCGCCCACTTTTCATAACCGACCGTCTTGCCCTCGGCCATCTTTGCCTGAATATCAATCAGCATCTGGAACTGCTTCGGGGCAGGAGCCTTGGCAGAGCCGCCTTTTGATTTGTGCAGGTTCTTGCCGGAGATAACCGCTTGAATTTCCTCTTTGCTATATCCTTCGCCCAGGGAACGCAGCCGAATGAAACGCTTCTGATTCTCGCCCTTGAACGCAGGCTGCTTTCCATCCTTGAACTCAAATCCCATGTCAGCCAGAGCCTGAACAAAGCCATCAAAGCTCTTTGGTTTCTGCTTCAGCACCGCATCAATCGCATCACATAATTCGTCACGCTGGGTACGCTTCTTGGGATAAACAGTTCTTTTCTGGCGCTCCCGATACGGCTTCGGTGTAATAATGGACAGCCCGTGTTCCAGGCAAACCATATCACTGAGTCTTTGCACCGCCAGACCGGAAAGAAAGAAGTTTTTGAATTTCCGTGTGGCATCCAGCGAGGTCGAATTATAAATGATATGATTGTGAATGTGGGATTTGTCGATGTGGGTCGCAACGATGAAAGCGTGTTTTCCCTTTGTCCATCGCATCGCTGTTTCATAGCCGACTTGGTTCGCTTCTTCCGGGGTGATTTCTCCCGGCTTAAAGGACTGGCGTATCTGGTATGCGATGATATTGTTCTTCTGCTGTCTGCCGGTAATATGCTGATACTGCCGTTTGGAAAGCAGAAATTCCTCATCTGCTGTCTTTGGATCACACTCATAGGAACTGATAAATTCGCCATCATTGGTTTTTGCGGCATTTTGTGAGTAGTCGGTTCTGTCTGCCAAACATTGAGCGACCGTCTTTCCCTTATTCACATGGAGTGCAATCAATCTTGTCGCTGCCATTCCCATCACTTCCTTCCCAAAAAGAAAAAGCCACCGGTCGGTGACTTTTCTCTGATATTATCTTATGACCTGATAAATGCTCCCAGACTTTCTCCAATATTCTCGACTTTCATAACAGCCCAGACGAGCAAGAACACCGCTGCTATTGTCGCAATTCCAAGAACCACAAGAATAAGCAGGGACTGCCACAAAGCCTTTACAATGCAGTAAATCGCAGATCCGCCAATGACCAAGAGCAATAAACCAATTACATAGGACACAACATTTGTAAGCAGATTTCCAAGAATGCAAATCACTTTTACAACGAACAGCACCGGCAGTGCCAATATCTTCAATACCAGCTTCATAGGCTCAACCCCTTTCTTTTAATTATATTGTACAAGGGTATCTGCCATAACGCAATGATGTCAACCCTTATGTAAAAGCCGCAGCCGAAACTGCGACTTCCCAACAAGTTGTCGGATTACTGGATTGAGGACAGGCGAACAAGAACTTCTCTCATGTCCGTCCAGATCTCCTCCAGCCGTTTTTGCAAATCCTCAATGTCAGCACGATAGATGCTGCCTGTTTCGTTCGCTCGCTTTGCGTACTGGTTCAGGTTGTTGGAGCAGATTCGCAGGAGCGAAACCAGGGCTTTCACATCCTGCAAATCCAGTCTGATACAGTAACCATCCAGAGCCATTTTCCGCAGATAGGCTCCCATGCTGCGGATGCCAAGCTCGTCCATCTTCTCATGGATTCGCTCGACCTCCTCCTTGGATGCAAGGAAATGAACATCCTGATCTCGCTTTGCCATTACAACACCTCCTCACGGGTTTCAGAGTATTTTGCAGGCGGGATATGCTCCGCTTTGGATTTCAGATCAGCCAACACAGAAGGACGCTCTGACTCGCTTCTTTCGTCACGATTTTCCACAGAGTCCTCCATATTCAGGGCTGCATCCAGTTCTGCCAGTCGCTGACTTTTGGCTGTCAGCTCTGCTTCCTGCGGGAACGGTTTTCCAACCTCCGCCTTGGCTGCTTCCTGCTGATTGTAGAGATTATTCAACTGCTCATTGGCTCGTTCTAAGCGCTCAAGGATGCCTGCAAGGGCATTGTCCAGTCGGGTGATATTTCCTCGTGCGTCCGTTCCAAGGGCTACTCTGTGGCTCACAGCGCCCTTCAGGGTCACATCGAACTCGTTCCGGAAACTGTCAAACGAAAGCTCCATCTGAAAGCCACGGTAACTGCCAAGAGGAACCGGATCGGCACTTTTCGTGTCCTTACAAGCCGCAAGGAGGATTTCACCGGCATCTGCCTTTTCGGTGTAGGCTTTGCCCATGATTTCCATGCCGCAAAAGCCATCGGCAATCTGCGGGTGTGCTTCCACGGTTTTAATATCAGCTTCAAAGCCATGAATATAGCCTGTCTGCTTTTCAATCTCAGCCGGGAAGTATTTCAGAAGCTTATCTTCCATACGGTACTGCTGGCTCTGGTGGTCAGCTTTCAGCACCTTCAGCCTTGCCACATCAATGTCCAAGTCCATCTTTTCCTTGATAAGCGGATTGCCGGCACACAGCGCCTTGATCTCCGCATAGGACAGCGCCTGCTCATCCACATCGTCACAGGAGCGAACCGGTGATTTGGAGGTCATAATCTGAGAAATAAACTTCTGCTTGTTTTCCAAGGTCTGATACAGGTAGGCATCGAAGGTTCCCTCGGTCACATACTGATACACCTGAACCTCTTTGTTCCGGTTGCCCTGACGGATGATACGACCGTTTCTCTGGGTCATATCAGACGGACGCCAACCCACATCCAAGTGGTGAACTGCCACCAATTTGTCCTGGACGTTGGTTCCTGCACCCATCTTTTGCGTACTGCCAAGAAGCACTCGCACCTGCCCGGTACGAACCTTGGCAAAGAGGTCTTTTTTCTTTGCCTCGGTATCTGCATCATGGATAAAGGCAACTTCTTCCGCAGGCACACCGTTTGCAATCAGCTTGGTTTTGACATCATCATAGACATTGAAGGTTCCATCATTTTTCGGTGTGCTAAGGTCGCAGAACACCAACTGGGTCAATTTGTCAGCCTGACCGTCCTGCCAGATACGCAGGATATTTCCCACGCAGGCATTGAGCTTGCTGTCAGGGTCATCGGGTAACAGGGTGTTCATTAGCCGCTGATCCAGTCCCAATTTTCGTCCGTCGCTGGTAATCTTGAGCATATTATCGACGGACGGGTCTACAATACCGGCATGAACATCTGCTGCTCTCTCTGAAAGGGAAGCCACCATATCCTTCTGGTACTCAGAGGGCTGAACCACAACCGTTTCAAACTTTGCTTCGGGAACAGGGAGATGCAACTGGTCAGAGGTCTTGATGTCGGCAACCTCCTTGAACATATTCATCAGTTCAGGCAGGTTGAAGAACTTCGCAAATCGGGTTCTGGCACGATAGCCGGTTCCCTCCGGTGCAAGCTCAATCGCAGTTGTTGTTTCTCCGAAGGTCGATGCCCAGGAATCAAAATGGGTCAGGTTCTTTTGCTGGAGCGTACTGTACTGGAGATAGCGCATGACCGTATAAAGCTCGGTCATCGAGTTACTTACTGGAGTACCGGTTGCAAAGATCACACCACGCCCGCCGGTCAGCTCATCCATATAGCGGCACTTCATAAACATATCCGAAGATTTCTGGGCTTCGGAGGTGGACAGACCTGCCACATTTCGCATTTTTGTGTAGAGGAACAAATTCTTGAACGCATGGCTTTCGTCCACAAACAGCCGGTCTACACCCAACTGCTCAAAGGTAATGACATCATCTTTCTTGTCAGCGGCAAGGAGCTTGTCCAGTCTGGCTTCCAATGATTTTCGTGTTTTCTCCATCTGCTTGATCGTGAAGTTTTCGCCACGCTGCCATTTCAGCTCCGCAATCGCACCCTCGATCTCATCAATCTGCTCCCGCAGCTGCCGTTCCTGTCGTTCGGCAGAAAGCGGGATTTTTTCAAACTGGCTGTGACCGATGATGACTGCATCATAGTCACCCGTTGCGATACGAGCGCAGAACTTCTTACGGTTTGCTGTTTCAAAATCCTTCTTGGTGGCAACAAGGAGCTTGGCACTCGGATAGAGGTGCAGGAACTCGTTTGCCCACTGTAAGGTCAAGTGATTCGGCACAACGAACAGGGATTTCTGGCTCAATCCAAGCCGTTTACTCTCCATAGCCGATGCAGCCATCTCGAAGGTCTTGCCCGCACCAACTTCGTGTGCAAGCAGCGTATTTCCACCATATAGCACATGAGCGATAGCATTTCTCTGGTGTTCACGGAGGGTAATATCCGGGTTCATGCCGCCGAAACGGATATGAGAGCCATCATACTCACGAGGTCTGGTGGAGTTAAAAAGTTCGTTGTACTTGGTGGAAAGGGTTCCTCGTCTGTGCGGATCTCTCCAAATCCAATCTCGGAACGCATCCTTGATTGCCTGCTGTTTCTGCTGTGCCAGGGTAGTTTCTTTTTTATTGAGGACACGCTTCTGCTTACCATCTGCATCTTCAATCGTATCATAGATACGAATATCCTTCAGATTCAGCGTTTCCTCCAGAATCCGATATGCGTTGGCTCGCTCTGTACCGTAGGTGACATACGCCGCCACATCGTTGTAGTTGGGAGAACTCTTACCGTTGATGCGCCACTCTGCGGTCAGCTCGGAGAACTTGACCTCAATGGAACGGCGCAAGTAATACGGCGTTTCAAAGGTTTCCTCCATGAACTGCTGAATATAATCGGCATCAATCCATGTTGCACCCAAACGCACATCAATCTCGGACGCATCCAAGTCCTTCGGCTGTGCTTTCTGCAAGGCTTCCACATTGATGTGGAAGGAAGAATCCCTGTCTGCCGCCATCTGTGCGACACGCAGCTTGCTTCTTACATCACCGGAAAGGTAATCATCGGCAGTCTGCCATCCAACTTCCACAGCATCGGGAGCCATCGGGTCTTTGAAGATCACCCCTCGAAGCTCTGCCTGAATCGCATCGTATTCTCCAGGTGTTCCAAGCAGCTGTGCCATAAACGGCAAATCCACCTTGCCACGCTCACCGATAGAGATTGCCAGAGCTTCGGACGGCGTATCCACGCTCGTCACTCTGCGTTCCGGCTTGATGGTTCGCTTGGTGAACATATCCGCCTTGCTTTTCAGATTGCCGTCCTCATCCACATTTTCCAGAGAACACAGGAGATAGTAGGAGGAATCGTCAGCAAATGCCTGACCATTGGCTCGATTATTGATAAGCCCGTTCTTTGCGGCAAACGCATCGTAGGCATCATTCAGTTCTGCCTGTTTCTGAGTAATCATTTCATCCGGGTAATCCTCAAGCTGATATTCGATCAGCTCGTTGACGATACCACGAAGTTCCACCATGCCCATCACACGGTCTTTTGCTTTCTCATTCAGGTCTACACGGCGCATCAGGGAGTTTTCACGGAAGTACACATTGCCATCCACCACGGTATAAGAGAAATTCTTTACATCCGGGGTTGCAGGAATGGTTTCGATTTCCTTACCCTTGTCAGCTTCGGGAAGCTCCACAGCCTGATAGGTTCCTTGGATGTGGGAAACTGCTTCTTTCAGAAGTTCGGACAGTTCCATGCCCTCAATGGGACGCACTGTAATGTCCATGCCGTAGGCGGTACTTTCTTCCACCGTATCGCCCAGAACCATTTCAGGATGAGCGACAAAGTAGCTGTTCATGGTGTGTCCTTCTTCGGTGCGGTCAAGGTTTACCCATTCCGGTACAATGTCAATCGGATGGTCACGCTTTTGCAGGAACAGGATGTCGGACACGACTTCCGTGCCTGCGTTTTTCTTAAAGGCATCGTTTGGCAGACGGATTGCACCAAGCAGTTCCGCCCTCTGCGCCATATATCGCCTTGCGTCAGAGTTCTTGGAATCCATGGTGTAACGGCTTGTCACAAAAGCGACCACACCACCGGGACGAACCTGATCCAAAGCCTTGGCAAAGAAATAGTTGTGAATGGAGAATCCCAGCTTGTCATACGGCTTGTCGGACACTTTGTAGTTGCCGAAAGGGACATTACCCACAGCCAGATCGTAAAAGTCTCGGCGGTCTGTCGTTTCAAAACCGGCTACTTTGATTTCTGCGTTGGGATAGAGCTTCTGAGCAATTCTGCCGGTGATGGAATCCAGTTCCACACCATACAAACGGCTGCTCTGCATTTCAGGAGGGAGCATACCAAAGAAGTTGCCGATACCCATAGCAGGCTCCAGAATATTTCCTGTTTCAAAGCCCATCTGTCCGACCGCATCGTAGATGGAGCGAATGACCGTAGGGCTGGTGTAATGTGCGTTCAGGGTGGAAGCTCTTGCCGCAGCATATTCATCTTCGGAAAGCAGGTTTTTCAGTGTCTGATACTCCTTCGCCCAATTTCCCTTGTCCGGGTCAAAGGCATCTGCCAGACCGCCCCAACCGACATAATTCGACAAAATCTCCTGTTCTTCGGTAGTGGCGTTCCTGTTCTCGCTTTCCAGTTTGAACAGAGTTTCAATGGCTGCGATGTTTCTTGCGAATTTCTGCTTCGGTCCACCTTCACCGATGTTGTCATCCGTGATGTGGAAGTTCACCGCAGGAACAGGTGGGATTTCTCTGGTGGTGATGGACTGCTCAAGCTGAGCGATAATGTCCATGACTTCGGCATTCTGCCATCCGTCCACCTGGGCATAATCCTGAATGATGGTGTCCTTTCCATCTACGCACTGTACGAAGTCCAGACTACCCGGCAGATCTCTGGTATTCATTGCACCCAGGGCTTTTCTCTGCGTGTCAGGAAGTGCATAGTAGGCTCGCAGGGCATCATCAAAGGAACTGTATTCCTTGATGTCCAGCGCACCCCGCTTCTGAATGTCCTCGGCAACATAAAAATGATCGATGAAGTGTTCCGGTTCCTGCTGTTCGGGTTCCGCACTGGCTCTGACCTGTGCGTGTGCCTTTTCGTCAGGGTAGTCCCCATAGATACGGATGCACTTATGCTCCTGCTGATCGTAAACGGCAGCACCATCGTACTTGAATCCGTCATCCTCCATGGTTCCGTCCACATAGCCCTGGGCAGCTTTTTCCGCTTCTTCCAGAGTGTAGTAGTCCAGTTTATCATCGAAGCCGTTTTCAAAGTGATGGTAGGCGGCAACCAGATAGCGGGGAGCCATGCGCTCCTCGTAGCTGTTAATCATCTCAGGTGTCAGCCATTCTGGTTTGTCGGGAATCATTTCATACAGCTCACGCATCTTGGCAATCTGTGCATGGCGGTTGCCTGCCCACAGATGCTTTTCGCTGTGCTGTCCTGCACCAAGGAAGTATTCGCAGTCCATACGCAGACGGTCTAACAGCTGATACTCAGGGGTGTAGTCCCTCGGTTCGGTTTTGCCCAGAAAATCCTCTGTAACGGGCTTTTCTTCGGTTTGGGCATCAACCCTTACCGCATGGTTTCTTTCGTCCTGAGAGAGCATACGCTCGAAATTCTCACGATTCTCGGCACGGAAGATGGGATAAGCAAGCGTAGGGTCACGCAGCTGAACTTCTCTGTCCGTGATCTGCTCCACACGGAAAGCTGTATCGTCCAGATATACCGTGTCACCGACCTGATAATTCCATTTCGGTTCCTCGGAAGCAGATGCTTCCACAACTTCGGCAGGCTCTGCCACAGGCGCTTCTGGCTGAACCGACTCCATCGCAGCTACGGACTGACGAACTTCCTCCAAATAGTCATTGGCAAGCCATTCGTCCGTGAAGTATTCCGTAACGCCTTCCGGGTCTACATAGTAGTCATCGGTCTGATTATCCCAGATCGCATACTCGCCATCCTCGGTATCAATCACTGCGAAACGGTCATAAACATCTTCCAACGGATCAGTTTTAGCTTCTTCGATAGCCTGTCGTTCCGCTTCTTCCTCCGGGCTGAGGTAGCGTCCCTTTCGTATCAGACCGTCGATTCTCTGCACCACCTGCGCCCAGGACATCTGCAATTTATCGCAACCGCTCTTGGTGTAAGCAACACCCTTGGCATCGTGATCCTGACCGCTGTGCGTTGCACCAGAGCAGGCATGGGAATGACCACCGGTTCCGTATTCATGCTTCAGGAAGTCCATCTTTTCCTTGGCAGAATGATTCTCCTGCCAGTAGTTATAAATACGGGCTTTACCACCGGAAAAGCCGCTTCCACGGGTCAAGTCTGCATTGACTTCATCATCCGTAATGAACTGGCGGACAAGGGGCATCTGCATCATATCGGTCTGATACTCACGCAAAGGCATATTCAACTCATACAGCTGTTTCTGAATGAGATTCAGCTTGTGATAGTGAAAACGAAGCAGATCGGGATTTTCCGCAAGGGTTTTTCTAAATTCCGAATACTGCTGTACCAAGGTTGCGTGGAAACGAGGGTCATCCAACTTTTCAGCCAAGTCTGCGGTTTCGTCAGGGAAACCACGAAACGGTTCCTGATGAAGAATTGCCAGATAGTTGCTGGAACGGGCTTCTTCACTCAAATCGTGATAAAGATGCCACAGGGATTCTGCCAACTTCTGACGCTCATATCCGGATGCTTCTACCAGTTCCACATTAGTTGCGAACCGACCATTTTCAAGCAGTTCTCCAATGCGCTCGGCAACCGTTTCCCAAGAAACGATCTGCGCTCTGGGGCTGTCAATGGCAGAGGAACCTTTGGCAAGGTGGATACCGTCCTCGGCATACCACGCACAGATATTCCCGCTATCTTCTTTCAGACCATAGCCGCCGTGATAGACCTGCTTTAAGGTCTGAACGATTTCTTCCAACGGCTTCTGCTTCATATATTCCAGCGCTACGACTTTTCGGGCTTCATCGGTATTGCTACCAAGCAGAAGGAAGTGGTCGATTTCTTCCTGGGCAAAAGAAAAAGCAGAGGGCGTAAAGCTCTCTGCTCGGTCGATAAAACTGATTTGTTCATTTTCGGAGAGGAAAAGGTTCAGACTCAGCTGTTGATAAGCTCCGTCATCACGACTTCCTCCGCCTGTGCTTTCAGGCTGTTCATGTGCTGCACCCACGCCATCTGCTGCGTTTCCTTGTCCGGTGCGGGGCTGTCCTTCAGGTACTGCTCCATCAGAAACTCCACTCTGGCTTTCGCTGTTTCCTCGATCTCCCACAGGTGCGGGAACAGGCTCTCCGTCAGAATCATGTCGTTCAGGAGCATCGGATTGTTCTGTTCCAAAAATGCTCGACGCATCCTGCCGTACTTGCCCAGAGGTTTCTCTCCCTCGTTCTCCAACTGAAGGTTCGGAATCTGATAATCTCCGGCCTGTCTGTAAGTCATCTCGCTCATAATCTGTACTCCTTTCGGTAGCTTTAATCTGCTCATGTTCTCCAATCGCTTTTTCGATTTCCTGAAACATCCTTGTGCTGATGGCATTCACCGCAGTACCAAGGGCATTTACCGTCTGTCTGGTGTTAAAATCAAACACCTTCTGGAAATCCTCATGCTCGAAGTAGTTGTCGGGACTTTCCACGAACCGGCAATACATCGTATAGGATACGCTGTTTGCCACCGCATTTTTGAAAGCTACTTCGATGTTGAGTTCATCATACTCCTCAAGGAAGCTGTTGGCAACGATGTCGAGGAACTGCTTTTTGTAATCGTCCCAATACTCAGCCGCCAGTGCGGATGCAATATCTTCAAGCTGTGCTTCCAGTACCCCGTCAGCGGCAACACCGAAGGTACGCTCCATCGCTTCCATGACATAGGAGCGGTTTTCAGGCGTCACCTCCCACGGTTTCAGTTCCGGGGAAGAACGGCGAACGCCGGTATCCGCCACATCAAACACATAGCGCAGATACGGTTTATCCCTGTTCATCACAAACAGAGCAATGCCGGTAGAGCCACGCTTTACATATCTGCGGTAATTTTCAGCGTTCCAGTCCTCATAGGGCTTGCAAAAGGTCGCATTGGGGCGCTGAGCATAAATCATCACCTGTTCCGGATAGGTGAACTCATAGTTGCGGGACATCGTTCTCAAAAACGAAGTCCAGTTATCTGTGTTCGAGGTGATTTTCCCAATCGTTTCTTTTGCTAATCCGGAATAAAATCGCTCTTTTGCGTTCATTGTATCCCTCCAATCCTATCAATCCGGATAAAGGTTCAGCTTCTCAAAGGCGGCATCGTCCATGGCTGAAACTTTACGGAGAACCGAGTCTGCCAAAGCAAAAAGCTCTGACTCGTCCTCCGAAAGCTGTTCCTTCATCAGTGTCAGTGCTTCACACAGCCCTGACCTTGTGCCAGGGCTGTAAAGCATCATCATGTTCCGCTCATCCTGTGTGAAATCCATCATTCAATCTCCCTTTCCGGGTGGCTCTTGGGCGGCTTATGGGAAACATCCGGCACGGGCTTTTCCTTTAACTGCTCCAACACCGAAGGACGTTCCTCTAATCCGGACGCTTTTCCGTTATTGATGATACCGTCAATCATCCCATAATCATCTTCCATTGCCATCTCTGCGTTTTTCAGGTAGTTTTCGGACTTCATAAAGTTTTCCAGCTTCTGAAACCCAACAGAATCTACATAGTGAAAGGATACCTCACCGACTACCTTTAAGGCTACGATGTCGCTGACCGACATACTGTGACCACGGAAATCATCCGGGTGGTCAATATTGAACTTTACATACAAATCTTCCAGCTGCCGATTCACATCCTCGGACATAGAAATGGAGCCATGATAGACCACCTCGTAACGGTCAATCTCAGGCTCCATTTCTTTCTTCTGAAGGTAGCTGTAATTTGCAAACATGAGCGGGATATTATCGTCTACATCTTCCCGCAGCTGAAGAATCGCATAGGAATCCGTGGGGCTTTCCAGAAAAGCAACCATTCTGTCATCCGGGGTGGTATTTCCGTGAACATCATCCCATTTTTCGTTTTTCATATCCGTGTCCTCCTTATCGTTCAGGCTCTTTGCGTTTGGGAGAGGGACTGGCAGGCGCAGCTTTTTCTGCGGCCTGTGCCAGTTTTTCCATGACCGACTCACGCTTCGGAGAGTCGAGCTTATCCAGCTGACTTTTCAGCACTTTGGCAACCTCAACCGCAGTTTCCTCACGGGCTTCTTCAATGGCTGTATTCAGGAACTCACGATACGGAGCCGTATTACCAGCGGCAAGATCTGCCTTGATTTCTTGGATATGCGCCTGCACATCATCGACCTGATCCATATATTCATAGGGGTCGAAGTTCTCTGCAAAACGGTCGAGCTTAAAAGCAAGCTCAGCGATAGGGTCATTGACCACCACCGCCTGTCTGCCGACTTCAAAAGCCTGCTCCATGACATCCTCATAGAACATTGCCCGCAGTTCCCGGCGCTCCAGCCCGAAGGATTCCAGAATATCCCGGCGGACTTCGAGCATGGACAGTTCAGGGTTATCAACCTGACCGCCATCAATCTCGTTGTAGTTTTCATCCAACAGGGTGTAGTCGTAACCATCTTCGCAGGTCTGCACCGCAAGGATTCTATCCTTTCCGACCTTCCATGCGGCTTCATCGCCCATAATCTCAGGCTCCGGCATATAGCTTGCGCCGTTGCGCTCCATAATTTCTGCAAACTGGCAGATATGAAACACATTGTATCCGATCTGCGTATGATACTCGTCAATGAAGGTGCAGGGCTTCACAACCATTTCATCCGGGTAGTGAATCTGCACACAGCTGCCATCGGGGATATGAAACAAATCCTTATAATGGCTGTCGATAAATCGGATTTCCTTACCATCCGGGTTGTACTCATTTGTCATTTGCGCTTTCCTCCATTTTCAAATTCCATACTGAACTTCGTTTTGCCATCATCTGATACCTCCATAAAGACGGTGGCATCAAAGGTGTTGCCCGTTCTTTCGGACTTGCAATTCTTGAGCTTTACCTTGCCGGAACCAAGCAATTTCTGCGCCGTGGCAGAAGTCATGCTCTTGCCGATGCTCGCAAAGTAGCGATTGTTTTTCCAGAGGGCAAATTTGCAAGCTCTGTTGGAACAGAAAAATGCCTTGGCTTTGTCCTCTACAGCACTGCCGCAGAGCGGGCATTTGCCGATAGAATTGGCTTCTTTCGACATCATAACCTCGGAATCACGGATTACTTCATAGTTCTGAATCAGACCGGCAATCACATCTTTGATCTCGTCCATAAAGTCCTCGCTGGCATATTCGCCTTTCTCAATGAGCAACAATTTTTCTTCCCAATCCGCCGTCATGGATGGGGACTGAATCTGTTCCGGCATGACTGTTACCAGAGCCGTACCCTTGTGGGTCGGAATCAGGTGTTTGGTTTTCTTATCACCCTTACGCTCCAGAAAACCGATGCGAACCAGCTTCTCAATGATACCGGCACGGGTCGCAGGCGTTCCCAAACCTTTGCGCTCCACCTCATCAGGCATTTCGTCCGCACCGGCAGTTTCCATAGCAGAAAGCAGAGTATCCTCGGTAAAGTGTTTAGGGGGAGATGTTTTCCCTTCCTTGATTTCCGTGCCGCTGACGGTCATTTCGTCACCAACGGAAACAGAAGGGAGTGTCTGCACGTTTTCGTCGGATTTTGTCGAATCATTTTTCTGAACCAGAGCTTTCCATCCATCCTGCACAACAGTTTTGCCTTTGGTGGAAAACACGGTACCGCCACAGTCCAGCTCAATAACTGTCTCTGCGTATCGGTGCGGATCGCCAACAGCTACGCACAACCGATTCGAGATCAGTTGCAAAATTGCAAGTTCACCCTTGGGAAGTTCGCTCAGATTGCATTTCTGCAATTCTCTGGTCGGAATGATGGCATGGTGATCTGTGACCTTTTTGTTATTCACAACCTGCTCTGCATGAACTGGTATGTTATCCACATCCTCCACGGGGAATGTGTGGAAAGCCAGCTTTACGAGGTCGGTCAGGCTATGTGCCATATCTTCCGTCAGAAACCTGCTGTCGGTACGGGGATAAGTGACCAGTTTCTTTTCATAGAGGTTCTGCGTGTAGTCCAAGGTCTGCTGTGCCGTGTAGCCAAGCACACGGTTGGCTTCTCTCTGTAAACTGGTCAGGTCATAGAGCGCAGGCGGCTTTTCTGTTTTCTCCTTACATTCAGCTTTCTGAACGATTGCCACCGAACAGCTTTGTTTGACAGCTTCGGCTGCTGCCTTGGTTTTGAAGCGTTCGCTTGCAGCCGTAAAACCATCCAATCCAATCTGAACTGTGTAGAACAGTTCAGGCTTGAATGCGGAAATGGCAGCTTCTCGCATAACAGCCATAGCAAGGGTAGGGGTCATAACACGACCAACATTCAGGGTCTGCCCGTAAAGGGTCGAAAAAAGTCGAGTAGCGTTAATACCAACAATCCAGTCGGCTCGTTCTCGACACAGTGCTGCTTCATACAAAGCATCATATTCCGTTCCAGACCTGAGATTTTCAAAGCCCTCCTTGATTGCTACATCTTCCATCGAGGAAATCCAAAGCCGCTCAAACGGCTTTCTGCACCCGGCTTTGTGGTACACCAACCGAAAGATCAGCTCGCCCTCACGACCGGCATCTGTTGCACACACAAGACTCGCAACATCTTCTCTGGCCATGAGCTTTTTCAGAATCCCAAACTGTTTTTTCGTACCGGCAGAAACCTCATACTGCCAGTCCATCGGGAAGATAGGAAGGTCTGCATAAGCCCATTTGCTGTACTTCGCATCATAGACTTCCGGCTGTGCCAGCTCCACCAAATGCCCTACACACCAGCTGACCACATATCCGTTTCCCTCTAAGTAGCCATCCTCACGCTTGGCAGCACCTAACACTTTGGCAATACTCTGTGCAACCGAAGGCTTTTCAGCCAAAACTAATTTCATTTGCATCTGCTCCTTTCACAAAAAAATAAGCAGCCACACACCGTAGTGCATGACTGCTATGTAAAAAGTTCGGAAAGGATTTTTGCAACCTGATACAATTTTCTGTTCTACAATCTCCGTCATAATAAAAATATCTCCATCATTTCAAAAGAGAATGACGGAGATATTTCACCTTGCTTATTCTTGTAGCAACCAATCGGCTATATCGTGAATTTCGATTCCTTCATAGCTATATTGGGGATGTTTGGTTCTGGCAATAATCATTTTCGGATAAGCGTCTCGAATCTGAAGCAGAGGAGAGCATTCTCTCTCAAATGTTTCCTGCCCGGAAATGTTGTCGCTGACCTGAATATAAATCTTTTCGCTACCTCTCTGAGCAACAAAGTCGATTTCCTTTTGATAGAGCTTGCCGACATAGACATCATATCCACGGCGAAGAAGCTCGATACAAACAACGTTTTCATATACTCTGCCATAGTCTATATTTCTGCTTCCCAGTATTGCATATCGAATACCGCTGTCACACAAATAGAACTTTTCAGAGCTTTCAAGGTATTTCTTACCTCGGATGTCATATCTCTTAATATCATAAAATACAAAAGCATTGCACAAATACTTAATGTACTTGCCGACGGTTACATGATTGGTTGGAGTCTCATTTGCTGTCAGTAGCTGACTGACCTTATTCGGAGAAGTCAGGTTGCTGATATTATCCATAAGGAACTCGCTCAGACGTTGTAAAACCAAAGTGT
>CAJLKN010000019.1 GCA_905207235.1 uncultured Eubacteriales bacterium
AATGTTGAAAGGGAAAACGAGCGCGACCAGACTTACGAGGCAAAGAACCCGAAGATAGACCTTTCGCGCACGCACGACAATTACCATATCATTGCCCCGCCGCAGAGCTATATGGAATTCATAAACGAGCGCATCGCATCATTAAATTTAAAGCGCAAGGTACGGAATGACGCTATCTACATGAACACCTTTGTGTTGAGTTCGGGACATGAATTCTTTGAGGATATGCCCACAGAGAAACAAGAGGAATTTTTTGAGGACTGCGTAAAGTTCTTTGCCGACAAGTACGGTGCGGAGAATATTATTTCGGCTGTCGTACATATGGACGAGACCACTCCCCACCTCCACCTTAACCTTGTGCCCATTACAGGCGGCAAGCTCTGTTCAAAGGACTTGTTCAGCCCGAAAAAGCTGTCTCAGTTACAGACAGAGCTTGCAGAAGTCGTAGGCAAGAAATGGGGCTTAAAGCGCGGCAAGATAGGCAGCACGGCAAGGCACGTCGAAGCGGCTGAATACACGGCTAAAGAAATTATAACTAACGCCAGAACCTCCGCAGAAGCTACTAAAAAGCAAGCGGAACAATATCTGAACGGCATAGTGCAATCGGTGGAGAGCGCAGCGGACAGGCCTATGCCCACAAAGCGAAAGCACGCCGAGGACGAGATTAAAACTCTGCGCGCGCAGAACGCTGCTCTGCAAAAGAGCCTTGACATTAAGAGCAAGGACGCCGCTGATTTATTCGAGCAGTTGCAACGCGCCGAAAGGTTAGGAAGAGGCAAGGATTCGGCATTCAGAATGGTGAGCGATATGATTGCCGCTTACCCCGACGAATTTGACGAGCTGTTGAAGAAGTCAAGAGCGGCAAAAGCTCCTTCCCCTCCCGCCAACTTTAAAAGCAACGGCAAAGGCGGAAAATAATTTGGGCCAGGGCCTTGCATTTCTCAAAAATGTGTGGTAGGATTTTACGCACAAATAAATTATCAATTACAACTGAATAATCCGCAGGAGGGACCTAACGCGCCCACTAACTCCAACAGCGAGGTTATGACGAGCTCCGCCCCGACCTGTCGGAAATAATAAGGAGGATTTTGTGATAGAGTTAATTAAAAATGGTACTCTTCGGGATCTGGCAAGCCACAGAGTGCTTGCTGGTACGCACAAGCAATGACGGAGACGAGCTGATACCTCCCTCCGTCTGCAAACCGAATGACAGACAACGAATTAAAGAAGTTATTAGACACATTACAATACATCCCTGACGAGAATAAGCGAGACGAAGCAACTCAGCTCATGCTTAAATCGGCAGCGGAGAGTATTACGCTTGAAAGGCTTAAAAAGGTTACGGGCTTTGACAGCAGAGAACAAGACAATGAAGAGGTATTCTGGAAGTTCAACGCAAAGGAGATTTCATCTATGCCTAAAACTTTCAGAAAAGAATTCAGAACAGAAGGATGCACAGCACACGTCCGCAAACGCAGAAGCGGCAAGAATAATTGGAATTATGAAATCCGCTATCGGCGCAACGGATATAACATCACGGTCTCGTCCAACTATCTGGACGAAGCCAAACGCAAATTTATTGAAAAACTGCATTACATAGACAAGCACGGCACGGAAAAGGAAAATACCGTACCCTCCACTATGGACGCATTCTCGATGTATTTCTTTGAGAATTTCCACAAGAGAAAGGTTGCGCAGAGTACATACCGCATAGCGTTGAACCAGTACAAAAATCACGTTCTGCCCCATTTCGGCGATATGCCTATAAAGAAAATCACGCCGAAGAAATGTCAGGAGCTTTTGGATAAAATCGACGCAAGCGGTATTTCAAGGACTGCGGACGACATTTTCTCTATGCTCAACGTCATATTCAAGGCAGCCATAAAACACGCGATTATAGAGCATAATCCGATGGATATGGTCTTCCACAAGAAGCATGAGCGAGAACACGGTACAGCACTTTCTAAGGACGAGGAGAGAAAGCTGCTTGATACCATGAAGGGTACGCCTTATGAATTGATGTTCGCCGTCGCACTTTATACGGGAATGAGACCAAACGAATATAAGACGGCAACGATTGACGGAAAGTTCATTGTAGCGAAAAACAGCAAGCGAAAGGGCGGAAAGATTGAGTATAAGAAAATACCCATTCACCCCATGCTCAGTCCCTATATGCAGGGCGTGGACGAATTGAAATTCTGCAACGAGGATACTTTAAGGGATAAGTTCCGAAAACTTTTCCCTGAAAGAAGGTTGTATGATTTGCGAACGACTTTCTATACTCGCTGTCAGGAATGCGGAGTCTCTCCCGTCGCAAGAGATACTTTTGTAGGACATTCCTTAGGCGAACTGGGTAACACCTACACCGACCTTTCGGACGAGTTTTTGTACGCCGAAGGACAGAAAATCAAGTACTGATTGTGCCCCAATTTGTGCCCCAAAATGCAAAATAAAGAGCTGATTTTCGTCAGAATACACAGTCAAACCAACTATCGTGTTAAGACAAAAAAAACAGCTCAAAACAGCAAAAAAGTTATGCAGTTTTAACAGCTAAAACTTAATATTTTACCACGTAACGGGTGTAAAATTTCATAATCGAATAACCTTAAAAATCATAGAAAAACACCCGTTTTCATGCGAAAACGGGTGTTTTTTGATTGAAATCCGGCAACTCCCTATCCTCCCATACAGTGTCCCGTATAGTACTTTCGGCAACGCAGAGCTTAACTTCTGTGTTCGGAATGGGAACAGGTGGATCCTCTGCTTCATTATCACCGGAATGGCTCCGCTTGTTGGACTTGAACGGAAGAGCGGCTGAAAAAACACCCCGATTTCGGGCAGTTTTAAGCAAAAACCGCTCAAAATGCGCCATTTTTGAGGGTTGCAAAAGCCTGTGCGACAACGTGCGACAAGCTAAATTTGCCTTATTTAACTATAACTTTAACCCATAAAAGGGTTATAAAATACTAATTTTATGAGAGATAACCACTTGCCCGAATTCGTACTTTTTTGAATATAAAAAAGGAAATGAAATTAAATTTATGAAAAGCAAAATTATAAAGGCATTTTTTGACGGCACATTTTCAGACCAGGTAATTAAGTCTCCGAGGACTGATGAATACAAAGATATCGATAAACGCGAAACTGAACTGAACGACAAACTGCGCCCTCAGCTTACGGGCGAACAGCTCAAACTTTTCGACGAATTCGTTGACCTGTACGGCGAACGCCACTCGTTGGAAGAAGAGAATTATTTCATCCGTGGTTTCAAGTTCGGCGTGCGACTTCTAATGGAGTGTCTCGATCTCTCCGATGTGGTAAAAGAGGCGTAACAGCTTTCACTATATCCACCTATACAAAGAACCCGTCGCGTTCAAAGCGACAGGATTTTTAGCTGATTTATTATTCATTAGTACTTTGTGGCGTACTTCACTCACAATAATATTTGCGTTCTTTGAGCCTTTAATTCTTAGCCATTCAAAGCGTTCTCAATCTCATTCTCCAAAGACTTCTTTCTCGGCCTGCCAACACTCGTTCTTCTCAAAAGTTCAGCCATAAATCCAGCCGCTCCTTCCTCAAGATATATGCACTCCCACCATTTAACACAGTTCATGAAATTATCATTTTGTCCTACTGCGTTTGCCCAATACTTACGAGCTGTTTCTCTATATCATAAATAGTTTTCGCGCATATCCATTATAACAGCATTTTAACTCCGCGCTATATTTTGTTTTACATTTCTTTTCTCTTGACATAATAATATGTACACCCCAAAGGTTTGTCTTACTTTTGGGGTGCATATCAAACTGCTTGCGATGCTACAAATAAATTATTTTCTCATAGGTAATATTCAAATTCCCTTTTTAACTATTAAATATGCTTTTTACCCTCAAAGGCGCATCAGTAATTAAAGTCCATACAGGATATACACCGAATTGCAACAGATATTTACGCTTGGAACGCAATACGTGATACAAAAGTTCACATCTGTCCAAAAGTAATTCTTTATCTATTTCATCTCTTTTATCTAATCCTTCAATAATTTTATCTGCCGATATATCCTTATCAGGAGAAAATATTTTTTTAATGTAATCGTCTATAGTAAAGAAAATATAATGACGCACTCCACCATCATCGTCGCGATTAGCAGGATTTTTTCTATCCAACAATTTAGTTAAACGTTTAAAATTTTTATCTGAAGCTGAAAATCCAAAGACAAAGCAGTTATAGCTCAAAAAAGTTTCGGCCTGAATTGTATTTCTCCATTTATACTGCGAACGAGCTATCTCGTCGTAGCTGTCTTCTGAAAGGACAAGAGCTTTCGCCTCAGAATTTTCAAGATAAGCATCTATCTCCGTCGCATATTTTTTCTGTTGTTCCGCCAATTCGTCGGCTCCGTTTTTAGTATAAAACGGTACATATCCGTGGACATGATATATTACGCATGCATTAGGATCCAAAAAGTTCAATTTCGGCAATTGGTCGTCAATAAAGACAGGATAATACAATATTTTATGCTTAGTCAGGCAATCTTCAAAAACATCGTCATAGTTGTAAGTAATAATGCGTTTGATTTTATTGGATTCGTTTCGTGGGTTAGCTTCCATATATTTGGCAAGGAGCATTGGTAAGCATGTATCTTCCGTTTTTTCTCCGCCGACTGGCACTGTTTTATTCTCATACAATGCTTCCTTTACAAAATAATACATCTCAGCATTGACGGCATTAGATACAGCCTCATCCGGATTGTTTTTTGTAAAATTTTCGTCTTCGCGGATATTATTTTGTATGTATTGTGCAAGCTCGTACAAGTCTTCGTTAGCATATAATTTTTGAAGGCTATCGCTTAAAAGTTTCCTCCCTCCAGCCCGGTCTAACCGCATTAAAAAATAATCAGAATTTATGGCGTTGACCAGCCTGCCCCAACCGGGAAGTTTATAAGGCTTGCTCTGCGAAATTCCAGCGCCAAAAACAAATGCAACGGGCTTATCTGTTAAAATATCGTATATTGTTTGCTTTATTCCTTTAGGGTCTGCGTCTTCCAGCAAAAATTCACGCGACAGCCGTGTAACCACAGATAGTTTATAAGACTGGTTTACCGAAATCTCACCTTTTAATTTCTTCTGAATAGTGTCGATGAATTCCTGCAAAAGCATTTTCATTCCGCTACCTAGTGAATCGCCCATACCCTATCCCTCCGTAATTCAATACGCTTCCCTTATCCAGAGACAGCGTGTAAACTATACCATCCTTTCATCAAATAATTAATAAATGCCGGTTCGTCGTATACTTTGTCTTCCGTCGTACTTGAAACGACTTCCTTAACATTATCGTTGATAGCTCTACAAAGCTCTACGTTGTCAGTATTTTCTATCGCCGACTTTAAGTATGCCACCAGTTCCCGTATAATGCCATAATTTTTCAACTCTTTATATCTGTCATTGAGTTCCTTTGCCGCCTGCACCATCTCAGCAGCATATTTTTCAGCAGAAAAATCATTTTTGTTAAACGGATAGAATACCTGACTGTAATATTTTTTTATCGCGCTTTCAAAATCTTTTCCAATCCAACTGTCGTTATACCCTAAAGCTTCCCACACAACACCAAAGCGCAAGGCATTAAAAGTATTGGGCTTAATCTTAAGTTCTTCTCGCTGTTTGAGATAATAGTCTATCCCGCGCATCTCATACATCATACTGCACAAATATTGCCCAAATTCAGTAAATCCCATTGCCTTTATCGCCATACAATCAGCAAAACACTCTTTATAAAGCAGACCTATATTATCACCGCTTCCATAAAGCACCTCCATATTACTCGAATCTTCAAGCCAAGTAACGAGATAACGATTCTCCCCGGTAAAGCCATTAAAACAAAAATTACGCAAATTTTGCATAAAATCTGTAGTCAGTCTCTCTTTTAATTTTTGTCCTCCGGCATCATTGAATTTCAATTTATATAATGCCGAAAAGTCGTCGTTCTCACATTTTAGATTTCTTGCAACGTCAACCAACCGATTATTTATTTGCGTTATTATTTGCCTCATTGGGTCACCACTACAACCTTTGCCAAGCGATGCCTCAACACATTCCGCCGCACGGAACAATTTTTCAAACAATACATTCATACAGTTTTCATAGAGCATATCGCTATTTATTTTTTCGCCGCTAAATGCACCTACTATTTGTTTAAACAAATCGGTTAAGCTTTTAACAAAAGACTGGTAGTCGTTTTCCGATTGAGAATTGATTTTTTTTATTTCCTGTTCCAGCCTTGAAACAGACTGTTGTATTCCTACTCTATGAGAATTATTTCTACATATTGAACAATACTCGCACTCTGGCTTGCTTCCGTAAGTCTTGGCAGGACATCTTTTAAAATAGTCACATCCGTAAATCCAATCCCAAAAAATGTCTTTCTCCCAATTTTCTCTACCATTGTTAAAGGATAGATATATGTATTGTGCAGCAACTTGCACTAATTTTATACGAACGCAGAGTTCTAGGTATTCCGCAAAGCCTCTACAAAGACCTGTTAAAAAATGCTTTGACCTATTTTTCCTCTCTCTGTTTCCGCACTTATGGAAAAACTCATGCGCCAGTCTGAAAAGCGCACCACTCACATCATATAGTCCCGCCTCAGACATCAAAACTAGAATCGGTCTACTGCAAGTATTGGCTACTCCGTCGAATAAGTCGTAATTTGTAGTTGTGTCTCTGCCACCGCTTGCGACCAGATAGCTGTATTCAGCATGTTTATTGCCTTGTTCTTTGCCAAGTATATTCCGCCACGCCTTGTCCCAACAATTCAGCGTGGCATTATATGCAAAAAGCAGCTTAATTGTACTACCGACAGAAGGATGCGCTATTGTCTGCCCTTCAAAGAAAGAATTGTCTGCTCTCCATATATCGAACAACAGAGAATTTACCACCTTGCGGAAATCTTCGACACTGTCCTCTATAAATCTGGCATAATCACTGTCGCATTGCTGATAAAATTCAAAATCAAAACCAGATTCACTCCCTGGATCATTTTCTAACATTTTTTCAAAAATGTGCGACATAGCTTTCAAAAATGAACAGAATACTTTGCCTATGGTCAAACGAACCTCATGGCTATGCTGTGTGGAGGCAAGTTTATCGTACATTTTTTTAATGTTTTCTACAGCACCCAAAACTCTGCGATGAAAATTGTATTTATTTGCAATTTGGCTGTACGCATTACAAAATCCAGCAAACGCATTGTTTAATTCTTTTAAGTAATCAGTTGCCTCAGATTCGACCACCCCTTTCGATGAGTTACATGCCCCACTGTCATCCATCAGCATAAGTTTTGTATTAGAGTCTTTGAGCCATTTTTTGAAACTGCTCCAATCCTCAACATAGAGCTTGCTAAGATCGGATTGTTTTACGTCCTTTGTTATTCGCCAATCGAAGCACCCTGCGATTAAAGATCTGCTATCATCCTTACCGATCACTCCCGCGCCGTCACTCTCGCTCTTCTCCGTTTTATACGATAAATCAATAGATAAAGAGATTATGTCTTTTACTGCATCTACATCTTTATTTTTGGTAAAAATACCCGTGACGCTATACATTGTCGAGACAATATTTTTATTACCCCAATTAAGTTTACGGAGCATCTGCATAAAGTTGCCTATCGTCTTGAAATTATTAGAATTAACAAGCACCACAACATCAGAATACCCCAGACAATAATATACCGAGTATTTTAAATGCGCACAATCACCAAAGTTCTTATAATTTTCTGAAATTTGGTTCTTGAAGTTTAAGAAAGCTTGTTCCCACTTAATTTCTAATAGATTGTGTTTCAGATAGTCATCAGTAAAATTGATTAAGCAACAGGCTATAAATGGATAACTATTATCGCCTTGCCCGTTCCAACATATACCGTTTGCACCATCGCCGACTTCGGGGCTGATAAGTCGGATAATATATTCAGCGTCTATATTTTTAATGCCCTCACTCCCCTCAAGGCTTTTGCCCGTCGGCCGAAATTTGTGCCATGATTCTACGCGCTTTATGGTCATATAATCATAATAGCCAAAAATTGCCGCATCACATTTTTCAGGCGCAATATCGCCGTTCCAATCCTTATACAGATTTATCTGGAGTTTATTATAATTCGAACTGCCAATATCAAAGCCGTTGTTTTCCATAGATCCCCTACGTAAAATTAAGAAAAAAAACGACGGAAAATCTTCCCGTCGTCGAGAAGGCATAGCTTCCCTTAATCAAATATATCTAAATGAATTATATTAAAATTAGCCAACCCCGCCGTCCATAACGTAATAAGTCCTGTTACTTTTACGCTCCTCTTCACTCTTCCATTTACAACTATCACTCCACAGTGACGTAGAAGGGGTGCGCATATCTCCACGGTCATGACAACTAGAACGAACGCGCTCACTTCTAGGCTTAATCGCAACCGTATTATTTACATACCTATTTTTTACCATTTTAACCACATCCCTTTTTAATCAAATATATAAATAATGTATTTTCCCACTTTACATATAAACAAAAAGTAATAAAAATAATCAAAACTAATTATATTATCCGCTATTTATCATTATTATATGCAAAGGCAATAAATATTGTTAAATAAACGCACTAAAATTGTTTAAAATAACAATATAAATACATCGTTCTTAAAAAACTTAATCTATTTTAACATATAAGCAACACCTTGTCAATCATTTTTTAGAATATTAAAGTTGTGATATAGCTTAAATTACGTAATGCGTTATTACCCTTTCTACACACTATCACCCAATCCCGAAAAATCTTTCAAAGAAAGATTTGAGCTTTGCCAGTACTGATTGTTTTTTCTTTTCTCTGCCACCACCAAATCTTGAAATGGGAGGCAATATTTTGTCTATATCTGTACCCGTAGATTTTATTGCGCCGTCTCTGAAAGAGTTTTCAATAAACTTATGCGTTTCTTCGGATTTCAGATTTTCCTCTGTTATTATCTGATTGAGTTGTCTTTCGCGTTCTTTTGCAACATATTCGCGCCACTCTATCATAACATCAGACACTTCGTTAACCCCGTCAATGAAGTTGTCAATCAGTGCCTTCTTGCTACGGAGTTCGGGACTTGCGTCTATTGCCTTATGGATGGTAATCAGCACTTCCTTATCGTCACAGTGAGAGTCGTGATACTTCTTGACAAGCATCAATATGTAGTCAATGTTTATCTCGATCTGCTTTATAAGCTCAATCTCAAACACGACATCATCGGTAATGTCTTCCTTTTCACCCTTTTTTCTTCTCGCCTTCCACTCGTCGCGAATATCCTGATACTTGCTTAAATAATCCTGCAAATCACGCTCCGGAAGGATTTCATTTGACCTGAAGTCGTCGAATGAAGTAAGCAGATTTCTCATCCTGAGTATTGCGCCAAACAAAACGATAAACTGTTTTTGCGCCGCTTCGCCTACTATATTTTCCTCTGTAACGGGGAACTTGTCCGTAAGCTCGGCTATCATATCAGCGTAACCCGGATGATATTCGCCCTTCGCATCTTTATAGCCGTTATAATAGTCTTTAAAACCGCGCATAAGGACTATGCCGCCTGCCTCTTTATCTCCAAACAGAGCAATTGCATCGTCCGTCCGTTTTTGCAAATTTCTGAAACATACAATATTGCCAAACGTCTTTATGGAATTCAATATACGATTGGTACGGGAATATGCCTGAATTAAGCCGTGCATTTTAAGGTTTTTATCCACCCACAGAGTGTTCAGCGTGGTTGCATCAAATCCCGTCAGGAACATATTTACGACTATTAAAAGGTCTATGTCCCTGTTCTTCATGCGCAGAGAAACGTCTTTGTAATAGTTAGGGAACTTCTGCGCGGAAGTGTCGTAATTAGTCCCGAAATATTCGTTATATTCTTTGATTGCACCTTCGAGAAAATCGCGCGAGGACGCATCGAGATCTGCGGTACTGTCTGAATTTTCCTCTTCGAGTATTCCGTCCTCCTCGCTCTCATTTGCTGCAAAACTGAATATAGTTGCAATCTTTATTGCCTTTTCGGGGTGTTCCTTCATCTGCTTTTGGAACTCTTCATAGTAGAGCTTTGCCGCCTCCACAGACGATACTGCCAAGATAGAGTTAAAGCCTTTAAGGTGAACTTTATTGCGTATTTCCTGAACGCTCTCACCCTTTGCGCGCGCCACCTCGCTTACATTTATAAGTTGACGGAATTGATAGGCGTTATCGTTGCGCTTTGTCTTCTGGTCAAAGTGGTCGAGTATATACTCCACCACTTTGCTTATGCGCTCAGGCGCAAGGTAAGCCTTTTCCCTGTCGATATCCCAGACCTCTTTGTCGTCAATATCAGGCTCTTTGTCCATAGTCTTAATGTAGTCCACACGGAAAGGCAATACATTCCTGTCGTTAATCGCATCGACAATGGTATATGTATGAAGTTTATCACCGAATGCCTGCTCTGTCGTGCGCAAAGCAGGATTTTTTGACACCCCTGCATTGACGGCAAAAATAGGCGTGCCTGTAAAACCAAAAAGGTAATATTGCTTGAAGAACCTTGTTATGGCAATATGCATATCGCCGAACTGGCTACGGTGACATTCATCAAAAATAATGACTATCTGCTTGTCCGCGACGGGATGAGTTGAATTCTTCTTTATAAACGTGCTCAGTTTCTGAATTGTAGTGATAATTATCTTGGCGCTTGGATCTTCAAGCTGCTTTTTAAGAATTGCGGTAGATGTATTGCTGTTAGCCGCTCCCTTTTCAAAACGGTCATATTCCTTCATCGTCTGATAGTCCAAATCCTTTCTGTCAACGACAAAGAGCACTTTATCTATATAGTCAAGAGAAGTCGCAAGCTGAGCAGTTTTAAAAGAGGTCAGCGTTTTGCCGCTGCCCGTAGTATGCCAGATATATCCGCCACCCTTTACTGTTCCGTATTGCTTGTAGTTGTGCGCTATTTCAATTTTGTTGAGTATGCGTTCGGTTGCCGCAATCTGATAGGGGCGCATTACAAGCAACATATTTTCGGCAGTAAAGACACAATACTTAGTAAGCACATTGAGTATGGTATGCCTTGCAAAGAATGTCTTTGTAAAGTCCATCAAATCGGGGATAATCTTATTGGTTGCGTCCGCCCAGAAGGAAGTAAATTCAAAGCTGTTGCTTGTCTTGCCCTTCTTTGCCCCTCTTGCCGCATCCTTAATATGATTAAATCTCGTTGTGTTAGAATAATATTTTGTGTTTGTGCCGTTGGAGATTACAAAAATCTGAACATATTCAAAAATACCGTTCTGCGCCCAGAAACTTTCTCGCTGATAGCGTTCAATCTGATTAAAAGCCTCGCGGATGGGAACGCCGCGCCGCTTTAACTCGATATGTACAAGAGGCAAGCCGTTGACAAGTACGGTAACATCATAGCGGTTATCATATTTGCCGTCGTTATTTTCGTACTGATTTATTACCTGCAACTTATTGTTGTGTATGTTCTTTTTATCAATAAGTTTTATATTCTTGGTTGCGCCGTTATCCCGGTGAAGAACCTGAATATGGTCTTCCTGAATGCGCCTTGTCTTTTCAACTATGCCGTCGTTTTTGCCTGCAATACAGCCATTGAAAAACTGTTCCCATTCACTGTCGGAAAAGGTGTAATCGTTGAGTTCTTCCAATTTTTTTCGCAGGTTGGGAATAAGCTCCGCCTCTGTCTTGACAGACAGATACTCATATCCTAGTTCTGCGAGCAGATTAATAAATTCACGCTCTAAATCAGCTTCACTCTGATAGGCTTCCGTTCGCTTTCCCTTGGATATATATTCAGTTAAAACCGTGCTTTCTTCACTCTGCAACACGACGTTATATTGATTCATATTATTTCCCTTAAAAATTAAACTTTTAAAACCTCAATAATTTATCCCTATAATATTCATACTGCTTTTGTCTTGCTTTGATTTCAGCGGGTAAACCTTCGGAAAGGTCGTTGCAAATTTTGTCGAACCTGTCTAAGATTTCAACTATCCTCTTTTGCTCTTCAATCGTTGGCAAAGGGATAATGTATTGCTTAACCTTATCATCTGAAATGCATGGATAGCTTGCTCCTTCCTGATAGGTTTCAACGTAGCCATAGAAAGCTGAACTCATCAGTTGATAATATATCCATTTTGCAAGAACTAAACTGCTTTCAACTCTTATAACACAATATCCCGTACTGCATATTTGCCCGTCATAGCTTTCTGAAATGTAGGCTAAACGCTTTTGCATAGGTCTGGTTGTCCCGAAGATTATATCGTTTTTATGAACTATCTGTTGCGCCCTACTCGGGGCATTTTTATTGTTAATTTTTGTCGTTTCGCCTATGGAATGATTTTCAACATTTACAGAAGACAAATCGATATAGGTGTATTCCGAATTTGTATTGTCCCACTTGATTTTATCAACGTTGGCACACAAATCCCCCAGACGGACAAAGGCAAAGCCGTAGACATACTGCAACAACTTAATCAGCCCTGTCTGTCTGTCTGTCTGTCTGTCTGTCTGTCTGTCTGTCTGTCTGTCTGTTAAGATTGTCGCCGATGCGATATCGAATGTCAACAACTTATCGCGATAATATTCATATTGTTGCTGCCTTTTTTCAATTTCTGCGGGCAAGCCTATCCCTAAATCCGAACATATCGCGTCGAAATTATCCAGCACTTTTACAATGCGTTCCTGCACTTCAAGCGGAGGCAATGGAATTTCTATATTCAAAATGGACGGCACATTAGAATGAACCACTTTACTTTTTATTTTACCCCTGCTCTTTTGCTGTACAGCATCAACAGTTGAAAGCGCATAAGCCAAATATTTAGGATTTTGATTATGTTTCATAACAACAATATCGCCACCAGCCAAGCACTTTTCTTGTCCAACATAAGCTATTGACTTTGCAATATCTTCTACACTTTCACCTGTAATAGCAAAAAGAATATCGCCAAATTCAAAATATTTTGGAGATTGAATATCTTCTAATCTTGTATGAGATATGCATTTATCAAACCATACATTGTATGATGTATATATTTCACCGTACCTAACACAAGGAATTCCCTTTTCAGTTACCTGATCGCGAGTTATCCCTGAGCCTCGATAAATATCAGTTGCAATATCTTCGAGCTTAACTCTTTTTATATCTTTGTCAAATGAAACAAGTTTATCGCGATAATATTCATACTGCACTCTCCGAGCTGCAAGCTCGGCTGCAAGCTCCTGTGATAACAGTGCAAACTTGTCCAAAATACGGACAATTTCACGCTGTACTGCCAGAGGCGGCAATGGAATTTGAAACTCTTCAGTAATCGTCAAAGATATTTGAGGTAAAGAGCCCATCCCAGAAGCGGCCTCTCTAAAATAATTTACTGAATTTTTTAAAACATAATATAGATATTTTACTGTTGTCGCATTACTTGTAGTATATGCCCACATTTCATTTTTAAATGTAAACGGCTTATCGTAATAAATAAAATCTATTACTCCTCTTGATTGCACTAAAACAGCAGGAACTTTTGTAATATTGGCATTGGGAATATCTTTCTCTTTTGCGTTAATAACAGTTTTACCGCCAGCAAAAACTCTAATTTCTCCATTTATATCTTCTATCTCTTTCATTTTTCCTGCGGTTATAGGGGTACCTTTCAACCGTATAAAAAAATCTTTTACTCTTTTATATTCCACCCCATTAGGGCAAAGTTCTTTTATCAATTCTTCAAGCTTAGACATTTTCATTCACCGTCTTCTTTGGCATAATTAAATATACATATACACAGAATAACGCACACAGGAATAAATCTTCCATTGTATCTATTGATTCCCCGCTGTATTCGCCAGGAGTCCAGAAGTCGTCAACATCTAAATCTTTAGGGGCATTCCATTGTGCTAACCACTTTACAACAACAGCACTTATTTCGCAAGCAACAACTTCCTCTGCCGCATAATAATTAAAATCATGCGCAAACTGCGATATTGGATCAGGACAAATTTCAGGATTTTCTCTATAATCACGCAAAAGATCAGTAAACCGATTTTCTAAATCAAATAAATTAATAGGCAACCCCTCATTGTGATATCGAGTTAACCCCCGACTAAAATATTTAGCCCCCTCATAAAAAAATGATGTATGTGAACCTATATAATATTTCTTCTCCGCTTTTTCAATAGCTTCGACACATTTATAATAAAAATCATTACCTTCACAATCAGGTCTTACAAGTTTCAAATTCATATACTGACAAATTGCATCTTGTATATCCTGTTCTAACATATTAAACTCCATATACATTTTCCTAGTATATGAAAATGCAGGTTTATATACAGAAGCTATCCAACATAAAGGCAACAAAAATATTTCATGCTCATCATTATAATACTTCATAATGAATGTATCTCTTTGAGCTTTAATATATTGCATTCGACGCCTTTTTTCTTCAGTATCTTGGCGCTTAGCAAGCTCCTCCATTCTCTTACTCTGCCTATATTGCACGATTGCTATAACAATTGCAGCCGCTAAACTAGCAAGTGAACTTATGATTGCAACAATAGTTTCCATCATTTTTATCCCTCAATCTCCCTGATAATTCTGTCAATTTCCTCTCTTAAAACCTGCTCACGAGCAACTATTTCAGCAATATCCGCATTGAGCTTTTTAATATCCACCTTTTCACGAGTATCTTTCTGCTCCACATACGTTGAAACAGAAAGGTTATAGTTATGCTCCTCGTCGCCTACAATATCATTGGAAACAACTCTTGCAAAATATTCAACATCTTTGCGGTCAACAAAGGTCTTTACTATCTTTTCAATATTTTCGTCTGTAAGCTTATTGTTGTTTGTTACCTTAATGAATTCATTACTTGCATCTATAAACAACACATCGTTAGACTTCTTGGACTTTTTAAGCACCATTATACAGGTAGAAATGGCCGCACCAAAGAACAGGTTTGCAGGAAGCTGAATAATACAGTCGATATAGTTGTTGTCTATAAGATATTTCCTTATCTTCTGCTCCGCTCCGCCGCGATACATTATGCCGGGGAAACAAACTATTGCCGCAGTACCATTATTTGCAAGCCAAGACAGCGAATGCATGATAAACGCGAAATCTGCCTTGGACTTGGGCGCAAGAATGCCAGCAGGCGAATATCTGACATCATTTATCAATAGGGGATTATCACTTCCCGCCCAAGGAATTGAATAGGGCGGATTGGAGACTATGACTTCGAACGGCTCGTCATCCCAATGCGCAGGCTCGGTTAATGTGTCGCCATGCGCTATGTCGAACTTGTCGGGACCGATATCATGCAAAAACATATTTATACGGCAGAGATTATAAGTGGTAATATTTATTTCCTGACCGTAAAAGCCAAGTCTGATATTGTCCTTACCCAAAATTTTAGCAGCTTTAAGCAGCAGTGAGCCAGAACCGCACGCCGGGTCATATACTTTATTTACCTCAGTCTTTCCAACGGTTGCAAGTCGGGTTAAAAGCTCTGAAACTTCCTGAGGAGTGAAGAACTCTCCGCCCTTCTTACCCGCATTGGAAGCGTACATACTCATCAGATATTCATAGGCATCGCCAAAGGCATCTATCGTGTTATCCTGATATTTGCCAAGTTTCATTTCTGCAACGGTATCCAACAGTTTTACAAGCTTTTCGTTGCGCTTAGCAACTGTTGCACCGAGCTTGTTAGAGTTAACGTCAAAGTCATCAAACAATCCTTTGAAATCGTCCTCGCTTTCACTCCCCTGCGCAGATGTCTCAATATTGCTAAACACTTTTTCAAGCGTTTCATTTAACGCCTCGTCATTAGCCGCCTTTGCCCTTATATTGCAGAACAATTCGGAGGGCAGAATAAAAAAGCCCTTTTCCTGAACCAAATCTTCACGAGCTTGTTCTGCCTCCTCGTCAGAAAGCTTTGCATAGTCGAAAGTCGTGTTTCCTGCCGCATGTTCGCCGTTGTTTATGTATTCAGCTATATTTTCGGATATATATCTGTAAAACATAGTGCCAAGTACGTACTGTTTAAAGTCCCAAGCATCGACGCCGCCTGCATGAACGAGGTCTGTAGCCGCATTCCATAACATTTTGTGAAGCTCTGCTCTCTCTTGCTCTTTTCTGTTGTCTGCCATATCTCGAATTCCTTAAATTTTATCCGTTTTTTAACAATAAATTATTTTTGATTATACCATAATTTAAGCTCGTTTTCAAGAACGACACCTAAAAAATGATAAATAACTACATATTTAATCAAAGTTTTATATACTTGTCTATAGGTTGACCGAGAAGGCGCATTATTGTAAGTTCGTCCACGGCATCGAGAAGGGCGTTGTGAGTTTCGCAGTAACTGTAATCTTCCGATAGAATTCGCAGCATTGACTGAACTCCATAGCCGGATTTTAATCGCCCCGTCCTGCAAAGCGACGCACCGTGCGGTATCATCGGGTTGTACTGCACATAAGCCGCAAGTCGCATTATGTCGTACCATTCAAGTCCGCCAAGTTCGGGCAAATGCCCCTTGTCAAACAGCGCGTTATATGCGAATAGTTGCGTGATATTATGGCACGAACAGGTATTTACAAGGTCAGCCATTGCCTCCTCGCGAGAGCAGATTATTGGCTTGCCTGCACGCTTATGTTCGAGCGCGGAAGAATACATTCCCCCTGCCATATATTCAGGGTTGAGTATGTAATATTTGGTTTCTATCGGGCGCATATCGTAGGCGTCGGCTATTACCGCACCTATTGACATAACTTTATCGCTCCACGTCGTTTCGGTATCGATTACCACAAATTTATCCATTGTTTTCTCCTGCGTTTACCTCTATATGATAACGTATTTTTGCTAAATTTACAAGAAGATACAGCACGAAAGAGGCGGAGCTTACTGTTGGCTCCGCCTCTTCTGTCTACTATATTAAACTCTGGTTATGTCGGAAAGTTTGCCGTTCGTAATCTTGAGAAAAATAATAAGTTAAACATATAAGATTGTTATAAATTAAAAAATTAATAATTATTCAGATCTTTTAAATTTAATTACTAATGGTTCTTTAGTTGATTTATATTTGTCAAAATACCCTTCTTCTAAAGGTAACAATTCGCAAATCATATCTTCATTAATAGCTATTCCTCTATTAGCCATCTCCTCTTTCATGCTGTCCAAAGTTAGTATATTATTTTCAAACAACATACTAAAACTAAGATTAAACAGCTGAGGCCTTTCTATCGGAATCAAATTATCAAACGGCTCAATTTTTTCACCAGGTGCGTTATCTCTAGCCATACGGTAATTATATTTCTTTAATAGAGAAATATATTGTTCATAAGTAATTAAAGAAAGTTCATGCGCCCTAAATATCATTGATTTTATTGACGCATGCCATTTTCTTTTTAAGTTCAAATAACAATCATAATCATTGGGATGAGTAAGATCTTTTTCAAATGATGTTTTCGGCAATAAAAAGCATGAAGCAAACATATTTGCTTGAGTCTCTAACTCTGCCTTCTCTACATTATCCATCTCGTCCATTGGTAATTTTGAGTGTAAAATTATATGACCAAGCTCATGCGCAGCAGAAAAATTACGTCTCGGCATACTCTTTTTTTCACTCTCAAGCATCACGCAATATCGCTGAATATTTTCGCAACAATCGATTTGTGTAAATGCATCAACCTTAGTGGATGAGCTATTAATAACTGATACTATTATTCCATGCTCTTCTAATAAGCCTATTACATTCCAAATAGGAGCTTCGCCCAAATCCCAACATCTTCGAACTTGCTGCGCCAGCTCTTCCATAGAATTAAGATCCACATCATCAGGCACAGAAATGCTTTGTAAATCAAATTTGGGGAAATCTAATTTTTCAGATAGATAATCATAGATGCGAGTCACTAATTTTGTTTTTTCTATATAAGAATTTCTCTCCAATGCTGAAGCCGATGATAAAGCTCTAAAAAAAGTGTGAGTGACTTGCATTGGCTCTACACTATCAACTGTGAAAAACTGGATAGGAAAATTAAGGCTTTGACAAATCTTAATTAACGTTTCTCCTTTGGGATCAGAAACATTAGATTCGAATTGGGAAATTGACTGCTTCGATACATCAATTTCCTTTGCAAGTTGAGTTATTTTCTTGTTTCTTATTTGACGAGCAATTCGAAGTTTATCACCGATTATTTTCATATTTCATACCTCCAGACCTCTATGAATAATCTGAATGATAACTATTCAAATTTAATTCTTTTTTATTAAAATTTCAGGTTTTATACTGATGGTCAGTCCTTTTCTCTGTCTTCTTTCACCAAAAACATCATATTCCGGACTACTATTATCAATACCTTCAAGCTCATCGAGTTCTGCTATAATATATTTGTTCAGATTTTCGTGTAAAACAGAATAATAATTTACAGATCGAGCCTCCTCATAAACGGAACATAGCTGAAACCTTTTATGGTTTATATCATAAGCGATAAAAATGTGAGACTCTGGACTTATTTCATTTATAGCTTTTAAAATTTTATCAAGGATAACTTTCCTGTCTTCTTCAATGTCCGCTTGTTCAAACATACCTATTTGACAAGGCTCCTCAAAGTTATTCTTATTGAACAAAACAAGAGCATCCCCATAATGAACCTTAGATACATGTCTCCTATTTTCTAAATTCTTCAGATTTGATTGACTAATGAAACTAATTAATGCTCCTGATTCTTTATCATACAACAAAACCATAGAAAAAGGACCTCTTTGAAACGAATAGACATCAAACAAATTATCTAATTTTCGCATTTCCGCAAAAATATAATTAAGTGCCATTAGTCCTATTCCGTTTCTATCTATAAGACCCTCCTGCTCAATTCTTATTTTATTTCTTAATAGCCCTTTCTGAATACTATTAACTATAGCCGCCTTTTTAACCTCTGAAATATTGCAAAGTGGCATAATACCCTCCTAGCATATTAGTTATATCATCATTTTATTCCAAAAAATTTGAAATGTCAAGCATTTTTATTTACATTTTAGAATTTATTCCGTATTTGTCAAGTAAAAGGCAGGCTTTTAATCCATGCCAGTCTTAGGATAGGTTTTGTATATATATTTGCACTACCATCGCGTTATATCTACAAGGTTGCCGTTTGTCAATCTTAGGAGGTCAGCGCAAGCAAGCTCAACCTGCATACCCACCTTGCCGCCGCTGACGAAGATAACTTTGCCATCGGCCGAGCTGTCGAAAAATGTAGGAAAGAGCTTTTTCATACCCACGGGCGAACAGCCGCCGTGAATGTAGCCCGTAGTCGGCAGAAGCTGTTTTTGCGGCAGCATTTCCACAGACTTTTCTCCTGCCGCCTTTGCCGCTTTCTTTAAATCGAGTTCGGCGGCAACAGGAATTACAAACACATAGAACTTGCCCAGCCCAGCCGTAGTTACAAGCGTTTTGTAAACTCTGTCCACATCCTCATTGAGAGCCGCGGCAACTTCCACGCCTGAAAGCGCTCCGCCGTCATATTCGTGAACTTTATACTCCACTCCCTCTTTTTCTATTATCCTCATTGCGTTTGTCTTAGTCATAACCGCCTCCGAAATTCAACGCAATTATTCTATCACTTTTAATTTCAAAGGGCAAGAATTTACCCAACCAACGCGGGTTTCCCGCGTGTGGTAAGCGAGCGGAAAGTAAAGAAGTAAAGCGGCGGAGCGGCAAAAATTTGCCGCTCCGCCGCACTGTCTGCAACCTGATTGCGAGCCCCTCGGCGGTGGAATTATACCAACGCCTTTAACCTGCTTAGGCATCGGTTTTTGTAGCACATTTATCCCAACTTTAAGATGCCGTTTTTATGCTGCATATTGCTTGATTTTTCCGTTAATTGGCGGATATATGTGGGGCAATTTTCTGTTTCCCGACGGGATTGCAATCACTAAAATTCCATGAACTATTTTTATATATATGACTAAATCTGACATGTTTAATGTGTTATAATAATGTCATGGATAAACAGGCATATCATTACAACAAAAAGAAACTTAAAGGCAAGTCGGCGGGAACATACCGCTATTTTTACCCTTGTGATCCGTACGACAATCCCGACATCTGGCTGGAAGATAAGGCCTATGCCGAGATTGAAGTTACAGAGCGCGAATGGCAGATTTTATATTCTCTGGACAAAACAGAGTATAAAGATAACCACGCCTATACACGCAAGTTTACGCCGCTTATTTACAGTAAAGACGAAGAAGAACTCTCACCCAAGCAGCGGCAAAAGAGAATAGGCAAAAAACGACTCTTTGACGAAGTCTCTAACGACAGGATAGACATAAATCGGGCAATGAGCTGTCTCAATGAACAGGAGCGAAAAGTCTACTCTTTATTCCACTTCAA
>CAJLKN010000020.1 GCA_905207235.1 uncultured Eubacteriales bacterium
CCCACGACCGATAAAGTAAAAATTTAATATTATAAAATCGAGGCGTAGCGCAGTTGGTAGCGCGCATGGTTCGGGACCATGAGGTCGTGGGTTCGACTCCCGTCGCCTCGACCAACAAAACAGCAGGGCACTTTTAGGTGTCCTGCTTTTGATTATTTTTGTTTTAACAAAAAAAGAATAGCGAGTGCTATTCTTTTAATCTGTCTGTATGCCGTCCGTCAGCTCTTCAAAAGTTATATTGTATAGCTTTAATATCTTAATTATATTGTACAATGAAGGCTCGATTTTGTTGCATTCCCATTCGCTTACGCGTTGCTGGGTAGTGTCCATTTTCTGGGCAAATTCTTTCTGGCTTAGCTTATTGATTTTTCTTATTGCCTTTAAATTCTCGCCAAAACCTTTCATATTAGTTATTATACACTTAAAATAGTGTATTTTTCTTGACATACACTAATATTAGTGTTATTATATAACCAATATAAGGCAGGAGAAATAATATGAAAAAAAGATTGAATTTAATTTTGTTATGTTTATTGACAATAGTGTTATTCTGTTTTGTTGGTTGTGGCGGTTCTGATAATATAAATGAGGTGCCTGATGTGGATCAGGGAACTGCCAGCGATGAGGATAACGGGTCTCTTGACGAAAATAACAACGGCGAGGATTCTATCGAAGAGGATAATGATAATCAACCCGATGATAAGCCTACCGCATATGAGTTGCTTTCCTATAATGAAAAATTATTTTTCGATTCGTTCAAGAGTAAAATCAGCTTATTTAAAAATCCGTCATCAGTGAAAATTATTAATATAGTAGGGAGTTATTATAATCAATCATATTTTGATTTCAGCATTTCCGCACAGAACTCTTTCGGGGCAACAATAAGCGAAGGGTACATATTATTTACTAAGTTGTGGACGGCACCAGATTCTACGGAAATTAAGTACGGAAATTATGGAAACACAGCCTTAGCCGGAACAATGATTTCATATAGCGAATTTTCAGACGGAACATTTTTTTCTGCTTATGCAAAATTAGCTATTATTGACCCCGATGCAGAATATTGTGATTCTTTTGTGTACTCTGTATCTAAAATTAATAATGCAATAAAAGAATATCAGATTGATAACGGGTGGTTGTGAAACAATAATGTGTATTGTCTGAGGCTTTGATATATATTTATTTACTTAAACCGCATGAGCACTATCATTAATTATAATTTTTGTTGTTAATAATTTAATTTTCTGATTAAGGTCGCAAACGTTAAAAAAGCGCGGGCACAAAATTGTGCCCGCGCTCTCTTTTTAAAATTCCGATTCAGGTAAAATTTATTTGCCGCGATAAATCAGTTTCCGACGGAGGGAATACTTGCAAAGCCTCTTTCAAGGTCCTTATCGGTAGGGATGTAATCTTTCATCGTGCCTTCGTTGAACTGCTTGTATGCGGCGAGGTCGAAATAGCCTGTGCCCGTCAGACCAAAGAGAATGACCTTCTTTTCGCCAGTTTCTTTGCACTTTATAGCCTCGTCCATGGCGACTTTTATAGCGTGGCTGGATTCGGGTGCGGGGAGTATGCCTTCGCAGCGCGCGAACTCTTCGGCGGCCTTGAACACTTCGCTTTGCTTTACGGCTCTCGCTTCCATGTAACCGTCGTGGTAGAGCTTGGAAAGCACGGGACTCATGCCGTGGTATCTCAGCCCGCCTGCGTGGTCGGGGGAGGGCATGAATTCGCAGCCGAGAGTGTACATTTTTGCAAGAGGGGTAATCTTCGCGCTGTCGCAGAAGTCGTAAGCGTACTTGCCGCGGGACATCGAAGGGCAACTTGCGGGCTCTACGCCGATAAACCTTATGTTGTTCTTGCCCTGAAGTTTTTCCGCCATATAAGGAGCTATCAGTCCGCCGTAGTTCGAACCGCCGCCCATGCAGCCGATTACCATATCGGGCGTTACGCCGTACTTGTCGAGCGCGGTTTTGCTTTCGAGACCTATTATCGACTGGTGCATGAGCACGTGATCGAGGACAGAACCCAATACGTAGCGGCAGTCGGGAGTTTTAATCGCTGTTTCAACGGCTTCGGCTATAGCGCAACCGAGCGAACCGCCCGTGCCGGGAAATTCTTTCAAAATCTTTCTGCCCGCCTCGGTGGTGTCGGAGGGGGAAGCTATTATGTCGGCGCCATAGGTGCGTATTACTTCCTTGCGGTAAGGCTTCTGTTCGTAAGAAGTCTTGACCATGAATACTTTGAGGTTAAGTCCGTAGAACGCCGCCGCCATGGCGAGCGCCGTGCCCCACTGACCTGCGCCCGTTTCTGTGGTTATGCTTTTAAGTCCCTGCTGTTTTGCATAGTAAGCCTGAGCGGCGGCAGAATTGAGTTTGTGCGAGCCAGAGGTGTTGTTGCCTTCGAACTTGTAGTAAATTTCGGCTGGAGTATCGAGCATTTTTTCGAGGAAATATGCCCTGATGAGGGGGGAGGGGCGGAAGTTGGTGTAAAAATTGCGTATTCCTTCGGGAATTTCGATTTCCTTGTCGGTGCAGTTAAGCTCCTGTTCGACGCACTCTTTGCAGAAAACCTGTTCAAGTTCTTCTGCGGTGCAGGGTTTGCCCGTAGCGGGGTTTAAAAAGGGCTCGTGCTGTTCTTTCATGAAGGCTTTCAGGTTGAGCCACGTTTTAGGCATTTCCTCTTCGGTAAGATAGGTTTTGTAAGGGATTTTTGCAGACATAATTATTACCTCCGTATGTCCGTTCGAGAATTTTTAATAGCCTGAAAACCGTTAAAAAAACAAAACACGGGTAAATCCGTTTGGGACGAATTTATCCGTGTTGCCACCCAATTTCACAGCTTAGGAGCCGTCTTATTAACAGGCATCTTACAATGCCCTCTTTCTGTAACGGGAAAGCCCCGTCGGACGCTACGCAGGCAAAAGCCCTTCACATCCGCTCTCAGTAACCCATTCATCCGCAACAACCGCAACGCTTCCACCGTCCGTCGCTCTCTTGACAGGTTGCTATATGCAGATTACTTTTTACTTCAACGATTTAGTCTATTAAATTACTGTCATTATACTATCAAAAAAATTGCTTGTCAAATGTTTTATGCAATTTTTTTGCATATTTATGAAAAAATTTTTCACGCGCGCATGCGCACATGTCTATATATAAAACCGCGCACGGGTGCTTTATTATGGAGTAAAAAATAACGACGTGCGTCATTCAGCAAAAAATTATGACAGAAAAAATGAGCGGGCGATTTTCGTCCGCTCATTGATGGGTGTTAAAGCTGTTTTTCAGTTTCAGCTCATTTTGGTCAGTCTTTCGGCTGTTTCTTCGAGCTCCTTGGGAGGAATGTTGTCCTCAGAATTTTTAACCGCCATATCGACGAAAACTTTTGCCTTTACGGGGTCTATTATAGTGCCCACGCCCGCGACGCAGCCGCCGGGACAACCCATGCCCTCGATCATATATCCGTTATACTTGCCCGCCTTTGCAAGGGTAAGTATTTTTTTGCAATCGGCAAGCCCTTCGGCATGCGCTATCTTTACGTCTGTTTCGGGGAAGTATTCCTTTATGCACTTTTCAATCGCGCAGGCGACGCCGCCCGAAACGGCATAGCCGCGTCCCGCGCCGGAGGCGTCGGTGTTGAGTTCGCTGTTCTCCATTGCCGCGGGGTCAATTCCGCGCGCCGAGAACATGCCGTTGAGCTCTTCGAACGTAAGCACGAAATCGACAAAGCTCCTTATCGTGCGGCGCGACGCTTCGAGTTTTTTCGCCGCGCAAGGTCCTATGAATACCACGCGGGCTTTTTCGTCCTTTTCCTTTATCTTTCTCGCCGTCGCGACCATGGGCGTAAGCTCCTGCGAGACTTCGGCTACGAGGTCGGGGAACTGCTTCTTCGCGAGAACCGCCCAGGCGGGGCAGCATGAAGTCAGAAGGAAGGGCAGCTTGCCCGTAACTACTTCGTGAACGTAGTGGTGAGCTTCGGCTATGCAGCCCATGTCTGCGCCTTCGGCAACTTCGTAAACGTCGGCAAAGCCGAGTTTTTTAAGCGCGGTCTTTATTTGTGCGAGGCTGCATTTGGGTCCGAACTGACCCGCGATGGCGGGAGCGACGGCGGCGACTACCCTGTCGCCCTGCTTTATTGCCTGAACGAGCTGGAATATCTGCGATTTGTCGGCAATCGCGCCGAAGGGGCACGCTGACATGCACTGTCCGCACGCAACGCATTTGTCGTTGTCTATGTGCGCCCTGCCGTATTCGTCGGAAGATATCGCCTTTATGCCGCACGCGCTCGAGCAGGGGCGTATCTTGTGCGAAATTGCGTCGTAAGGGCACGCCGCTTTGCACCTGCCGCACTTTATGCACTTGCTCTGGTCAATGAACGATTTGCCGTTGACAATCGAAATCGCGCCCTTCGGGCAGCTTTTAATGCACGAATGAGCGACGCAGTTGCGGCACATGTTTGTAACTTCGTATTCATTGTCGGGGCATTTGTCGCAAGCGGAGGGAATGACCTGCATGAGGGGAGGTTCGTAGTATTTGTCTGCAATGTTGCTGCCCGCAACTCCCGCGGTTACGTGAACGGGCTTGTTTGCGGGGCGGAGGGACAGACCCATGGCGAGGCGGACGCGCTCTGCCACAATCTGCCTTTCGCGGTAAATGCTCTCGCGGTAAGCAGGTACTTCGCTCGGGGTTATTATGTAGGGAATAGCTTCGATATCGCTTAAAATATCCTGGGAATCGAATGCAACTTTGGTTATTTCCTCAAATATTTTTTTTCGAAGGTCGGTAACTACGCTCTGACTTTTCATATCAAATGCTCCGTTAAAATTTTATGGCAGAATTATACCATACGCAGAGCGCATTTTCAACCTCTTGCAGGCAGTAAATTGCATAAAATTGCGTCAAATCTGATAAATTTCAACTTGTTACAATTTTTTTACAATCTTATTGCCCGTGCGTTACCTTTAAGGTTGTAAAAAGTTGTGCTCCGTGTTAGAATTATAAAAAATGAGTGCCTTAAAAGGGGGTGCCTTGCGATGAAAGACAGGGTATATATTCTTGAAGACGATTCGTCGATAAGCGGTCTTGTAAAGGTTGCGCTGGAAATGAACGGCATAGAGTGCCGTGCGTGCGCTACCTGCCGCGATTTTATGTCCGCGCTCGGCGAAGAGCTGCCCGATGTCGCGCTGCTCGACGTAATGCTTCCCGACGGCAACGGGTTCGACGTTCTGCGCGCCGTCAAGAGCAAATATCCTTCCGTGTGCTGCATAATGCTTTCGGCTCTCGGCAAGGAAGAGGATAAGGTCAACGGGCTCAACCTCGGCGCGGACGACTATGTTTCAAAGCCTTTTTCCGTCCTCGAACTGACTGCGAGGGTAAACGCCGCATTGAGGCGCAGGCGCCGCGCGGCGACTTTGCAGTGCGGCGAACTCAGGCTCGACTGCGACACTATGACGGCTTTTGTGGGGGATAAAAAGCTCGACCTCAACAGAAAGGAATACGAGCTTTTGAAATACTTTATGGAGAACGCGGGCAGGGTTCTCACCCGCGAGACGCTTCTCAACGAGATATGGGGCTACGAATCGGGTGAAACGCGCACGCTCGACAATCACGTCGCGCGCCTGAGGAAGATGGGTATAACCAACCTCGAAACCGTGTTCGGCGTGGGATATAAGCTGACCAACTGAACTTGAAAGCCCGCCGCTCCGCGGCGGGCATATTTACATTGCGGCTTTTTTTCAGGGCGCGGCGCAGCCGCGCACGGGAGGATTTTTTATGCGCTTACGCATACTGTGGGTTTCTCTTTTTATAACCACTTTTGCAATAATAATATACTCGCTCGTTTCAACGCAGATATTTTACAAACTTTCTGTGGAAAATACCGAGCACGCACTAACCGTATATATGAACGCCTATGACGGGCAACAATATACCCCAGACGACGGCGGAGCGGAGGCGTTTTCGCTTTCGCTCGGCGGCGCGAGGGTTACTATAATGGACGAAGAGGGCAACGTCATCGGCGAGAGCGAAGCGGACAGCATAGAGCGCGACCATTCCGACAGGGAAGAGGTGCGCGAGGCTATGGCTGACGGCGAGGGCTTCGCCGTCCGCTCTTCGGACACGCTCAACAAAAACATGGTTTACTACTGCCGCTCCGTAACCGTCAACGGGCAGGTCTATCTCGTCAGAATTGCAGAATTTTCCCAGAGCGAATGGGCTATGTACGCGCAGTCCCTGCCCTCGATTGCGGCATATATGGTTTTCGACGTGCTCGGCTGTCTGGTTTTCACGTATATAGCCACTTACTTTATAATGCACCCCGTCGAAACGCTGACGCGCGAAGCGGCGTCGGGCGGAAGAGTGCAGACAAAGTACTCCGAACTGCGCTCGCTCGCGGACATACTCAACGAGCGCAACAAGGACATCGAATTAAAGGTTTCCGAACTCGAAGAGGAGAGGCACCTCGTCGAAAAGGCGCAGAATTCAAAAGATGAGTTCATAGCCAACATAACCCACGAAATGAACACTCCGCTGACTTCGATAAAGGGATATGCCGAGTTGCTTTCTTCCGACCTTCTTGACGAAGAGCACAAAAGACAGGCGTACGAAACCATAGTTTCGCAGGCGGACAGGCTGACAAATCTCATCGCATGCATAATAAATTATAACGAAATAGACAGCGACGATCTGCCGCCGTATGAAGTAAATTTGTCCGAGCTCGCGCGCGAGATGATTAAAGTTCTCTCGCCCGAAGCCGAAAAGAAGGGCGTTAAGTTCATAGATGAAATAGATGACGACGTAAAGATTTTAAGTCGCCACGAGCGCGTAACCCAACTTCTCGGCAACCTTATGCGCAACGCCGTCAGGTACAACAAAGAGGGCGGCACGGTAACCGTAAGGCTCAATTTCAAAAAACTTGTAATAGAGGATACGGGCATAGGCATAGCTCCCGAAAATATGGATAAGGTGTTCTCGCGGTTCTTTACGGTTGACAAGTCGCACAGCGGCAAAAACGGCGGCTTCGGGCTGGGACTTGCCGTATGCAAAAAAATATGCAACCGCGCGGGATGGAGAATAAGCGTGGAGAGCGAGCTCGGCAAGGGCAGCAAATTCACGGTTGATTTCGGTTTAAGATAACCTTGCAGTGCAAATAATAACTTTGAAGTACATTTTTAAAAAATCTTATGTTTTACATTTTTGTTACAACCTCGGGTAAAAATTTGTTACAAGCGGTTGATACAATGTGTTCAGCATCAGAGATGAATAAGATTTTTTTAAGGAGTATAAAAAAGTTATGAAAAAACTGACAAAGGTAGTTTTAAGCGGAGCCGCAGTTGCGGCATTGGGTTGCTCCATGGCATTCGGCCTCACCGGTTGCGGCGGCGGAGAAACTATCACCATCACGGGTTCTTCCTCGGTTACACCTATAATGCAGGTGCTCGCGGCAGAATATGAAAAGGATCACGACGTAAGAATTAACGTTTCGCAGTCCGACTCGGGCGCAGGCGTAAAGGATACCATCGACGGAAACAACGACTTCGGCATGGCTTCCCGTCTTCTCAAAGACAGCGAAATCGAGCAGGGTGTAAGGGGCGAAACGCTTTGCAACGACGGTCTTGCACTCGTCGTAGGCACGGGTTGCTCGGCTACGAACATCACCACCGAGGAAGTTTACGAACTCTACAAGAACAACACTCCCGCATGCGGAGGCGTTATAACCAGCGCCATAGGCCGCGGCGCAGGTTCGGGCACGCGTTCTTATTTCGACGAGCATTTCGGACTTGAAGACGGTTACAATTCTGCTGTAAACACCCAGCAGGAAACGGGCAACGTAATCGAAACGCTCAACGGCACGACTTCGAGCATAGGTTATATTTCCTACGCTTCGCTCGCAGCTAACACCAATACGATTAAGGCGCTTTCTCTGGACGGAGTTGCCTGCACGCTCGAAAACATTTTAAGCGGCGAATATGCGCTTCAGAGACCTTTCGTAATAGTCCTCAGCGAGAACAGGGAACTTTCCGAAGCGGCTCAGGGCTTCTATGACTACATCATGAGCGACGAAGCTCAGTCAATCATTACGGCAAACGGCTGCATTTCCATAAAGTAATCAAAGGCAACGGTAAAGTCTTATGAAAATGGCTAAAGTCAAAGATGACGTTGCCGAAATATTCAACAGAGAAAATATCGCAAAGGCAGTATTTATTGCCTTTGCGGCATTTTCAATTCTTGCGGTATTCGTCATAATAGGTTATCTGCTCTATTCGAGCATACCCGCATTCAAGCAATCGGGATTTTTCCACTTCATTTTCGGCGAAGTGTGGAATTCCAACACGGAGGTTTACGGCGTCCTGTGCATGATTGTGGGCACGCTCGTTTTAACGCTCTGTTCGGTGCTCATCGGCGGATTTCTCGCCGTGTTCACCGCGGTATGGCTGGTCTTTTATTGCCCCAAAAAGCTCAAAAAATTCTATATGCAGGTGGTTAACCTGCTGGCGGGCATACCTTCTATCGTCTATGGTCTGTTCGGTTACAGAATACTCCTTCCCATGCTGCGCGGCATGGGCGCGCCCGAACCCGGAACGGGTCTGCTTGCTTCTACAATTATCCTTTCGGTAATGATTTTGCCGACGATAACTTCGATAACTAAAAACAGCCTCGAAAACGTTCCCATGAACTATTACGAAGGCGCTCTCGCGCTCGGTTGCACCAAAAACCAGGCGGTGTGGAAAGCCCTTCTTCCCGCGGCTAAAAGCGGCGTCGTCTCCGCCATAATCCTCGGCGTGGGCAGAGCTGTCGGCGAAACGATGGCTGTGCAGATGCTCGTCGGCAACGGCTCGGGCTATCCTTCGGGATTTTTTACTCCCTTCACAACTCTTTCTTCCAACATAGTGCAGAACTGGGGCTATGCCGAAGTCTGGAACGGCGACTTCAACGCTCCCACGCAGCGCAACTATCTGTTCGCCTGCGGCTTCATTCTGCTTGTCATAATACTCGTTCTTAACCTCTGCCTGCTTTTGACAAAGAAGAACAGCAACGCGGGCAACCGCTGGTTTTCGCGCCGCTTCCAGGAAGGCAACATGCCCGAAAATCAGCTGCGCAATTACAGGCGCACGGGCAGCTTGCAGGACGGCTTATGGATACTGTCGTGGATAGTGTCGGTATTGGTTGCGTGCGTGCTTCTCGCGGTAATAGTGCTCGTCTTTATCGGCGCGGTAGCGCCTTCGGCTCTGCCGGGCGGCAGCGGCAAAAGCGCGCTTACTTTAAACTTCCTCTTCGGCAAGAGCAGCAACGCGCAGATAACCTTGGTTCCCGCCACGATAGCTACGCTCATGCTCATAGGGCTGGCTTTGCTCATTGCCCTTCCCCTCGGCGTAGGCGCGGCAATATTCCTCAACGAATACGCAAAAAAAGGCAGTAAATTCGTAAAGGTGGTAAGGCTTTTCATCGATACCCTTTCGGGCATTCCCTCGATTGTCTTCGGTATATTCGGCTACGTAATGTTCTGTTCGTCCATGGATATGGGTTACAGCCTTACGGCGGGCGGAATAACGCTGGCGCTCATAATATTGCCGACCATTATCCGCTCGACCGAGCAGTCGCTCTCCGAAGTGCCCGACAGCATGAGGGAGGCTAGCTACGCTCTCGGCGCGGGCAAACTGCGCACGATATTCCTCGTCGTTCTGCCCCAGGCGATAGCAGGCATAATAACCGCAGTCATTCTTTCGATAGGCAGAATAATCAACGAGAGCGCAGCGCTTATATTTACGGTAGGCAGCGCGGCTACGTTCGTGCCCCTTGGCTACGGCGACAGTTCGGCGAGCCTCGCGGTGCTCGTGTGGAGGTTTATGAGCAACGGGCTCAATGCCAACGAAGCGTTTGCAACTTCCGCGGTGCTTTTGGTGCTCGTCATAGTGCTCAATGTTCTGGTTACGCTCGTCGAATGGGCATACAAAGAGAAAAATAAGGTCTGATTGCGCGGTAAGACAATGCGCATGGAGAATATGCAATGAAATTTAATTTTTTAAAGAAAAACAGTCAGGACCGCGGAGCCGCAAACGGCGGCGAAGAAAAAACCGTCGGCAAATCAAAGAGGATAGAACCCTTCAACATAGGCGACGACGTCGCAATCTCCGTTAAGGACATGAACTTGTATTACGGCAACTTTCACGCCCTTAAAGACATAAGCATGGAATTTCCCGTAAAGCAACTTACGGCGCTCATAGGTCCTTCGGGCTGCGGCAAATCGACGCTCATAAAGTCTTTGAACCGCATGAACGACCTCGTTGAGGGCTGCAAGATTACGGGCGAAATAAAGGTGGGCGACACTGATATTTACGACAAAAAGACCGACCTCGCCCGCTTGAGAAAAAATGTCGGAATGGTTTTCCAGCGCCCCAATCCCCTGGCTATGAGCGTCTATGACAACATAGCTTACGGACCGAGAACTTTCGGTATACGCGCCAAGAGCGAGCTGGACGGCATCGTGGAAAAATCTCTCCGCGGCGCGGCGATGTGGGAGGAGGTAAAAGACAGGCTGGGCAAATCCGCCCTCGGACTTTCGGGCGGACAGCAGCAAAGGCTGTGCATAGCCCGTTCGCTGGCGGTAGAGCCGCAGATACTTCTGATGGACGAACCTACTTCCGCGCTCGACCCCATATCCACAGGCAAGATAGAGGAGCTGTGCACCGAGCTCAAAAAGCAGATGACCATAATAATGGTTACTCACAATATGCAGCAGGCGTTCAGAATTGCCGACAAAACGGCATACTTCCTGCTCGGCGAGATGATTGAAATGGACGACACGAAAGTAATTTTCTCCCGTCCGAAGAACAAAAAGACGTCCGACTACATCAACGGCAGATTTGGTTGATGCCGCAAAAAAAGTCTTCCGCAAGCGGAAGCCTTTTTTGTCGTTGAGTAATAAATTTTTATTCCGCCGACGGGGGAGGGGGTTAATGGGGAGGAGCTTAATTCAGACATAAAATACGGAAACTTAAAGTCGCCCGTCGCTTTCTTTGCCCCGCGGTTGTGCCGCATTTGCTTTTGCTCCGCAATGCATTTGCACTGTGCCCGTAATGCCGTTGCGCCCTTTACGCACGCTGTCGCATAAGCGTATTCTGCCCGTCGTTCGTCTGATTTTGTCGGTTGCCGCCCGCCGCCGCGTCAATCTGCGGCGGCGGGCGGAATAAAATCGATATTTTTTTATCATTTTGTGCAAAACGGGCAATTATTTTTTAAAAAGGGGCTTGAAAAGTTCAAAAAAGTATATTACAATATAGAAGTTGAGTATATAAGCATATTCAAGGAGGACATTGATTTTTATGGCAAAAAAGTATTGCTATCTTTTCAGCGAAGGCAACGCCGGCATGAGAGAACTCCTCGGCGGTAAAGGTGCTAACCTTGCAGAGATGACCAAAATAGGTCTTCCCGTTCCGCAGGGCTTTACCATATCCACCGAAGCCTGCACGCAGTACTACGAAGACGGCAGGGTAATCAACGCCGATATTCAGAAGGAAATTATGGAATACGTGGATAAGATGGAAGTTATCTGCGGCAAAAAATTCGGCGACAAGGAAAATCCCCTGCTCGTATCCGTCCGTTCGGGCGCTCGCGCTTCCATGCCCGGCATGATGGACACGATTTTAAATCTCGGTCTCAACGAAGACGTTGTGGAATCGCTCGCAAAACGTTCGGGCAATCCCCGTTGGGCTTGGGACTGTTACAGAAGATTTATTCAGATGTTCTCCGACGTCGTTATGGAAGTCGGCAAGAAATATTTTGAAAAGCTCATCGACAAGATGAAGGAAGAAAAGGGCGTCGAGTACGACGTAGAGCTCACAGCCGACGACCTTAAAACGCTGGCAAACCAGTTCAAGGCGGAATACAAGGCGCAGATAGGCAGGGACTTCCCCTCCGACCCCAAGGAACAGCTCTTCGAGGCGGTCAAAGCAGTCTTCCGCAGCTGGGACAACCCCCGCGCAAACATCTACCGCATGGACCACGACATTCCTTATTCGTGGGGCACAGCCGTAAATGTTCAGATGATGGCGTTCGGCAACATGGGCGACGACTGCGGCACGGGCGTTGCGTTCACGCGTAACCCCGCTACGGGCGAAAAGGGACTTATGGGCGAATTCCTTATGAACGCTCAGGGCGAAGACGTCGTTGCGGGCGTGCGCACTCCCATGCCCATATCCGAAATGGCAAAGGTTCAGCCCGAAGTTTACAAGCAGTTCCTCAAAGTGTGCGATATCCTCGAAGAGCACTATCGCGACATGCAGGATATGGAATTCACAATCGAAAAGGGCAAACTTTACATGCTCCAGACGCGCAACGGCAAGCGCACAGCTGCCGCTGCCATAAAGATAGCCTGCGACCTCATCGACGAGGGCATGATTACCGAACAGCAGGCGCTCATGCAGATAGACGCAAAATCGCTCGACATGCTTCTTCATCCGCAGTTCGACGCAAAGGCTTTGAAGGAAGCGGATAAGAACAACGTCGTCGGCAAGGGTATAGCCGCTTCCCCCGGCGCTGCGGCAGGCGAGATTGTATTCACCGCCGAAGACGCAGTCGAAAAGGGCAAGAAGGGCAAGAAGGTCGTTCTCGTCCGCCTCGAAACCTCTCCCGAGGACATCGAGGGCATGAAGTACGCGCAGGGCATTCTCACCGTGCGCGGCGGACAGACCTCTCACGCGGCAGTCGTTGCCCGCGGCATGGGTACTTGCTGCGTATCGGGTTGCGGCGATATAAAGATGGATGAAGAGAACAAGTGCTTCACCCTCGCAGGAAAGGTATATAGGGAGGGCGACAGCCTTTCGCTCGACGGCTCTACGGGCAAGATTTACGATTGCCTCATAGCAACCGTTCCCGCAGACCCCAACTCCGGTTACTTCGGAAGAATTATGGAGCTTTCCGATAAATATAAGGCTCTCGGCGTCAGGACTAATGCCGATACTCCCAAGGACGCAAAGCAGGCAGCCGCATTCGGCGCGCAGGGCATAGGTCTTTGCCGCACCGAGCATATGTTCTTCGATACGGACAGAATTGGCGCATTCCGCGAAATGATCTGCTCCGACACCAAGGCAGAGCGCGAAGCCGCTCTCGAAAAGATAGAGCCCATGCAGCAGGCAGACTTCGAAGGGCTTATGGAAGCTCTCGAAGGTCAGCCCGTAACCATTCGTTTCCTCGATCCTCCCCTTCATGAGTTCGTGCCCACAGAAGAGGCGGATATAAAGGCGCTCGCAAAGGCGCAGGGCAAGACGGTTGCGCAGATTAAGCAGATAATTTCCGACCTCCACGAGTTCAACCCCATGATGGGTCATCGCGGATGCCGCCTCACCGTAACCTATCCTGAAATCGCCGTAATGCAGACAAAGGCTGTAATCAAGGCGGCTATCGCCGTTCAGAAGCGCCACCCCGACTGGAAAGTCGTTCCCGAAATAATGATACCTCTCGTCGGCGAAGTCAAGGAATTCGATTTCGTCAAGAAGACGGTCGTCGAAACGGCGGACAAAGTCATCGCGGAAGAGGGCGCAAACCTCAGATACGAAGTGGGCACTATGATTGAAATTCCCCGTGCCGCTTTGACCGCTGACGAGATTGCAAAACATGCCGATTTCTTCTGCTTCGGCACCAACGACCTGACGCAGATGACCTTCGGTTTCTCGCGCGACGACGCGGGCAAGTTCCTGCCTTCGTACTATGCAAACAAGATTTACGAATTCGATCCGTTCGCAAAGCTCGATACAACGGGCGTAGGCAAACTTATGGAGATGGCTGTAAAGCTCGGCAAGGGCGCAAATTATTCCCTTCACTGCGGCATATGCGGCGAACACGGCGGCGACCCTTCGTCCATCGAGTTCTGCCACGACATAGGCTTAGACTACGTTTCCTGCTCGCCTTACCGCGTGCCCATCGCCCGTCTCGCCGCCGCGCAGGCAAATATTAAAAGACCTCGCAAATAAGGCAAGTCGTATATATTGAATTTCACGAACTGAAAATTTCGTAAGGCGCTTGACCGATTAAGGTCAAGCGCCTTTTTTGTGCCCGTTATCCTAAAATAATCGATTTGTATATGTAGTATCATATCGCACGGCAAATACATTCGCGCGGTTGAAATTGCGCAAAAAATGTGTTAATATATAGTCAGCAATTCAGCGTTTTATTTGCGCATAAACAGCTTTAATCAACATAAACGGCAAACAATGCCGAAGGGAAACAAGAGCAATATATTATTAGCAGGACGGAAAAGCGGAAAAATAATGAGTAAAATCAAAAAAAGCGCCATAGCATTACTTTTTATGGCAGTTGTGATAATTTTTTCGTGCATGGCGCTGGCAGGTTGCGGCAATGCCGAAAACAGAATAGAAAATCATAACTGGCAGTTCGATAATGTTCAGGCGGCAGGCGGCGAAGTTATAGCTTGCTCGTCGGACAGCGCATGGCTGTCGGACGGTATACTGGCAATAAATCTGACAATAAGTGTAAACGACGGATCGTTTGTCATTGCCGATGATGCACAGAATACGTATGCGTTTTCATATAGGCAAATAAGTTCCTCGCCCGAAAGCACAATTTATGAAATTGAATACAATAACGTTAAGGGCATTGCTTCGGTAGGCGAAACGTATTATCACGAAAAAAGCAAAGTTCCGTCGCTAATTATTACGATAGAAAACTATAATTTGTATTTCTACGAAAAATAATTGTCATATGCAGAAAACTACCGTTTTTTGCCTCTTAACCTCGCGCAGTATCGGGATAAAATTATAAATTAATTTATTCTGTCCGTTTTTTCGGCAGCTTACAGTAAAATGCGTTTTTACTTGTAACAAACGACATAACAAACAACAAGCGGCGCGCTTTTGCTTTTTAAAAGCAAAAGCGCGCCGCTTTCTTATTTATAACTTCAATAAATATGAAATAATTTTTACGGGCATAAAAATTTAAGTATCCGCTTGACAAAAATAATTCTATATAGTATTATATTTGTACCATATAGAACTATTTTTTAGTGCGAATTTGCGCACAGCCGCGTTTAGCCGCAAAATACGATGGCAAAATGCGTGTCGGAGGTGTGCAAGGCAGAAAATACTGAAAATAAGTACGGCAGAAAGAAGAGTAAGAGGGCGTTAAAATGATAATGAAAATTAAAGACAAAATAAAAAATTTAAACATTGTCATCGGCTGTCCGATAGGTTGCAGATATTGCTATGCGCGCAACAACTGCCGCAGATTTCATATTACAGACGACTTCGACAAGCCCGAGTTTTTTGAAAGCAAGTTGAGGCTTTTCGATACAAAAGAACCCAAGGTATTCCTGCTCACGGGCATGAGCGACCTCGGCTATTGGAAAGAGGAATGGGTGCAAAAAGTGCTGGAAAAAGCCGCTTGCACGCCGCAGAACACATATCTGTTTCTCACCAAAAGACCCGAAAGGCTGAATATACGAACAGAGCTTGATAACCTTTGGTTCGGCGTAACTGTTACGTGCGCGGCGGAGCGGAAGCGCATTGCCGCATTGAAAAGCAATGTCAGGGCAAAGCATTACCACGTAACGTTCGAGCCGCTTTCGGACGAAGTGGGTGAAGTCGATTTAAGCGGCGTTGACTGGGTTGTAATAGGCACGGAGACGGGCAACTGCAAGGGCAAGACGCCCACCGAAAAAAGTTGGGCGGAAGGGCTTGCAAGGCAGGCGCAGGAGGCGGGCATACCGCTGTTTATGAAGGAAGATCTTTTCGGTATTCTGTCCGAAAAGGAGATGATACAACAATTTCCCGAGGAGTTTAATTTATGAAAGAAAGGCAGGGCGGTTTTTTGATATCCAAGATAAAGGCAATAGGCGGGCGCAGGTTCGATAAAATTTTACAGCAAAAGAACATAGCCGCCTTCAACGGCGCGCAGGGTAAAATTTTATACGTACTCTGGCAGGGCGGAGACATGACAGCAACGGAAATTTCCAAAAAGAGCGGGCTCGCCAAGACGACGCTGACCGCCATGCTTTCAAGAATGCGCGAACAGGGGCTCGTCCGCATGGAAGAGAATTCGGAGGACAAGCGCAGCGCAATCGTCAGTCTCACGCCGCAGGCGGCGCTGCTCAAAGACGAGTATGACGCCGTTACCCGCGAGATAGAGAGTATATATTATAAGGGCTTTTCGGAAGCGGAGGCGGAGCAGTTCGAAAGTTATCTTCTTCGCATACTTCATAATTTGGAGGAAGAAAATGAATAATTCTATAAAGTTGGGACAGGTAAAGGTAAAAACCGTGCTTACAAAGTCCAATCTACCCATTGCGGGATATTCGGTAAACCCGTACATCGGCTGTACGCACGCCTGCAAGTACTGTTACGCCTGTTTTATGAAGAGGTTTACGGGGCACGAAGAACCGTGGGGCACGTTTCTTGACGTCAAATATTGGGACAAGATAAAAAATCCCGCCAAATACGACGGTCAGACTATGATAGTCGGTTCGGTTACGGACGCATACAACCCTCAGGAGGAGCAGTTCCGCCGCACCCGTGCATTTTTAGAGGAGATGCAGGGCAGCAAAATCAACCTAATCATAACTACAAAGTCCGACCTCGTAGTGCGCGATATCGACCTTATAAAAAACTTTCCGTCCCCGCTCGTAAGCTGGTCGGTGAATACTCTCGACGAAAAATTCAAAGACGATATGGATAAAGCCGTTTCCATAGAGCGCAGAATTGCGGCGATGAAAAAGTGTCACGAGGAGGGCATTCGCACAACCTGCTTCATCTCGCCTATTTTTCCCGAAATAACGCAGGTGTTCGACATAATAGAAAAAATAAAAGACTTCTGCGATTATATCTGGCTGGAAAACCTCAATCTTCGCGGCAATTTCAAGGCGGATATAATGGGATATATCGCGCAAAACTATCCCGATCTTTTGCCGCTGTATCAGCAGATATATAACAAAAACGATATGACTTATTGGCGAATTTTAGACCAAAAGGTGGCGCAATATGCCGCAGATAACGGCTTTATGTACGTAATCGACGAAGAGCCTTTTTTGCGCAATCCTACGGAAAAACCTATTATAATCAACTATTTTTATCATTCGCAGATAAAGCAGTCAGCCAAAAAGCAATGACGACTTCGGCATAGATTTTTGCGGGTTGATTTTTGTCGCTTTGTCGTGTATAATATTTTTGACTGAAACGGAGGTGCGGGTTATGGACAGAAATTCTTTCGAACGCGGCACGATAGTCGGCGGCATAGTCAGAATTATAATTTCCGCAGTTGCGATTGCTATTGCAATAACAGTCTTAACGAGCGCTATTCAAAATTGGGAAACCGAAGGCGCGGGCGGAAAGATCTTTATGTGCATAATCAGCGGCTTCCTTGCGATAATAGCAGCTGCATTTATCATTAACGGCGTGCAAATGATAATCAACGGAAAAAAGTCGTTTGCGGTTGCGAGAAAAGGACATCAGGAGCGCGGGCGCATTATTGACCTTACAATTACCGAAGTTACTGAGCGCAACAACGGGGCGGTTACGACTTATAAAGTTTATACGTTAAAATTTGAGTACACGGACGATTTCGGCAATCTTTGCGAAAGTTCCGAGGCGATCAGTTTAAAAATTTATAAAAAACTTGAAGAAATGCAACTTGTGCCGATTTTAGTATTGGGTGAACGCGCTGTTTTTGATAAAAAAAGATTTGAAGAGGAAAATTTTATTGATAACTGAATAAGGGCTTATCCCGAGGATAAGCCCTTTTATATTCATACTTATTTGCATGACATTACGTTGTTTTGAAATAATGGTTGAATTTTAAGGGAAAATATTGTAAGATAAAAATAATCGCCCGTACAAAAGCGCTATTGCTAGATTTTCGTCGGCGATTTTAAGTAAAAATTGATTTTTTAAATTACAGCTATGATATTATTGTGTACAGAACGCCTTGTCCTCCGCAATTTATGCGAAAAAGACGTCGGCATTATTTTCGATTACAGAAACAACGAAATATGTGCGCGATATCAGCGCGGTCAGGTCAAAGACTATGACGGCATACTCGATATGATAAAAAGTCATAAAGATGACGAAATATCCCTGGAATATCCGTCCGTATTTGCAATAGCTCTGAAAGACAGCGACGAGCTGGTCGGGGAAATTGCTGTAATGCCCGCAGACGGCACAATTTCGCTGGGCTACACCATATCTTACAGACACCACAGAAAGGGTTTTGCCTTCGAAGCGTTGAATGCGCTCATAAATTGCTTGCACGAAAAATTTCCCGACTGCGATTTTATCAGCTTTACCGAGAGCGAAAACGTGCCGAGCATGGCTCTGTTGAAAAAGCTGGGATATAAATATCTGGGATATCTTCCGTCCAAAAAATCGCAGGTTTTCGGCAAGTGGACGTCGGCGGAAACCGAGGAGGAAATCGCACAGGCGACGAAATGACCGTATAGGTTAAAAATTAATTGTGCCGTAAAAGGCATAGTCCGCAGGCGTTAAAGGACGAATATAAGTATTAAATATAGTTGCAGGAGTACAGATTTATGGAAATCATGTCGCAAATAAGATTGGCAAAAGAGGGGGATATTCCCGAAATAGAGGAACTTTTGCGGCAGGTGCACGGAGTGCACGCCCGCATACGCCCCGATTTGTTCATCGAGGGCATGCAAAAGTATGGCAAAAGTCAGCTTTCCGGGATAATAGCGGATAAAAATACGCCCGTTTTCGTGTGCGTGCAGGACGGGAAAATTGCGGGATACGTATTCTGTCGCATAATAAGGGAAGACGCCCCGTCAAAGGCGAAAATTACAACGCTGTATATAGACGACCTCTGCGTAGATGAAAAGTCGCGCTCGCGCGGCACAGGCAAAAAACTTTTTGCCTGTGCCTGCGATTACGCAAAGAGCATAGGCGCTTACAACGTAACGTTGCACGTCTATAACGGAAACGAGCGCGCCGAAGGTTTTTACAGGGCGATGGGGCTCGCTCCTCAATATACCGCTCTCGAAAAAATTTTGTGACGAAGGAGGGCGCGGGGCGCATATCGCGCCCCGC
>CAJLKN010000021.1 GCA_905207235.1 uncultured Eubacteriales bacterium
AGTTAACTGCGGCGCGGCTCTGTTACTCTATATGTTAAATTAAAATGCCGCGGAGTAAATTCATCCGCGGCAACATTGAATTTGTCTGTAATTTTATGTGCAATTAATATTAACAAAAAAGCCGCGGCGTCGCCGCGGCTTTTTTATCGCATTTTATTTTGCAGAAACTTTTTTGAGAAGGGCGGTAACTGCCGTCTGCATCTTCTTCAAAGCTGCTTCGGCGTCGTCCTTGTTGTTTGCCTTAACCGAGTAGTAAATTTTGAGCTTGGGCTCCGTGCCGCTGGGACGGACGCAGATGAAGCTGCCCGTCTTGAGTTCGTAATATACGCAGTTTGTCTTGGGCGAACCGATGGGGGATACTTCGCCCGTTGCAAGATCGAGCTTCTGGTCCTTCGAATAGTCGCGTATGCTTGCAACTTCGTAAATGTCGAACTTCTTTACGGTATTTTCTTTGAGCGCGTCGACCACGGCGTTCATTTCCTTCATTGCGTTCAGTCCCTTGTACTGAATGGAAACGTTGCAGTCGAGCACGTAGCCGTACTTTTTATAAATTTCGTTCAGCCTGTCGAATACCGTCGTGCCCTTGTAGGTATAGTAGCACACCATCTCGGCGCACAGCATGGAGGCTACGACGGCGTCCTTGTCCCTCGCGTGCGTGCCGCGCAGATATCCGCAGCTCTCTTCAAAGCCGAATACGAAGGTGTGGCTCTGATCTCTCTCCCACAGCTTGATTTTTTCGCCTATGAACTTAAATCCGACGGGCACTTCAAAAAGTTCCACGCCGAAGTTCTGGCAAATGGGTTTTGCCATGCTCGTCGTAACGAAAGACTTTACGACTGCCGCGTTGGCGGGCAGAGCGTTGTCCTCTTTGAGGCGGGTTAAGATGTAATCGAGCAGGAGTATGCCCACCTGATTGCCCGAAAGCGCTTCAAATTCGCCCTTGTCGTTCTTCACGGCTACGCCCAGTCTGTCGGAGTCGGGGTCGGTGCCGAAAACGACGGTCGCGCCGATTTTTTCTGCGAGGGCGATACCCATCGAAAGCGTCTCCTTAAATTCGGGGTTGGGCACCTGAACGGTGGAGAATTCGGGGTCTTTCTTGGTCTGTTCCTCGACGACGGTTGCGTTGATGCCGAGTTTTTTGAGTATAGTGGTAACGGGGATATATCCCGAGCCGTGAACGGGAGTGTAAACGAGTTTAAGGTTCTTTCCGCACTTTTTGACCGCCTTTTTGGAGAGCGAAAGTTTGGTGAGCGCCTTATAATACTTTTTGTCCACCTTTGAGGGAACGGGTCTGATGTATTTTTTAACCTGTTCCGCCGTGGGTACGGGGCTGCCGAGGTAATCGGTTATTTTGTTTATGCTGTCCACGACGACTTTTGTGTCCTCGGGGCTCATCTGCGCGCCGTCTTCGCCGTAAACTTTATATCCGTTGTACTGCTTGGGGTTGTGCGAAGCGGTAACCATAATGCCCGCGATGGTTTTAAGTTCTCTCACCGCGAACGACAGCATGGGAACGGGGTGCACGTCCGGAAAGACGTAAGCCTTTATCTCGTTTGCGGCAAGCACTCTCGCCGCAGCCATTGCAAACTCGTCCGATTTGAGGCGAGTGTCGTAGGAAATAACGACGCCTCTTTGCATGGCTTCCTGACCCAGACCTTTGATGAACGTAGCAAGTCCTTCGGTAGCCCTCATGACGGTGTAAATGTTCATCTTGTTGGTGCCGTAGCCGATAATTCCCCTCATGCCCGCGGTGCCGAATTCGAGTTCCGCGCCGAAGCTGTATTCTATTTCTTCTGCATTGTCGGCGATTGCCGCAAGCTGCTGCTTGCCCTCTTCGCAAAGTCTTTCATCGTTGAACCAGCTTTCGTAAGCTGCTTTATAGTCCATAAATAAATCCCCCATTGATAATTATGTCGGTGAATGCATTATACCGCATTCTTACTACTATATTATACAAAAAAATTCCCCCCTTGTAAAGGGGGTAAAGAAAATATTTCCAATATATATTGCAATTAAAGTTCGTCCTGACCCTTGAAGAACTGTTCGCGTGTGAGCACGGTTTCTTTGTCGGGCTTTACTACGTTCTTTTTGTCGAGGAAGTATTTAACTTCGTTGTTCTCGCAGTAGTTTACGAACTCCATGCAAATGAGTATCAAGTAACTTGCCGGAATGGTGATAAGAAGTCCAGCGCCGAAGGTGAGGAATATTGCCGCCGTGTTCAATGCGAAAATTATCAAAACGAGTATGAGGAAGTTGGAAAATACGTCGGCAAACTTTCTTCCCGAATAACCGAAGGCGTATTTCATCGCCGCGCAGTTGGTCATTTTGCCGTAAACGAGCGCGGGCAGCCAGTCGGAAGTAAACGTCATCTTCAATGCGAAAAGCAGCGTTACGACGGTGGAGAAGAGGAATATGAGCAAAAGCAGGGGCACGTGCGCAAGCGCAAGTCCGTATACCGCCGCGCCCGTAAGACCTATGGCTATCACGTCGTAAACGGCGGAAAGGGGAATATATATTACGTTGTAAAGCGAAGCCTTGCCCAGATTTTTGATAAGCGTTCCGATGAAGGGGGAGTCTGCGCGCATAGCCATTTTGTCGTTTATCATAGCGCCCGCGGTGTAGTTGCCAAGACCGAGAAGAAAACGCTGAATGAGGTAGACGAGAATAATGACTATAATTCCGCCGACTATTTCGCCGACGCGCGTCGACAGCAGTTCCATAAGTCCTTTAAGCGCCTCCGTTATTTCCAGCCAGGCGGTGTGCATGGCGGAAAAATCGAGGTTTGCGAACGAACTTCCGAAATTTTTTGTCGCCGTGCTCAAAGCTACCATCTGCGAAGTATCGCTTATGCGCTGCATGAAGGGGAATATGATGGCGGTATATACGCAAAGGCATACGGCCAGCACTATCACCCTGTAAAGCAGCACTTTGTACGTCGCCTTGAAGTTATCGACGAAAACGAGGAAAGTGTGTTTGAATTTCATATTTTCACCTATAAATCAGTATTTCTTCAAATCTTCGCGCTCTATGCTCTCTACGTCGGCATAGACGATATAGCTCGCCACGACGATGAACATAAACGAACATCCGAACGTGCAGGAGCTTACGATGAGCGCCACTATGTCGCCGAGGAAAATGGCAACGGGAATAGTAATCGCTATGTCAACCGTCAGGGTTATCGCGAGCATGGCGAAAATCTTCCACCTTACGGTGCGCGCCTGAGCGTACGAGCTGTACAGCGCCTCCGACATTCTGAAGCCCGTAACTTCCGCGCATGGCAACCAAAGGAAGAAGTGGGAGAACACAAAAGTCAGAAGATAGGTTATGATGAGGCATATCGCCAGTCCCGCCACAAAAAGATAGGGCGCGCCGAGCGCCGTCGTCTTCATTATGGCTGTAAAAAGAACTGCCATCAATGTGTAGCATACGAGTATTATGACGAGCGTTATGACCGAATATATGAAGTTTATCGAAAAGCTCGACATGACCGAGCGGAAGGACTTCGAACCGAACCTGACGTGCTTATCCACCATGGAATGTATGAAAGCTGTGTCGATAACCAGCACTATGTAGGCAGCTACGCTGAAAATGCAGGTAATCCAGTTGGATGCGTTGAAGGGGACGAATACCCTCAGCCACGCCGTAAAACTGTTTGTTATTGTGCCGCCTGAGAAAGTAGCTATAATATTTTCCAGCGCGGAATAATCGAATACCGCGGCGAAAGCCAGTATTGCGACCGCCAGAGCGGGCAGAAGAAGCAGGTTGCTCTTCAGATATTTTAAAGTTTCAATTATGTATTTCATCAGCATTCAATCCTTTAAGGACAGATTTCCACTATTTTCAATGTGAATTTATCGCCGTAAATTACGAGGTAAAGGTATGTCTTTGTGTGTGCAATGCGGGAAAGAGTGCCGGGGTTGAGCGTGCATACTCCGTTCACTTCAAGTTCGCAAGCCTTGTGCGTGTGCCCGTAAAGCGCAATTTGCGCGCCTAGTTCCGCCGCGCGCTCGGCCAGGTGCGAAACTCCGCCCTTTACCTTATATCTGTCGCCGTGGCAGGCAAAAATTTTAACACCTTCGACCTCAATAATTTTTTCGTCCTCGCCGAGACGGGGAAAGTCGCAGTTGCCGTTGATTAAAATGGTCTTGTCGGGGAAATTTGCGCGTATTCTGCTGCCGTCGGAGGAGGTGTCGCCGAGGTGTATTATAAGGTCGCTTTCCGCAAATACGCCGTTAAGTTTTTCAATCGCGGCTCTGTTGCCGTGCGTGTCCGAAATTACAACTATCTTTTTCAAAGGTTTCTCCTCAAATCTTCGAGTGCGCGGAAGCGGTGGGAAACGGAGTTTTTCTCGTCCTCGTCTGCGAGCCCGAAGCTCTTTTTCAGGTCGTCGGAATAGAACAGACTGTCGTAGCCGAAGCCGTTGTCGCCCGTCTCTTTTTCAAGTATATGACCGTAAGTTCTGCCCACACCGAAGAATGTTTTTCCGTCGGGCAGGCACAGGCAGACGGCGCATTCGAAGTGCGCCTTTCTGTCGTCAAGACCGTTCAGCCGCTTTAAAAGGAGGGCGCGGTTTGCCGCGTCTCCTTCGCCCGAAAACCGCGCGGAATATATCCCGGGCGCGCCGCCGAGCACATCGACGCACAGCCCAGAATCATCTGCGAGCGCGGGAAGATTGAGCGCGTCGCACACGGTTTTAGCCTTTATGAACGCGTTTTCTTTGAATGTCTTTCCCGTCTCTTCAATTTCGCCGCAAAAGCCCGCTTCCGACATGGAAACAAGCTCCGCCTGCGTAAAGATCTTTTTTATTTCTTCTATTTTATGTCTGTTGCCGCTCGCGACAACTATTTTGGTCATTTCCATATGCTCATTATACAATATAAAATATAAAAAGTAAAGAGCAGCGGGCAAAAATCAGTCGTCCCACCTGAGTGTGTGCAATTCGCCCGCCTTGTTAAGGTGCTCGAAAGAATGTTGCCTGAGCGCCTCGTAAACGGCTATCGCGACCGAGTTTGAAAGGTTTAAAGAGCGCGTTTCGCCAATCATAGGTATGCGCAGGCAATTTTTTTCGTTGGCTTTTAAAAGTTCCTCGGGAAGCCCCTTTGTCTCCTTGCCGAAGACGAGGAAATCGCCCTCTTCAAACTGAGCCTGCGCGTAAACGTGCCTGGCTTTTGTAGTGAAATAGTAGTATTTCGCGTCGGGATATGCGCCCTGCAACTGCGAAAAGCTGTCCCAAACTTTCACTTCGACGAACTGCCAGTAATCGAGCCCCGCGCGCTTCAAATATTTGTCGCTTATTTCAAATCCGAGCGGTTTTACCAGGTGCAGGCGGCAGCCCGTAGCGGCGCAGGTGCGCGCTATGTTTCCTGTATTCTGCGGTATTTCGGGTTCTACGAGAACTATGTTCAGCAAAATTATTCACTCTCCTTATTTTTTATATATTTTAATTGTTTTTAAGCGGCAAGGCAAGACAAAAGGGGGCGGGGTTAAAATTATTTTAATTCATTTGACAAAGCTATAAAAAAACTGATACAATTTAAGTGCAATTTTTTTACAAACGGAGAGAATAATGACCCTTAATGCAGTATTGCAGATAATAAGCGCGTTTTTCTATGTCCTCGGCGGCATAACGGTCTTCATGATCGGTATGGAAATTCTCGGGTCCAACCTTGAAAAGGCTGCGGGCAGCAAGATGAGAAGTCTTATGGGCAAAGCTACCAGAAATAAATTTGTCGGCATCGCCACAGGTACGGCGATTACCGCCATAATTCAGAGTTCGTCCGCGACGACCGTCATGATAGTCGGTTTCGTAAACATAGGCTTTATGACGCTCATTCAGGCGGCTTCGGTAATCATGGGCGCAAACATAGGCACAACGATATCTGCATTCATTGCGGCTATGTCCACGGGCGGAGCCGAACTTGAAATTTCGGCTGTGTTTGCCTGCGTTGCATTTGTCGGACTTATGTTCACCATGCTTTCCAAGACGGAAAAGACCAAGAGGGTGGGCTACATTCTTGCAGGTCTCGGCATGGTTTTCGTCGGACTTTATATAATGTCTTACACCGTGCAGGATCTCACGGGCGAAGAGGGTGAAGTCGGTCAGGCGATACGCAACATGTTTGCCTCGATAGGCAACGGCAAGAGCGTTCTCACGTGGGAAATTATCGTTTTGTTCCTGCTCGGTCTCATTCTTACGGCAATAATGCAGTCGTCCTCGGCGATTACGGCAATAGTAATTTCGCTCGCCAGCGCGGGGCTTTTAAATCTCTATATGTCCATGTTCATAGTGCTGGGCACTAATATAGGCACGTGCTTCACGTCGGTAATATCTTCGATAGGCGCTTCCACAAGCGCAAAGCGCGCGGCGTGCATACATCTGTGCTTCAATATAATTGGGTGCATAATTTTCTCGGTGCCCGTCATCATCTGGGGCAGGGATATCGCCAATCTTCTGAATTATCTCATGCCCGGCAACGTTGAATGGCAGATAGCTATTTTCCATCTGTTCTTCAACGTAACCACCACGCTCATATTAATGTGGTTCATTAAATATCTCGTCCAGCTTGCCTGCCTCATCGTACCCGAAAGCAAAAAGCGCGCGGATACCGTTAAGAAGGACAGCGACGAACTTCTCGACGAGCGCCTGTTAAAAACTCCCGCAATAGCGGTCGGTCAGGCGCGCAAAGAGATTGTAAAGATGGGTCAGATTGCGTACTCCAATTATAAGCGCGCGATAAACATACTGCTTTCCTACGACCTTTCGGGCAAATCCGAATTCGCCGAAAACGAAAAGCATATCGACCAGCTCAATAAGTATATAACGCAGTTCCTGGTAAAACTTTCATCCGAAGATATATCGGTAATAGATGAAAACAAAGTTTCGTCCTTCTACCGCGTAACGTCGGATATAGAGCGCATAGGCGACTATGCCGAAAATATAGTCGAATACGCCGAAGAGATGGCGCAGACAAACGCGCGTTTCTCCGAACATGCCGAAGCCGAAATACGCGAAATGGACGGCTACCTCACCGAACTTTACAAAAACGTCGAGCTTGCATTCTCCAAGCACAATCTCAGCTACGCGCAGAATATAGAAGCTGCCGAACGCTCGGTTGACGAAGCGTACGTCAAGATGAAGAGCGCGCACATCCGCCGCACCAACGAGGGCAGATGCACTCCCGAGGCAGGTTCGGTATATCTTCAGCTCGCCGTCAATCTCGAGCGCATAGGCGACCACATGTTCAACATAGCAAACTCAATCAAGTCCTATGTCGAACCCAACGCGTAAAGCGAATGGCATAATATAGTATAAAAACTTTGTAAAGCGCCCGCGACTTGCCGTCGCGGGCGCAAATTTTAAAAAACAAAGAAGCCCCCGCAAAAGGGGCTTCTTTGTTTGTGGTGAAGATGATAGGACTCTCGCTTTGAGCAGCGCGCACGGAAAACAGTGGGTTGCCACTGTTTTGACGGCGGTAGAGCCCGCCGCCCTGCGCAAGCATAAATGCTTGCTTGCCTCCCCTCGAGTCCTGATAGCATCTTACCAAGAAAAAAACACAAGAACCCCGCAAAAGGGGGTTCTTGTGTTTTTGGTGAAGATGATAGGACTCTCGCTTTGAGCAGCGCGCATGGAAAACAGTGGGTTGCCACTGTTTTGACGGCGGTAGAGCCCGCCGCCCTGCGCAAGCATAAATGCTTGCTTGCCTCCCCTCGAGTCCTGATAGCATCTTACCAAGAAAAAAACAAAAGAAGCCCCCGCAAAAGGGCTTCTTTGTTTTTGGTGAAGATGATAGGACTCGAACCTACGACCTCTACCATGTCAAGGTAGCGTTCTAACCAACTGAACTACACCTTCGCAATGCGCTTTGCCGCGCATTAATTTTAAAAAAAGAAGGAATGCAATCTTACTGATTACATTCCCGCCTTGTGGTGACCCGTACGGGACTCGAACCCATGATACCACCGTGAAAGGGTGGTGTCTTAACCGCTTGACCAACGGGCCTAAACTGTGATTGGCGGGTAAAAGCTCGCGCAATCTATATTTTCGCCTTGCGGCGTTGTTATCTTTTGGTAGCGACGGGTGGATTCGAACCGCCGACCTGCCGGGTATGAACCGGCCGCTATAGACCAACTAAGCTACGTCGCCATAATGCTGAACGAGCGGCGAAAAATTTGGTTGCGGGGGCGGGATTCGAACCTCGCGACCTCCGGGTTATGAGCCCGACGAGCTACCTGGCTGCTCTACCCCGCGATAAGCGTTCCGCACGTTCAAGCTTTATTAGCATACAGTAAAGCGCGTGTTTTGTCAACTGTTTTTGCTCGGTTGCAAAAAAAATTGTTTTATTATTTTTTAATGATTGCAACGCCGCGCGCGGTGTGATATAATCATCGTATGAACGTTGAACTTGCCCGTTACGCGGGCAGTAAAATTTGCGTGGCTTGTTCGGGCGGAAGGGACTCGATGGCTCTTCTGCACTATCTCGCGCGCAACGGCGCGCGGTTCGGCATAAGCGTAAGCGCCCTCAACTGCGACCACGGCATGCGCGGCGAACAGTCGGCTTCGGACAGCCGTTTCGTTGCGCGTTGGTGTAAAGAAAACGACATTCCGCTCACCTTTTTCAAAGCGGAAGGATTTTCATCCGAGGCGGCGGCGCGCGCCTGGCGGCTTGAATGTTACATCAAAATGTCGCCCTTCGTCGATTGCGTGGCGACAGCCCATCACCTCGGCGACAATGCCGAAACGGTGCTCTTCAACCTTGCAAGGGGTTCGTCCCTGTCGGGCATGGCGGGCATTACCGACGAGGATATGTCGTCCGCCGCGGGCAGACCGCTAAGGCTCATACGCCCGATGATTTGCTGCACCCGCAAGGAGATAGAGGAGTATATCGCCGCAAACGGCATACCGTATGTCGATGATTGCACAAATTTTTCGGACGATTACACCCGCAATAAAATAAGACACAACGTCCTGCCCGCCCTCGAAGAGGCGGTGCCCGGGGCGGCCGCGGCTATATACCGTTTTTCGCGTCTGGCGGCGGAGGACGAGGAATATTTTGTAAAACTCGCCGCACCGCTTGTCAAAAGTTCGGTTTGCGGTTATACTATATCATATTGCAGCGAAAAGAGCGTGTTCACCCGCGCCGCTTACGACGTGGTGTCAAAGCGCTTTGCAAGAAAAGATTACACATCGTCCCACTTCGACAGCCTTTTCAGCCTTCAGTTTTCGGAGAACGGCAAAAAGTTTTCCTTTTTAAATCTTACGGCATATAAGGAAGAAGGGGTATTGCGTATAGTCGAAAACAGCAAAATTGCGACTGAACCCTTGCCGTTTTCTCTCTTTGAGGAGGGCAAGGTTGCGTTTTTCGGCGGCGTTGAACTGACGGTATCGCACGGGGCGCAAAAGAGCGCCGACGGCAAAAAAGTTCTTCGCGCCGACGGCGGAAAAATACCTTCCGACGCCGTCGTAAGGACTATGTGTGCGGGCGATAAGTTCAAAAAGTTCGGAGGCGGAACAAAGAGCCTCGGCGATTTTTTCACCGATAGAAAAATACCCGCCGCGTTGCGCGATAAAATACCGCTCGTCGCTAGCGGAAACGAAATTCTAGTTGTCTGCGGTGTGGAAATTTCCGATAAAGTAAAAGTCTGCGGCGACCAATCCGGAACTTTATATATAACCTGCGCCGCTTTCGGCGCGGACAACTGAGGGGGAGTATTATGCCTTTTATAGATTGCAAAATAACAAAAAAGCTGGACGAAAGTCAGAAAAACGCCATATGCGACGGGCTTTGCAGCTCCGTTTCGCTCATGCACAAGAGCAGTTCTTACCTTATGGTCGGCGTGAACGACGGCTACGATTTATATTTTGCTGGCAAAAAACTTACAGAAGGCGCGTTTGTTGACGTGCGCGCGTTCGGCGGAGTGAACGGCGGCGACTGCCGCAAGATGACTGCCGCCGTATGCAAATTGCTTTCGTCGGTTGCGGGTATTCCCGCCGAGTGCGTTTACATCACTTACGAAGGCTATGAAAACTGGGGCTGGAACGGCGACAATTTTTAATTGACCGCCTGATATATTGCGATTATCATACAAAGGAGAACATTTAAATGCACGAATTGCACCCTGACTGTCAGACAATACTCTTTACCGAGGACCAGTTGCGCGCGAGAGTAACGGAGGTCGCAAAGCAGGTCGATGCGGCTTTTGCGGGCAAGCGCCCCATAGCTTTGGGAATTCTTAAAGGAAGCATAATCTTTTATGCCGACTTCATCCGCTGTCTTTCTATACCCGTCGAACTTGACTTCATGGCGGTTTCGTCGTACGGTTCGGGCACGGAATCGAGCGGCAAACTCAAAATAAAGAAGGACCTCGACAGCGACGTGAAAGGCAGAGACGTAATAGTAATAGAGGATATAATCGACAGCGGTTTTACCCTCTGCTGCCTCAAAAAGCTGCTTTTGGAGCGCGGCGCAGCGAGCGTAACCATAGTTACTCTGCTCGACAAATATGCCCGCCGCACGTCAGATATAAAGAGCGATTACAACTGCTTCCTCATCGAGGACGAGTTTGTCATAGGTTACGGCCTCGACTACAACGAGCATTACCGTTCGTTGCCATATATAGGCATATTAAAGCGCTCTGTCTATGAAAAATAAATATGTTTTTGAGCTGAACTGAAATGCAATAATTTGCGCGCCGCCTCGGAAATTTCCGCGGCGGCGCGCTTTATTTTATGCCAAAATATTTTTTTGAGATAAAAGTATTTATTGCGCCGTGCGGTTAATGTAAGTTAATTTTAAATGGAAGCCCTGTAAGCCTTGCGGCGACGTGACCAAGACTTTTTCTTAACTTTTATCAGCGTTAAAATTAATTTAATTTTCGCGCATAAAACGCGCGCCGCGGCAAACAATAAGTATCAGGAGAATGCTTATGGTAATCATTAATTTTATTTCTTATATTCTCGTACTCGTAGGCGCGCTCAACTGGGGGCTTTACGGCATCTGGAACTTCAACCTTGTCGGCTGGATTTTTCAGGGACCCAGGTCTGTCGGCTCTATAATAGTCTATATCGCCGTCGCTGTTGCGGCTCTCTGGCTCATTATATCGCCGATAATCACGGGCAGAGGACTTATTCTGTCCATGCGCGACGGACACGACAAGGCAGAAGCCTGAAAATCTTTTTTAAAATAAATGCCGCGCGCCATTCGGCGCGCGGCATTTATTTTTTTTGCCTTGAACGGCGGCGCACATAAATTGTTGCGCCGCTTTTGTACTTTTTATGTCGGGGAAAGGCATATATAGTATGTCGGGCAATAAGTTTATCGGCGTTCGTACTTTTTTCAAATTTTCTTCGCGCTTGTTAACTTAGCGCTGTGCGGACGAGGACAAAAATCGGCAATTTATTTGTCCGTTACGTATTGAATTATCCGACACTCTGTGGTATAATTCAAATTGACAAGAAAAGTCCGTTCGAATGTATTTTTCTGACGAAAAAAGGCAGAAATCGGGCTTTCGATGGGTAGAGCCGCGCTTTTTAACAGTATTTTCACATAAACTTTATTATATTATTCACACAGAGCGGTTACAATCATTATAAACAGTCAGCAATAGTTTTTTAACGAGGTGAAATATGAGTTATCTCAGCCTTTCAGACGTAAGCAAAGAATATACGGTAGGCAGCGTAAAGGTGCAGGCGCTTAAAAATGTTTCGTTCGAACTCAACGACGGCGAATTCGCCGTCGTCGTAGGCAGTTCGGGCGCGGGCAAGACTACGCTTTTGAACCTGCTCGGCGGAATGGACGGCGTAACGAGCGGGCATATAATTCTCGACGGAAAGGAACTCACCAACCTCGACCGCCGCGGGCTGACAAATTACCGCCGCAACGACGTGGGGTTCGTATTCCAGTTTTATAACCTCATGCCCAATCTTACGGCGCTCGAAAACGTCGAAATAGCCGTCGAAATCTGCAAGGACCACCTTCCGCCCAAGGAAGTGCTAGAAGAGGTGGGGCTGGGCGAAAGACTGGGAAATTTCCCCGCGCAGCTTTCGGGCGGCGAGCAGCAGCGCGTTTCCATCGCGAGGGCGATTGCAAAAAATCCTAAACTGCTCCTTTGCGACGAGCCCACTGGCGCGCTCGACTATGAGACGGGCAAAAAGATTTTAAAACTTCTTTACGATGTTTCCAAACAACGCAAAAGACTGGTCATTATAGTTACCCACAACTCCGCGCTCAAAGATATGGCGGACAAAGTAATTTACATACGCAGCGGCGAGATAGAAAAGATAGAAACCAACCCCAATCCCAAGCCTGTGGAAGAAATCGAATGGTAAACAGCCTTAGGCGGTGCGGCAATGAATACATATTTAAAAACTCTGGGGCGCATGTTCAGCAAACACGTAACGCGCTTCATATCTATAATTTTCATAGTGCTCATTTCGGTCGGGTTTTCCTCGGGCGTAGGTTCGGCGACGGATAAATTAAAGTATTCGCTCAACGATTATTATGCCGAAAGGCTCGTGCCTGACTTTATAATAAAATCGAGCGCGGATAGCGGCTTTTCGGACGACGACGTGCAAAAAATAACTGCGCTTTTTGCGGAGGATGAAGAGCCCCCCGTCGTCGCGACGGGTATGTCGGTGGACGTCAACCTTACTTATCCCGACGGCGGAGAATTGCTCACGCGAATATACTTTCTGGATGATTTCCCCCAATTTTCTCTCAATATTCCCGACGTTATAAGCCAGTCGGAAGAGAGTGCGGAGGGCAATCAGGCGTACGCCGAGCGCGCAAACAAGACGATAAGCGGCGTTGCCCTCGGCACGGAAATCGAACTCGATTTTGCCGATATTTTAAATCAGCTTTCAATTCAGGATACGGGCGAAGAACTCGATGAAAGCATGTTGAATATGATTTCTCGTTTTGTCAAGCCCGTAACGGTAGAGGTTACAAAGACCTTGCAGAGCCCGCTTACGATAGCGCTCGACGGCGAACCGAGCTATGTCAACGGCGAGGACGTAGAACTGCCCGAAACGGGTTCGGGGCTCGACGGGCTTATCACCGTCGATAACATTTTATACGTATCCTCGGATATAATCCCTTCAATAATGGGCAACGCCCTGTTGGGCAAGGGAGATATCTACATAGCCATAGGCGACCGCGACATATTTTCCGCATACAGCGGGGGATATAAAGATTACGTCGATGAGATGAGTGAAAAAATTTCCGCCGCAATGACGGATGAAGGCGGACAGTCCTCGGTAAGGGTGATAACTCTTTACGATAATTTCTCGCTGTACTCCCTAAACAGCTATGCCGATAAAGTTGCGGCTCTGGGCTGGGTGCTCGTCGTCGCGTTCATGTTTGTAACGGCTCTCGTCGTGTTCTCCAACATAAGCCGACTTATGGAAGAGGAGCGCGGACAGGTGGCATGCATGCGCACGCTGGGATATTCGCCCTTTAAAATCATATTCAAATACGCATTGTTTGCGGTCATTGCCACTGGCATAGGCGGCTTCGGCGCTTACTTTGTAGGCATGGGGCTGTCCTCGCTCATATATTACATATTCAATTTCTCGTATGCAATGCCTGCGATGTCGGCGTACTTCGCGATGAATTTCTATCTTATAGTCTTCGGCATTATTGTCGTTGCAATTCTGTTTGCAACGCTCTCGTCGGGCATAAAGATGATGCGCGAAGAACCTGCCGAACTGCTCCGACCCAAGCCTCCCAAGGCGGGCAAAAAGGTCATATTCGAGCGCATGCCTTTCCTCTGGAACAGGCTGTCGTTCAAATATAAATCTACCGTGCGCAACGTGTTGAGGTACAAGAGCAGGTTCTTTATGACGGTAATCGCCGTGGCGATATCCATGGCGCTCGTTATGGCGGGACTGGCTATACTCGACTTGTGTCTGTTCGGCACGCTCAATTCGCCTTCCATAATCGCCATAGCGGTAGTTATAATAATCTTTGCCGGACTGCTCACCGCCACGGTAATATACACCATGACCAACATAAACATAAGCGAGCGCAACCGCGAGCTTGCAACGCTCATGGTTTTAGGCTATAACGACGGCGAAGTTTCGGGCTATATTTACCGCGAAATTTATATAGATACGTTGATTGGCATAATTTTCGGTTATCCTCTGGCGGCGCTGTTCATATGGATAGTTTTCTCCATGATAGGTTTGGGCACGCTCGGCGGCATAAGCTGGTTCATGTGGCTAATCTCGCCCGTAGTCGTCGCAATATTCACTGTGCTTGTAATGTTGCTGTTGAGGCGCAAAATTGTAAAAATCGATATGAACGAAAGCCTCAAAGCCATAGAATAATTTTAACCTCCATAAAATGAGTAGCCCGCGGCATATGCCGCGGGCTATTCATTTTTATTTTAATTAATGTTATCTTACAAAACCTCTGTCGATGTTGTAAAAAAAGTTATTTTTGCTTAAAATTTAAGTGGTAAATCGAACAATATTAGGCAAAATTTGCCAATTTTTTGCACTTTTTCATCGCGTCGGGACAACTATTTTTCGTCATTGCTCAAAGCGCTTGCGTTGCCGTAAACGTTGTGATAGAATAATAACCGTTATTTCCTGACAGATATCGGAAAAAATTTTATTTTAAGCAGGCAAAGAAAATGAAAATCAAAAAAATTGTTCTTTTTGTAATTTCACTTGCTTTAAGCGCATCATGCGTCATGAGCACTGCGTGTGCAGGCTATTTCGATGATGATAAGGACGGCACACATGTAGAAAATCCCGACGGCGGCGACCAGGGCGGCACTGACCAGGGCGGCAGCGACCAGGGCGGCAGCGACCAGGGCGGCACAGACCAGGGCGGTAGCGACCAGGGCGGCAGCGACCAAGGCGGCACTGACCAGGGCGGTACAGACCAAGGCGGTACAGACCAGGGTGGAACTGACCAGGGTGGCACAGACCAGGGTGGTACAGACCAAGGTGGAACCGATCAGGGTGGCACTGACCAGGGCGGCACTGACCAGGGCGGAACAGACCAAGGTGGCACAGACCAGGGCGGAACAGACCAGGGCGGCAGCGACCAGGGCGGAACCGATCAGGGTGGTACAGACCAGGGCGGCACAGACCAGGGTGGTACAGACCAGGGTGGTACAGACCAGGGCGGCACAGACCAGGGCGGCACTGACCAGGGCGGCGAGGAAGTAACTCAGGAAGTTACTGTTACCTTTATGAACGGCAGTGCAATTCTTTCGTCCGTAACGATAGACGAAAATACCTGCACGCAACCTTATGACCTTGTCGTTGACGGATATTATGTGTCGGGCTGGTATGAAAAGGCAGATTTTTCCGGCGAGCCTTATGATTTCACTCAGCCTTTCACGAAAGACACAACGTTGTACGCAAAACTTGTCGCTGTTGAAAAAACGGTTACGTATGCAAGTTCTGCCAGCGAGAGCGCAGCTTTCGAATGGACCGACAGCACGGCTGCTGCGGCAAAAGTACAGTACAAGCTGAGCAATTCTTCAAGCTATACCTCGGCTGATACCGAACTCATCCGTCAGATTTCCTCCACAACCGCAAGGGTGGACATAGTCGGACTTAAAGGCGGTGCAAATTACGATTTCCGCATCACTACTAGCGACAACGAAGTTATCGATTTCGAAGACGTAACAATTTCTTCCTACGACCATTCGGGCTATGCTCATTTCAAAAAGAGCGGCATAGGCGCTTACAACGACGACGGCACGTTAAAGTCGAACGCTCAGGTAATTTACGTTTCGGAAGCCAACAAAAATACCGTAAAGGCAACTTTGAACGGCAAGTCATATACGGGACTTGTAAGCATACTTCAGAATGTTTATCGTTCGAGCAATCCCGTAGCCATAAGAATAATAGGCAAAATTTCCGCCGCAACGTGGAATAAAATCGATTATAATGCCGACGGCAAGTACAGCAGCGACAACAAACTTCCCGCCTCAAAAGTTATCGGCGCCAACGGAAAAGCTCTTCCTACGTCGAGCACTCTGACGGAAGAAGATATAATAAGCGGCGGCTATAATACGCTCAATACAGCCGTTGCAACAAAGCTCAACGGACTTACAAACAAAGTTAAATACAGCGGCGGCGAATTCGATTCGTACTACAATATGTGCGATATAGATCTCGCGCAAAACGTTACGATCGAAGGTATTGGCGAAGACGCAGAGTTCTTCCAGTGGGGACTTACGTGGAAGAAGTGCAATTCGATAGAAGTGCGCAACATCACCTTCGACGACTACACCGAGGACGCTTGCTCTTTCGAAGGCAGCAAGGATGCGACGACGATAGACGGCTTTGACAGCAAGTATATCTGGGTACACAACAATACTTTCAACGAGGGCATCAACTACTGGGATGTATGCGCCGAGCAGGATAAGCACGAAGGCGACGGCGGCACCGACTTCAAGCGCAACGCGTATATAACCGTTTCGTACAATCACTACTATAACAACCACAAGACGGGACTTGTCGGCGGCAGCGACAGCAACACGACTGCATGCGTAACATTCCATCACAACTTCTATGAAAAGTGCTCCAGCCGTCTTCCCCTCGGCAGACAGGCAAATATGCACATGTACAACAACTATTACTACGGCTCTACGGGCACAAATATGTCGCTGCGTGCGGGCGCGTATGCTTTGATTGAAAACTGCTATTTCGATAACGCCAAAAACCCCGTAACCACACAGGACGGCGACGATAAGCGCGGCGTTGTAAAGATTTACAACTGCACGTTCAAAGGTATATCGCTCGATACAAAATACGATGTAACCGTAGTATCCGACAGAACTCAGACTGTCGATAACGACAACATTTTCTCGACGACGTTCGATACGGACAGCTCGGTATTCTATTACGACAGCGCAAATAAGTGCTCCGACGTCGAAATTATGAATGCAACCGCCGATTTACCCGAGTTGATACCCCAAGTCGCCGGCACGCTTCACCGCAACAATAACTTGACGGGCGGCAGCTCTTCGGGCAACCAGGGCGGCACGACCGGAGGAAACGAAGGCGAAGAGGGCGGAAGTCAGGGCGGTCAGACCGGCGGCAACGAAGGCGGCGACCAGAGCGGCGAAGTTACCCAGTCAGAATTGTTTAAAGCCGAAAGTCTTACGGCAAACGTAGCTGACGGCGAAACATTCTATAACGGTACAAATTTCTCTGTTCAGCTTTCTTCTAATAAAGCAACTCTTACCGAAGCCGTATATTCTGACGGCGTGAACGGAGCAACAGCCAACGACGGTTCGCAACTGACTTTTACGCACATGCTTTTACCCAACGGTTCGACGATAAGTTATGTCATCACGGCAAAGGAAAGCTGCACTATAACCGTTTATTATACCTGCACGGACAAGAACTGGGCAACTTCGTCCGACTACGGAAAGTCAGGTATTCTCACCGTAAACGGTACTCAGATAACCGAAGACGCCGATACTCAGGGCAACAAACTTTCGGGCACGGCGTATGCATATACCTTCACGGTGGTTGCGGGACAGACTTATACTCTCACGTCCAGCAGCAACAGGTTGGTATTGTTCGGAATTTCTGCAAAATAAAATTTTATAAATAAATTTTATGGCGCGCAGACAATTTGTCTGCG
>CAJLKN010000022.1 GCA_905207235.1 uncultured Eubacteriales bacterium
GTTCTTTATATCGAGAACGCCGGGGTTGGAGTTATCGGTTACGCCGTGCATGCGGTTGTTGAAGGACATGCAGTTGTAAAGGAATACGTCGCCCTCCATTACCGAGCCGCCGAGCTTGAAGCCGTTGCCGTCGCCGTCGCGGGTCGTGTAAACGCTCGTATCAACCTCGTCGAACTCCGTTCTGTAGTTGGGGAATTTACTGTTGAATTCCTCCTGCGTTTCCATTATATAACCGTTTTCGAACGCAACGCAGTTATAAATCATAACAGCGCCTATGTTGCCGGAGTCGGTCTTTGCATAGAGGTCCCAACCGTCGTCCGAGTTACGGTATGCAATGCATCCGTCGAATATGTTGCCGTAGCCTACTGTAAGTTTTGCCGCGAAACCGTCGGCATTTTCGCCATAAGTTTCGTTATCGTAGTTATTGTAAGACGTGCAGTTTTTAATGAGGTTGTAGCTGGGCCAGTCGTTTATGTTGACATATTCCGAATAGCTTCTGCCGAGCTGAAGACCGCTGTCGCGGTTATCGTAGAACTCGCAGTTTTCAACCACGTTGTAGCTGCCGCCTATATACATGCCGTTGTCGCCCGCACCGCGGATATCGACGCTGTCCCAATGCCAGTAGTCGCCTGTTATTTCAACGCCGCGGCTCGTGCTCGCAAATACCATATCGTAGAAGCTGAAAACCGCTTCGCCTTCGGCATCTTCCTTCTTTACCGTTATGTAACCCTGAGGGGAGCCGCTTACGGTTGCCTTCATAGGATAGCTGAACGTATAAACGCCGTTTTTGACGATTACCGTATCGCCGGGTTTAAGAAGAGTTGTGCTTGCGATAACTTCCTCTACCGTGTAAGGATTGTTTTCGCTGCCATCGCCCTGACCGGCAACGGCGTCGGGAGCGACATAATATGTTTTGCCCTGAATTGTGTTATTAATCGTATAATTGCTCTGCACGGGCGTTGCGCCTGTGTCGGCAAGCGAAATGATACTGCTGCTCGCCGTAAGCGCACCGCCGAGTATGAGCGAAGCGGAAAGTCCCGCAGCGGCGACAGCCGTTAAAATTTTTCTGTTAATTGCTTTTTTCATTGCTTTTACTCTCCTTAAGCACCGTAATCAACAACAATGTTGTATATACCGATACCACCGCTGACGCTTCCGAAATAATATGTCCCGGCAGCATCAACAGTAAACGTTACTTCATAAACAAGTCCGTCCATAGCTTCATTGATAGTTACCGGAGTACCTATCTGAGTGTAATCTTCACCAAACATCGCAATCTGTCTGGATGCACTGTCGGGACTGCTACGGATATAAAGTTTAACAGTTGCAGCGTCAGAAGTTACTATTTTAAGCGCGTTAGTACCCGCAACGAAGTCTGCCCCACCGCCGAACTTAAGTCTTACCGTGGGTTTTTCGGTAGAACCGGAAACCTGTTTTGCACTATATTCAATGGTATAATCAGCTGTTCCGATAGTGGATACGCCGCTACCTGCAACAATTTCCGTGTTGGGAGCAAGAGTAGTTGTTTTATTTGTAGTGTTGAGACCGCTGTAAGCTTCGAGTGTCCCAAGATTAATATTTACGTTCTCAATTGTAGGGGTAGTATCGTCTCCGCCTTCGCTTCCGCCGCCGAAAACATCCGTCATATCGATTGCTCCGATACGGGTATTTCTTGCCGTGCTGACAGGCGTGCCGTTGACAGTTACACTCGAAAGCGTGCAGAACGTGTATGTACCGGGCTGCGAGATAATGAACGAAATTTCATTCATTGCACCCGTTACAGTATAAACATTGAGGTTATCGTCCTTCTGTACATTTGCCGAAGTATAAGTACCTTCGATGTAGTTGCCGTCAGGTCCCTTTATAGCTATAGCCGAAGTATTGGAGTTACTTGTAGATCTTGCCTGAATTACAAGAGTACCGGTACCCTGATAGGTTACGCTGAGAGCTTCATTCTTGATTTCGAGAACGTTGTTTGAAGGACCTCTGTAATTTACAGTACCGCCGGGAATAAGGGTTATGAATGCGTTGACGCCGGTGAAATCTGCCTGAGTAAGAGCGAGCGTGTTCAGACTAGGATCGGAAACTGCAGCCGCAAGAGCGTCGAAGCTGTAGTGATTTTCTATTGTCTGCTGGCTGCCGGCAGCTGTAACTGTATAGTTAACGGTCGTGGAAACAGTTGTCTCCACACCCTTTGCATCGGTATAAACAAATTCTACCGTAGCCGCACCGTTGTCCGTTACCGTTCCGGGAACAACGCCGGTAATGGTTACATCTTCTGCGGTGAGCGTTTCCTGATTGCCGCTTGCGTAAGTAGCCGTGAACGTCCATGTGGAAGACATGCTGTCCAAAGCTCCCGTCTGCTGAGTAGTAACCGTGCCTGCCGCATCGGCATTGAAAGTTATGCTCTCTATCGCATCAACTACATAAACTATTACAAAACTTTCAGCCGTGCCCGTAACGCCTTCTACCTGTGCGCTTGCCCAGATATTGTATGCGCCAGCTCCGGCAGCTGCAATTTCAGTTTCGGTGAGTTCTGTCTGACCCTTATAGAATTTGAGTTCGTAATCGGTTACTTCACCGCCGTCTGTACCGTCGCTGCGAACGATGTTGACATTTATGTCGTCAAGGGCGATATTGGCTGTAAGCGAACCGTCGAGGACATACTCTTTTACGGTCTTGGTCATCGATATGCCGACATTATGAACAGGTATGCCCACCTCATAACCGCATACATCGCAGAAACCGTCCACATCTTCATCGACGTGGTCACCTACTTCGCTTCTGAGGTCGGTATGTTCACACGTAGCCGCATGCCAGTGCTGATTTTCATCGTACGACCATTCCGTCGAATAGGTATGCGTGTGCTCGGGACCGGGCGTTTCAGAATTGCCGTTATCGCCGCAACCCTGGCAACCGGCAACGAGACCGACGCCGACACATACAGCACTCGCCAGAGCGAATACTGAAATGAGTTTTATTAGCTTTTTCATTGTTTCCTCCAATATTTGTCGCGACAAATTTGCTTTGATTTGCAAAATCGCCTTTACAAACGGCAAAGCAAGCAGACTGCCGCATTTTTTGTCATTATTTATTTTATCATCGATATCTGAATTTGTCAACACTTATGAAAACAATTATCTTTACTTGTTAGACGTTAACAAAAACAAAATATTTAAAGGCATGTGTTGTGATTATATAAATCTGAAATTTAAAAAAGTCGGCAGAAAACATTGCCGACTTTTGATTAAACGCGAATAATATTTTTTCAGTCCCGAACGGGAACAGATTGTAAACTTTTTATATATTATATTGTTTACGTGCGCGCACGCACATATGTATTAATTGTATTATTTGCGCTAACTGTATTAATAAATTAACCTTGCGACTTTACCTTATCGCAAAGATCAGGTCGTGAGAGAAGATATGACATCATCGAGGACGTCGAAGAAATTTTCAAAGGTCTTTGAGCAGACTTCCGCGTCCTCTATAACAACTCCGCCGCAGCGCAAGCCCGTTACAGCAAACGACATCGCCACGCGGTGGTCGCCGAAAGTTTTTATCCTTCCGCCCGAAGGCTCGCCGGGATAAATTATAAGTCCGTCGGTCGTCTCTTCGGCGCGAATGCCCAAAGTCCTTAGATTGGTTACCGCGGCGGCAATTCTGTCGCACTCTTGACCGCGTATGTGCCCTACGCCACATATGCGCGTGGGCTCGGAAAAATAGGGCGCTATCGCCGCAAGCGTCAGGACCTGGTCGGAATATGAGGACATATCCACCTCGCCGCCGTCGAAATTTTTAATAAGCTCTATAAACTTGTAATCACCCTGCAAGGTATGCGGCATCACGCCGCCCACTTTTATGTTTGTGCCGAGAATTTTGTTTGCGGCATAAAAATAGCACGCAGCGGAGATATCGGGCTCGATATCGTACCTCTTGGGTTCATAGCCGCCGAAGACCGTGTACTGCGAACCGTTGACTTTTACATCGACGCCGAACGACCACATCATATCCACCGTCATGTTGACGTAATCCATGCCGTGGCTGCCTTCGACGTTGATTTTGAAGGGCTTCCCCGCGCACACCGCACTTATGAGTATACCCGAAAGATACTGACTGCTCTTGTCGATATTGACGGTAACGCTATCGGAAGGAGCTTTTGCCCCGCGCATTATAAAGGGAAAGCTGTCCTTTTCGCCGAGAAAGGTGAAACTTGCGCCCAACTCTTCGAGAGAGCGTATGAGCGGACCTACGGGGCGTTTTTTCATCTGCTCGGAACATTCAAAGGTGTATTCGCCGTCCGAAAAAGCGAGCATTGCGGGGATAAACCTCGCCGCCGTGCCCGCCGAACCGACATAGACCTTTGCCCCGTCGGCTTCGATCTTTCCGCCGCAACCGTAGACGTTGACCGAGCCGTCGTCGCACTGTTCGACCTTTATGCCGAGCGAGCGCAGAGCCTCGGCGAAAACGCGGCAATCGTCAGAAAATTGCGCGCCGTACAGCATTGACTTTCCGTCGGCGAGTGCGGCGATGAGCAGGGCGCGCGCCGTTATGCTCTTGGAGCCGGGAACGCGCACCGTCTTTGAACGATTTTTAATCTGACCGTAAATTTTCTTTACCGTGTAATCCATTATAAGACCCCTTTAACCCCCGCCGTCTCTATTGCGACAACTCCGTATTTTTCCTGCTCGTCCCGCGTGTAATATGCGAGCATATCTTCGGAGCGTGCGGTTTCGCCCGCTTTATAGCCAAGCTCACTCGGCGGATATGCCGCGTACAACTCATTGAAATCTTTAAAAATTTTTATACCGACGATTTTAACCTGCAATCTTCCCAAATTGGCACAATTAAAAATTATATAATCGCCGACGCGAAGCGCGCGGCGCTTTTCGTCGTAAAGGCGCATTTCGACGCGCTTTTCACCGTCCGCAAATGAGCGAAACGCCGAGGGCGACAGCTTCATGAAGTGCGTCATTTTCTGCGTCTTAAAATATCGCCCGCAGACAGCGAATAAGGACAATTTATGCTGTAAACCTGCTGAACGAGCTTGCAGTCGTCAACTTCCGTTCCGTCGGGGAGATATGCGCTTTCAACGGTGAAACTTTTATTGAAGTTTTCGGAGGGCGAAAGCACTTCGAGCACATCGCCCTTTTTAAACCTGCCGCGCATTTCGACCTGCGCCCTGCCGTCCGAACAGCCCAGAACGTTGGCGATATAGTCGCAATCGCCCTTTGTCTGACTGTCCGAATAGTTGACGGTAGCGTGGTTTTCGCCAAGGGCGTATGCCGTGGTGTAGTCGCGGTGGGCGGCAGTCAAGAGTTCATTTTCGACGATGTCGGAAAAACCGCCGTCTATGCAGCGGCGATAGGCGTTGATTACCGTTGCGAGGTAATATTCGCTCTTCATTCTGCCCTCTATCTTGAAAGAGCACACGCCCGCGTCGGCGAGCTCTTTGAGGTGCGCGGACATATTGAGGTCCTTGGAGTTGAAAATATATGTGCCCCTGTCGTCCTCCTCCACGTCCATCCAGCCGCCGTCGGAGCCGCTCTTTTTTACGCTGTAATTCCAGCGGCAAGCCTGCACGCACTCGCCGCGGTTGGACGGTCTGCCCGTGAGGTAGTCGGACAGAAGGCATCTGCCCGAATAGGATATGCACATCGCGCCGTGCACGAAGGCTTCGAGCTCGATATCGGGCACGAATTGGTGCATTTCGGCAATTTCCGCTATGGAAAGTTCCCTCGCGAGAATTACGCGCGCCGCGCCCAGTTCTTTCCAGAATTTTACGGCGTACTTATTGGTAACATTCGCCTGCGTTGAGACGTGCACGCAAAGCTGCGGCGCGCTCTTTCTGGCGGCATAGAATACGCCGGGGTCGGAAATTATAGCCGCGTCCGCGCCCGCCGCATACAGTGCGGCAAAATAGTCTTCCATAGCCGCCATATCGCCGTTGCGGGCGAATATATTGGCTGTAACGTAAATCTTTTTGCCGAGGGAATGGGCAAAATCTATCGCGCTTTTAAGCTCTTCGCTGTCGAAGTTGTCGGCAAAAGAGCGGAGAGAAAAGCTCTTTCCGCCGATATATGCCGCATCCGCGCCGAAATAGAGCGCGGTATTGAGTTTTGCCCTGTTGCCCGCAGGGGCTAAAAGTTCAACTTTCATCTTTATCCTTTGAGTTTTACCGAAAGGGCTATTCCGTCGCCCACGTCGGCTATATATGTAAGAAAATCTTCATCGCCCGTTACGGCGTCGAGATATTCGCGTATATGCTTTACCAGCATTGCACGCTTTTTGGGCACGGGCTGTTCGCCGTTGACCCAGCCGTACAAAAGCACGTCGTCGGCAAGCAACAGCCCGCCGACTGGCATAAGTTTTTTCAAAACGGGCAGGTATTTTATATACTGAACCTTAGGTCCGTCGAGAAATATAAAATCGTACTGCCCTGAAAGCTCTGACAGCACTTCCGCCGCGTCGCCCTCTTTTAGAGTTACTCTGTCGGAAAGTCCCGCCCTTTCAAAATTGTCCCTCGCCTCCTGCGCGAAGGCGACATTTTTTTCTATCGTTGTAAGGCGCGAGGCGCAACAGGTCTGCAAAAGCGCTATGCCCGAAGCGCCCGTCGCCGCGCCTATTTCGAGTATGTTTTTCGCACCCTTGACCGCCGCCTGAATGCAGATAAACTGCAACGTTTCGTCCGAAGAAACGGGAACGGAGCGAGCGAAAGCGCGCTCTCTTATCTCCTGCACGAGGGGACTTACTTTGAGTTTATTTACTCCCGCCGTGCGCGAGGGGCGTTCGGGCGAGGAGGTATCGTTGTGGGCGTAATCGTAATCCATTAAAGTTCCACCACCACGGGCACGACCATGGGCGACTGCTTGGTCTTGCGCACGAGGTAGTTCCTCAGCGCCTTTTTAATCGTCCTTTTAAGCTCGTCCACAGAACCTAAGGAGAGGTCGTAGCCGCCGATTGCCTTGTTTATGACTTCGCGCATTTCCTTGTTGTAGTCGCGGTGGAAGTCGAACACGAAGCCGCGCGAATTTATTACGGGCTCGCCTATTACTTCTCCGCCCGAAACGCAGACGGATACTATGAATATGCCCTCCTGCGCGAGCTGGCGCCTGTCCTGCATGACGAGCGACGCCTTTTCGTCCTCAATTCCCTCGCCGTCGATGAGGCGTGAACCCGCGGGAACATCCGCAAGCCTTTTTATGCCCTTGGAAGTTACTTCGAGGCAGTTGCCGAGGTCGGGAATGAATATATTGTTCGCGCTCATTCCGAGGCTCTGCGCGAGCTGAGAATGCTTCATCAGATGTCTGTATTCGCCGTGGACGGGTACAAAATATCTGGGCTTTAAGAGGTTGTGCATTATTTTGTGCTCTTCCTGGCAGGCATGTCCCGAAACGTGAATGTTCTGTATGCGCTCATATACGACGTCCGCGCCGAGGTGATAGAGGTTGTTTATGACGCTGTAAACGCCGCGCTCGTTGCCGGGTATGGGAGATGCGGAAATTATTATCGTATCGTTATGCCCCACCGAAAGGTTGGGGTTTTCGCCGTTTGCCATGCGGTGAAGGGCGCTCATGGGCTCGCCCTGACTGCCCGTGCAGACGATGAGAACTTCACAATCGCGCATATTCTTGGTGCGCGAGATATCTATAATCGCGCCGTCGGGGATGTGCAGTTCGCCTATCTTTTCCGCCGCCTCGACGACGTTGAGCATCGATCTGCCGTTTAACGCGACCTTTCTGCCGTGGCGCACGGCGAGGTCGATTATCTGCTGAAGCCTGTGCACGTTGGAGGCAAAAGTAGCTATGATAACGCGCCTTTCGGCGTTTTCCTCAACCAGCCTGTCGAGCGTGCTGCCGACGACCGTCTCGCTCATGGTGTAGCCGGGGCGCTCGATATTCGTGCTCTCGCCCATGTACAGAAGAACGCCCTTTGAGCCCAGTTCGGCAATCGTTTTGAGGTCGATGGGTTCGCCTGCGACGGGGGTCAAATCTATTTTGAAGTCGCCGCTGTGGAAAATTACGCCCTGCGGCGTGTGAATGGCGAGCGCGAGCGCGCCTGCAATAGAGTGATTTACGTTGATAAAGTCTATCCTGAAACAGCCGAGCTGAAGGTGTCCGCCCGGCGCGACGGTAATAGTCTTTACGTTGTTGAGGCGGTGTTCGCGCAGTTTGTTATCGACGAGCGCGAGCGTAAGCTGCGTGCCCGCGACGGGGATATCCATTTCCTTCAAAAGATAGGGCACGCCGCCTATGTGGTCCTCGTGTCCGTGCGTGAGCACGAGGGCGCGCACCTTCTTTTTATTTTCTATGAGATATGTGAGGTCGGGCACGACGAGGTCTATGCCGGGCATCTCTTCGGTGGGAAAAATTGCGCCCGCGTCGATGATTATTATATCGTCGCCGCACTCTATGGCGGTCATGTTCTTGCCTATTTCGCCCACGCCGCCGAGGAAAATTATCTTTACGGCGTTCTTTACCCTGCGCTCTCTCTTTGCGGCTTTTTTCTGAACGGGTGCGTCTTCAGAATGTCTTTCGCCCGAAACGGAGGGCGGAAGAATTACCCTGCCGCGCGTTCTGACGGGCGCTCTTCTGGGCTGGGCGGGCTTCTTTTCCTTTACCTTTTTTTCCTTTGCGCCTTTTGCGGCGCGTTCGGCATTATTTTTTCTGCGGGGCTTTCTTTCGCCCGCGTTAGCGTTGTTTTCTTTCAAAATATAGTCCTTTTTGTAATATTATGTAGAATTTTGCGGCGCATTATGAAAGGGGGTTGTGTTTGAACCCCCTTTGTGCGTCAGGTCGATTTACTTTTTGCTTACGTCCTTTACAAGACCCTCTTCGATGAGCTCTTCCATGGTTTCGTAAGGATACATCGCCGCGTAATCGCGCTCTGCAATCGGGCGCTTGACGCCGTCGCGCCTTTCGAGCATTATGTCTATAAGCCTTATAGCCTTCTTGCAGCCGCGGGGGCTCTTTATCTTGACCATCATGGGCGTGCCGTGCATCGACTTGTTGTCAGACACGTCGACGTGATGATATACGGATGTTTCGAACTCGTTGGGGTCGAGGGCAAGATACAGGCAGAGCGTCTTGCCGCGTATCTTGAAGCGGGCAATGGTCTCGCGACCCTTGTTGAAGCGCTCGTTGCCCCATGAGATATTGGAGTTGACCTTCTTGTAGGAAAGAAGCGCGTTCTTCACGTTGCCGTAATATCTCTTCTGGTCGTCGGTGCCCTGAATAATTCTCGCGATGAACGAGCGGTTGTACTTCATCATGTTGGCGAAATCTACGCCGCCTGCCATGCCGTCCATTCCGTCGGGCATTACCTCGCCCTCGGAAGGATTTTCGTCTATATCGTCGACGAGCTCTTCGATGACGTCGTCCTCTTCGTCCGCGCTCTCTTCGGCGGGCTCGTTTTCGACAATGTCGCTAACCGTAACGAGCGTCTGTCCGTCGTCGGGTTCCTCTGCGGGAGCTTCTTCCGATGCCTCTTCCGCAACTTCCTCCGTCGTCTCTTCGGGCTCTTCTTCCGCAACTGCCTCTGCGGGAGCTATTTCGTCCGAAGCGGCTACAACCATTCCAGCCGCAAGCATTGCCTTAATTCTGTCGAGGTCGCGCTGAATTTCTTCGAGGCGGTCTCCGCAGGCGGGCTGAGCCTGTTCGTCGCCGACAGCCAGCATGGATTTGAGTTCTTCTATATCTTCCTGTATCTTGGAGAGCGAAGCGTCGTATTTTTCGGCTATGCCCGAAGAAATTCTGTCAACGCCCTCTTCGTCAATGACGATATCGAAATCCTGGTCTTCCTGTTTTTCGATAATCTTTTCTGCAACGGAATTTGCGATTGCCTCTTCATCGACGTGCGCGACGGGCATTGCGGAGACAACTTTTTCTGCAATTTCGTCGGTATCGACTTCGGGCATGTAGTTGGAAAGAACTGCCGCAGCCTTGTCTGCGAGAGCGTCCTCGTTGACCTGCGCGGTAACGCTGAGCTTTTCGGAGAGCACGCGGGCGAGTTCTTCTGTATCGACGTCCGCACCCGTTCCCACATTGCCCAATCTCTGGGCAACAGCTTCGGCGAGAGCATCGTAGTCGAGCTTGCTTTCGACGGCTTTCGCGAGCGAATCGCAACCGTCGTCGTCAACCATGACGTCGAACTGTTCGGGCGAAATCGTGCCGACCTGCTTTGCAATTCTGTCGGCAATTTCGTCGCCGTCTATGCTTGCCGCAACTGCGGAAGCGACCTTTTCGGCGAGCGAATTTTCATCGACGGTAACCGAAGAAGGATTGAGTTTTTCGATAACTTTGTCGGCTATTGCCTGTTCATCGACGGAAACGCCGACGGTGTCGGGCACAACCACGCAGCTCGCTATTCTTTCCGACAGAGCTTCCGTATCGACAGAGGGGCTTACGAGCTGCTCTGCGACTTTGGACGCTATGTAGTCGGCTGATACGACTTCCTGCGCGGGAAGATTTTCGGACAGTTTCTTTGCGAGGGCGTCATAATCTATCTCCTCGGTAACTGCCGTGGGTATATACATATTTTCGACTACCTTGGTGCCGAGGCGGTCGTAATCCACAACGGGGTCGGATACGGAAATTTTATCCGCAAGTTTTTCTGCGAGGGCGTCGTAATCGAGCTCTTCGACCACTGCGGAAGGGATATACATGTTTTCGACGACCTTAGAGCCGAGTTCGTCGTAATCGACGTCTGCCGTGCGCGCGGGCAGTCTTTCGGCAACCTTTTCTGCGAGGACGTCGTAATCTATGCCGACGGGCTCGGTCGAAATTTTCTTTGCGACCTGCTCCGCGAGGGCGTCGTAATCGACTTCGTTGAGGGGAATGATGATTTTATCGGCGACCTTTGCCGCAAGCTCGTCGAGGTCTATGCCGGCAGCCCCCGTAGAGCGGACGCCGCCCTTCATTATGCTGGAATAGCTGCTCTCTATCTGCATGGACAGATATTCGAACTCGCGCATTACCTCTTTTCTGTCGGCTTCCATCTTCTGCATGATGGCTTCCCTGTCCATCTCCCTGTCGATGGAGGAATCAATTACTTCCTGCACCTTGCTGCGGACAGTTTTATTTTCCTGAGCAAGCTGATCGACTTTGGTCAGAATGACATCGGCCTTTGTCAGACCCGAACCGTTTTTGTTTATACCCATAATGACACCTCGAAAAAATTTGCGCGAGTGAACGCGCCGCCTGTGCGCCGTGCGCCGCGGCAAAATCATATTTGCTTGGAGCAAACACTATTATTAATATAGTTCCTTTTCAAGTTTACACTAAAAAAATCAAAATGTAAATACTTCAGAGCAATTTTTTTGCCCGTTGAGACAATTTTTTTATCGATACGTGGCGATATATGCGCCGACCAACACCTTTTTTGCCTGTGATGCGCGGCGCGGGCGCTGCCGCCTCGCGCCGCGCATTAAAATATTATAAGTAAAATTATACAAAACACTTGTATATTTTTTTAAAATGTTGTATAATTATCCTATCTTTTTAAATTTATATGAAAATTTTATAATTTTTATAAATTATATATGAATAATTGCAAGCCGCTCCCCGTTTGCAGTCAGACGGAGGCGGTCAAAAGGAGAATTATGAGAGTTTATAATTTTGCAGCAGGTCCTTCCACCCTTCCCCTCGAAGTGCTGGAAGAAGCGCAGAAAGAGTTCCTCGATTTTGCGGGAACGGGCATGTCCGTAACCGAAATTTCGCACAGAGACAAGGCTTACGACGCGATTGTCAAGGAAGCGGAAGCCCTTACGCGCGAACTTCTGAACGTTCCCAACGATTACGCGGTGATTTTCGTTCAGGGCGGCGCATCCACGCAGTTTGCGGCAGTGCCCTTGAACCTTATGCACAACGGCAAGGCCGATTACATAGTTACGGGCAACTTCGCAAAGAAAGCATGGCAGGAAGGTCAGATTTACGGCGAAGCGGTAAAAATAGGCGACAGCTCCGACAAGGTTTACACCTATATACCCGACGTAGATAAACTCAATTACAGCCCCGACGCCGACTACGTTCACATCACGTCGAACAACACGATTTTCGGCTCGCGCTATTCCAAATTCCCCAAGTGCAAAGCTCCGCTCGTTGCGGATATGTCCTCCGAAATCTTTTCGAGAGAAATTAATGTTGCCGACTTCGGCGTAATTTATGCAGGCGCGCAGAAAAACCTCGCTCCCGCGGGCGTTACTATCGTAATAGCAAAGCGCGACCTCATTCAGGACCCCCTCAAAATATGCCCCACCATGCTCAAATGGAAGGTGCAGGACGAGAACGGTTCGCTCTACAACACTCCCCCCGCATTCTCCATCTACATGGCAGACCTCGTTTTGCGCAACCTCAAAAAGAAGGGCGGCGTAAAGGTCATGAACGAAATAGATACATACAAAGCGGGACTTCTGTACGACTTTATCGACAATTCCTCCTTCTATACCAACAACGTTCTGCCCGAGTTCCGTTCGATAATGAACGTGCCCTTCGTAACGGGCAACGCCGACATGGACGCGAAGTTCGTTGCGGAAGCTAAAAAGAACGGTCTCGTCTCCCTGAAAGGTCATCGCCTCGTCGGCGGCATGAGAGCTTCCATCTACAACGCAATGCCCGTCGAAGGCGTAAAGGCGCTCATCGAATTCATGAAGAAATTTGAAATGGAGAACAAATAAATGGCAGGCATACTCAAATTAAACGCAATCAGCCCACTCGCTGACGAAATATTTGCAAATTACCAATACGGCGACGACGTAAAGAACCCTCAGGGCATAATGGTGCGTTCCGCCGCAATGGCAGACTATGCCGTCGGCGACGAGCTGCTCGCCGTTGCACGCGCCGGCGCGGGAACAAACAACATTCCCTCGGCAGAATACGCAAAAAAGGGCATAGTAGTCTTCAATACCCCCGGCGCAAACGCCAACGCCGTAAAAGAGCTGGTTATATGCGAGCTCTTCCTCGGCGGCAGAAAGATAACCGACGCGATAGACTGGGTTAAAACCATAAAGGGCGAGGGCGACAACGTAGGCAAACTCGTCGAAAAAGGAAAATCCAAGTTCGTCGGCTGCGAAATCGCGGGCAAGACGCTGGGCGTTATAGGTCTGGGCGCGATAGGCATTATGGTTGCCAACGCCGCAGCCGCTCTCGGCATGAAAGTCATAGGCGTCGACCCCTACCTCTCCACGCACAACGCGATAATGCTCAACTCCTCCGTTCAGGTGTTTGCCGACCGCGCAGACGTCTATAAGAGGGCAGATTTCATCACCGTGCACGTTCCCCTCACGCCCGACACGCGCGGAATGTTCAACAAAGATACTATTTCGCAGTGCAAAGACGGCGTCGTAATCATAAACAACTCGCGCGGCGAGCTCGTGGACAACGACGCGATCATACAGGCCCTTGAAAGCGGCAAAGTTGCGCGCTACATAACCGACTTCCCCTCGGCGGCTCTGATAGGCGTTCCCAACGCAATATGCGTGCCCCATCTCGGCGCGAGCACGCCCGAAGCAGAGGACAACTGTGCGGTTATGGCGGCAAAACAGCTCGTAGATTACATAGAAAACGGCAACATAACCAACAGCGTCAACTATCCCGCAGTTTCCGCTCCCAGAGAGGGCGAAGCGCGCATTTGCGTATGCCATATGAACGTGGCAAACATGATTGCGCAGCTGACTTCCGCCGTTTCGGCAAAGGGCATAAACATTGCCAACATGACCGACAAGAGCAAGGGCGAGTACGCATACTGCATTATCGACATTGACGGCAAGGCAGACGCGTCGCTCCTTAAAGCCATCGCAGATATAGACGGCGTTCTGCGCGTCAGAGCCGTTTAAATAAAACCTGCGCCGCGGCGCATACGAATAAAAAACTCCTCCGTGTACATAATTATGTTGATACATATATCGCACGGAGGTTTTTTATGTCCAAAAAGAGAAAAGTGAGAAAACTGACAGACGAGCAGTACAATGCATATATCGCGTCGCTCAAATACGACGCGGCTTCGTACAACGCCGACGGAAGCAGAGTAGTGCCGCCCGAGCTCGGCGACGACAACGGAGGGGGCGGACATTCCTGATTTTCAGCATATGTCTTTGCGCGCATATGCATGAAAAATACGCTATCCGAGGCGCATATGCGTAAAAAATGAAATGCGCCGCCGCGCAGTTGCGCGGCGGCGCATTTTTATACCCTTATGCCCTTACATACATGTGCGCCCCGCTTCAGATGAAGCGGGGCGCACGCATTTTTTAAAGAAGGATACAGATAACCCCTCCCTTGCCCTCGTTTACCATTCTGGTCATGGCGCGGCGCATTTTGCTGCGCGTTTCTTCCTGCATGCAGTTGACCTTGCCCGCAAGCCCCTCCTTCACCATTCCCCTCAGGGACTTTCCGAAGAGGTTTGTATCCCACATTCCCTGCGGGTCGGTCTCGAAGCCGTTCATAATGCCGTTGACTATCTCCTCCGACTGCGCGGCTGCGCCCATTATGGGACTGACTTCGCCCGACACCTCGACTTTAACAATGTGATAGCTGGGCGCGCTGGCTTTGAGTTTTACGCCGACGTTGCCGCCCTGTCGCACGACGACGGGTTTTTCGAGGCTCATATCCTCGTCGGAGGGCTGAACTATGCCGTAGCCCGTCATCTTCGCGCACTCGAAGGCGTCCTTGATTTTGCCGTAATTTTTTGCCGCCTGCGAGGACGCCACAACAAAGGACATGAGCGAGCTTTCGTCGCATATATCCTCGCCCGAAGTTTCGGAAAGCATTTTAAAGAACACCCCGTCCTCTATCTGCGCCGAAACGGTGGCCTTGCCCTCGGCGAGCGACATGGAGACCTCCGTTTCCGCCTTCCAGTAGCGGCAGTTTGAAAGCATGTCGTCGAACGCCGAGCAATCTTTCATGCAGTTTATTTTCTGCGCCGCCTCCCTCACCTTTTCTATAAGTTCGGCGACCGCGGAACTGTCCGCGGGGAGCGAACGTACCCACGCAGGTATTTTAACGTCGAAAGAAAGCACGGGAAATTCGAAGAGCAGAGCGCGCAGAAGTTTTTTAAGGTCGGCTTCGCCTGCATTTTCGCAGTTCATGGCAATTACCGCCGCGCCGTATTTTTCTTCGAGCTCCTTCCTCAGCGCCGCCGCGCGGTCGCTTTCGGGCGAAGCGCAGTTGAGCACTATGACAAAGGGCTTACCTATTTTTTTGAGCTCGGAAATTGTGCGCTCTTCCGCCTCTACATAGTTTGCACGCGGTATATCTGCCACCGAACCGTCGGTAGTAACGCACAAAGCCACCGTGGAATGGTCGCTTATCACCTTCTGCGTACCAAGCGCCGCCGCCTCCGCAAAGGGCAGGGGCTGCTCGCTCCACATCGTCTTTACAAGCCTCGGCGCGCCGTTTTCTTCGAACCCCGAAGCCCCGTCCACGACAAAGCCGACGCAATCGACCAGCCTGACGCTGACTTCGGCGTTGTCTATTTTGAGCCTTGCGGCGTTCGACGGCACAAACTTCGGCTCGGTCGTCATTACAGTTTTCCCCGCAGCCGACTGGGGGAGTTCGTCCGTCATTTCGTTGCGTTCGGCGCCCTCGACGTTGGGAAGCACAAGCTCCGTCATAAATTTTTTGATGAGCGTCGATTTGCCCGTGCGCACAGGTCCCACGACGCCTATGTAAACGTTGCCGCCGCTGCGCGCCGCTATGTCTTTATATATGTTATCGTTAAGCATAAACCCCTCCCGAATTGGTTACGTATAATAACTTATTTGCCCGCGATAAAGTTTATGCCAAAAATTATTTTTATTGCCCCGCGCCAAAACAATTTATTGCTCTTCAAAATAATATATTCCCGCGCAGAAATAAAAAAGGGCGGCGCGCCTTAAAAGGCGCGC
>CAJLKN010000023.1 GCA_905207235.1 uncultured Eubacteriales bacterium
ATGGGAATGCCGACGTTGTCGCGTATTCTCGTGGGAGCTGCGCCCGTACCGCCGCGGAAACCGTCGATTGCGATTATGTCCGCGCCCGAACGCGCTATGCCCGAAGCTATCGCCGCAACGTTGTGAACGGCGGCAACCTTGACTATTACGGGCTTGGTGTAAGCCGTAGCCTCTTTAAGCGTATAAATGAGCTGGCGCAGGTCCTCAATCGAATATATGTCGTGATGAGGCGCGGGAGAGATTGCGTCTATCCCCTTGGGTATCATACGGGTGCGCGATACTTCGTCGGAAATTTTCATTCCGGGAAGGTGTCCGCCGATGCCGGGCTTTGCGCCCTGACCCATTTTGATTTCTATCGCGGCAGCCGCTTTCAGGTACTCTTCGTGAACGCCGAAACGACCCGAAGCCACCTGAACTATGGTATTTTTGCTGTATTTGTAGAAGTCGCGGTGAAGTCCGCCTTCGCCCGTGTTATAGAATATTCCCAGCTCCTCCGCCGCGCGCGCAAGGCTTGCGTGTGCGTTGTAGGAAATAGAGCCGTAGCTCATCGCAGAGAACATTATGGGCGTAGTCAGCTTGAGCTGAGGCGGCAAAGTATCAATAAGTTTGCCCTGATTGTCCCTCTTTATCTCCACGTCCTTTTTGCCGAGGTAAACCGTCGTCTCCATAGGCTCTCTCAGAGGGTCTATGGGGGGATTGGTAACCTGCGAAGCGTTTACCAGAATTTTATTGAAATATATGGGGTAATCGTTGGGATTGCCCATGGACGACAACAGCACGCCGCCCGAGTTGGCCTGACGAAAAACTTCGTTCATCGTCTGAACCGACCAGTTGGCATTTATGCGGTATGTATCGTCGCTCTTTACTATTTTGAGCGCGTGCGTGGGGCAGAGGCATACGCAGCGGTGGCAGTTTACGCATTTTGTGGAATCGGCGATCATTTTGCCGAGGTCCTTGTCGTATTTGTGCACCTCGTTAGAGCACTGCCTTTCGCATACGCGGCAACCTATGCACAATTCGGGATTGCGCACGACTTCATATTCTGCGGGAATAAACGTATCCATCAGAGTGCGCCTCCTTCCTTGAGCGTGTATATTACGGGCTGGCCGCCCGCGGGCGAATAAATTTTATCGAGTTCGGGAGCGATTACGCGTATGCCGCATTCCTCGGAGGAAACGAACGCGAGGTCGCCCTTTTCCGCGCACACCATCGAGCGCAGTTTAAGTCTGTCGTTGAGCGCCATAATGCCGCCGTTGAAGCCGAAAATAATGGAAAAAGGTCCGTTGATGAGAAGGGACGGGAAAGCCTTTCTCAAAAATATTTCCTGGCGTCTGTCATCTTCGCTCTTTTCTTCGATAGTCGACCAGAAAGAAGCGGAAATGACCTTTGCAATCTCCTGCAAAGTAAGTTTTTTGACCCTTATGAGGTAGTCTATTATGTAAGTTATTACTTCGGTATCCGTCTGAAGGGAGCACTTGTAGCCGAACATCTCGATATAGCGCCTGTTCGCGTCGTAAGACGAGATTTCGCCGTTGTGCACGATGGAATAGTCGAGCAGTCCGAAAGGATGCGCGCCGCCCCACCAGCCGGGGGTGTTTGTGGGATATCTGCCGTGGCTCGTCCATGCGTAGCCTTCGTACTCTTCGTCGAGAAGGTAGAACCTGCCTATGTCCTCGGGATAGCCTACGCCCTTGAAAATGCCCATGTTCTTGCCGCTCGAAAAGACGAACGCGCCGTTGATTTCGGCATTGATTTTATTTACGCACTTGACGACGTACTGCTCCTCGTCGAGAAGCGAGTTGGCAAGCCTCTTAGAAAGGGGATAAAGGAAATAGCGGTAAATGACAGGCTCGTTGGTTATGCCCTTGGTCTTGCGCGTCTTCATTTCGGAAGAATAAACTATCTCGAAATGCGAAAGAAGAAACTCCTCCGTCTCCTTCTTGCTCTGATAGTCGTTATAGAACATATGGAAGGCGTAATAATCCTTGTAGTCGGGATATATTCCGTAGCCTGCAAAGCCGCCGCCGAGACCGTTGGAACGGTCGTGCATGGTGGCAATCGAGCGGATTATGTTCTCGCCCGTCATCTTTTTGCCGCTTCTGTCTATTATCGCACTGACGGCGCAACCCGAGGGAATTCTTACCTCGCCTTCGAGGGGCGCCTTGTTTAAATTCATGTCGTTGAAATACATTGCTCGTCTCCGTAGTACCGTGCCAGCGCTTTAGTGCAGTAAATCGATTAGAGTACACCGTACGAAAGCGCTTTGCGTTATGACTTCATTATTATAGAATAAACGCACCCGTTAAGTCAAGCGTAAAGGAAGCCGCCGCGCGCAAATATCTCTCCTTTCGCTTTCGGATATGTGATAGAAAATATAAGCCCCGCTTATAAATAATCGCATGCGCACATAACCACGCATGCGCGCGGCACAAAAAATTGCGCAAAACCGATAAAAATTGCATTAAAACAGCTTAATAAAAAGAACAAAACCGCCCGAAGGCGGTTTTGCGGTCATATTCATTTAGTTTCAGGAGCTCGTTTGAGCCGCCTGCTCCTCCGCGGGCTTGCCGACAATTTCGTAAAGGCTGCGCATAACCTCCTCCCTGTCGGAAGTTTCGCATTCGAAAACTATCGTCTGTCCTGCGCGTAGAATTGTATGTCCGCCGGGGACTTCTGCATTCCCCAGAGCGTCGGTTATCTCGACGACAAGTCCGTTGGACGGCCATATTATCTTGTTTATCTTTCCGCCGTCGGCGAGCGAGCCCGCCATAACCTTTACGGTGGCGCTTATCTTTACGTTTTTAAGGTTGAAGCCTTCGTCCTTTACGAACTGATTGAGCAATCTTTCGTAGCCGGGTTCGAGGCGGCACACTTCCGCCACGAGGCAGGCTATGACCGTTCCCAAAAGCGCGGGCAGAAGATTGGTGAACTGCCCCGTGAGTTCGAACACGAGCGCTATGCCCGTAACGGGCGCGCGAACGAAAGTCGTGAAGAACACCGACATGCAGATAATTATGAGGTAGTCGCTGTCTGCGGGGTTCATTCCCATATTGACAAAAATCACCGACAATATAGCGCCGAAGCCCGCGCCGACCGCGAGCATGGGCACAAATACGCCGCAGGGCACGCCGCAACTCATGTAAAGCACCATTGCGACAAACCTTAAAAGGACGATGACGGCGAGGGAAGCGAGCAGTCCCGCGCCCCATACCGAGAGCCCCTCCATTGCACCGCCCGCCGAGCCGAGCGAAACGATAAAGGAGTGTCCGCCACCCATAGCATATACGGTTATCAGTCCGAATGCGCCAGACAGCAGGAAGGGAATTAAATATTTGCCCGTGCCGCGCAGGAAAGTAATTTTTTTGAACAACTTTTTGACGGCAAAGACTATGTAGTAGAACGCAACAGCGCAGAGCGCGACGATTATCGAAGCGAGCGCGATGTAGCCGTAGCCCGCAATGTCCGTTTCGCCGAAGGTGAAGCCTTCGAAAGCGTAGCCGACTTTAAGTCCCAAAGAATATCTTATGCCGTTGCGCACGCCGAGCGCGGTTATTACAGACACCGCCGCGCTTATGAAAACCTGAGGCGAGAAGGATTTGAACGCCTCTTCCATGGCGAAAATCATGCCCGTAACGGGGGCGTTGAAAGCCACGGCGAAGCCCGCCGAAGCGCCGCCCGCAACCTGCAATCTTCTTATCATGTAAGAGCGGCGGAGCACTCTGCCCGTGCCCTCGCCGACGCAGCAACCTATCTCGACGGAAGGTCCTTCGCTGCCCGCGGAAAGCCCCATGAACACGCACGCAAGAGATGCGGCGAACATTGAACACAGAGTTACGTACCACTTGAAGATTACTTTTCCGCGGCACGCGCCTTCGGCCTGAGGCAGACCGCTTCCGCGTATCATGGGCACAAACTTTACGAGCGTGCCCACCGCCACGGCTCCCGCCGCCAGTCCGACGAAAAGCAGCGGAATGAACGCGGGATATTCCGTGAGAAGTTTATAGAGCTCTACCGAGTATTCCTCGCCGTATCCCGTGCAGATAGTATAAAACGTTACAATTACGCCCGCAAATATGCCCGTAAGAACGGACAGCATGACTATGTTCAGTCCGTAGTAGCGGAACGCTTTCATTGTTCTTGCAATAACCTTTTTGTCCATCATAATTATGTATTATATCCCCGCGCCGAGGCATTGTCAATCTGCGCCGTCAGTGCTTGTCATAAATTTCTTCAAAAATATGTCGTGCGTAAACCTGCGCCACGTTGACGCCCGTTACCCTCTCTATTCCGCCGAAAAAGGCGTTTGAATTTACCTCGCACAAAAGATATCCGCTCTCGCCGAACAGAATGTCTATGCCGCAGTAATCGAGCCCGAGTATGTCCGCCGCACAGAGGCAGATTTTTGTCAGTTCTTCATCGACCTCGTAAGGCGCGCCCTCGCCGCCCAGCTCTATATTGGAGCGAAAATCTTTTTTTGAAGAGCGCAGCATTGCCGCCACAACTTTGCCGCCGACGACGATAACCCTTATGTCCCTGCCCGCGCTGCACGCGACGTACCTCTGAAAGAGATGGGGCGTGCATTTTAGGTCCTGAGCTATCGCAAACAGGGCGTTTCTGTCGTCCGCCTTGAATACGCCGCTCCCCAGCGAACCGTAGCTCGATTTTACTATGACGGGATAGCCCAGCCGCCTTGCCGCCTCGTCGAGGGCGGCGGCGTTGACTTGTGCGTCGGCGTCGTAGCACAGCAGCCCGGGAATGGTCTGGGGCATTGGTATTCCGCTGTCCGCAAGGGCGATGGCTGTCTGCATTTTGTCGTCGCAGAGCTGTATCGCCGAATGACTGTTGAACAGCCGCAGTCCCGCACGCTCGAGCATCTGCGAAATGTATTTATCCTTGTCGAGATAGACGCAGAAGTCGTAATCGTCCGCGCAAGAGCGAAGAGCTCCCCCCTCCGCCACGCTGCATGCGAAAAAATCGTTGCGGCGGACTTCGGCGCATACGCCGAGCTTTTCAAGCTCCTCCGACAGCCTGGCCGACTGGTTGAGGCTGCTTTTTAAATTGGAATAAGCATTGACGAGTATCAGACACTTTTTCATAGCCGCATTATAGCAGAGCCTTTTCCAAAATGCAAGCAGGTCGGCGGTCGGACGAGCATTTGCTTATCTTTGAACAAAAATACAAATTGAGCGTTACATATGCGCATTTCAGCCCTTGCGGCGGTCTGAAATGCGCCTTTGCCATCCGACCGCGAACAGAGTATTGCGCCATTTTTAAAAATGAAAGGGGCGCCCGCGCAAGCGGACGCCCCTTCCAAAGTATCTATGAGAGAGCAGGATGTGCTTTATTGAAACTTATTATTTAACGGTGTTGTCGAGAGCGGCTACACCCGTTTCGCCCGTTCTTACCCTCATTACGTTTTCGACGTCGGTAACGAATATCTTACCTGCGCCGACCTTGCCGTCATCAAGAACTTTCTTTGCGACGGCTACGACGAGCTTAGGATCTACGGTGGATACTACTATATCAACCTGAACCTTGGGAAGAAGGTGCATAGTCGTCTTAACGCCGCGGTACTGACCCGTCTTACCTGCCTGAACGCCACAACCCATTACGTTGGATACGGTCATACCGGTAACGCCGATCTGAGCCATAGCGTCTTTGAGCATAAGGAATTTATCCTGATTTGCAATGATGGTAACCTTTGTATATTTGCCTGCGGCAGCCTTTGCGCCGAGGTCGATATCTGCGGGAGCCACGTCAGAAACATCCACTTCGGGAGCTTCGCCGTCATACGAAGGTATCGTGGGCATGAAGTCTGCATATGCGGAAGGAAGAGCGTGTTCGGAGATGTCGAGACCGTTGATTTCGTCCTCTGCCGAGCAACGAAGACCGTTCCAGTTCTTTTCCTTTGCAACCTTGACAGCCTTTATGGGACCGCACTTGAACTTGATCATTACGGGCACATACTTTATGCAGAAGAATACTACAATCATGCAGGCAACTGTCCATGCAAGGATGGTGAGGATACCTGCAACCTGCCAGCCGAGAAGGGTGCCGTTGCCGCCGTAGAATACGCCGAGTTCATCGGGGTTGGTAAGCTTGCCGACAGCGCCTTCCTGATAGTTAGCCGTTGCGAAGAAGCCTACTGCTATTGTACCCCAGATACCGTTTGCAAAGTGAACGCCGATTGCGCCGACGGGGTCGTCTATGTGAAGTTTCTTATCAAGGAATTCGCAAACAACGACGACGAGTATGCCCGAAACAATACCTATAACGAGCGCGCCTACGGCATCTACTATGTAGCAGCCTGCCGTTATGCCTACAAGACCTGCAAGAGAAGCGTTGAGGCACATGCCGACGTCGGGTTTACCGTTCTTTATCCAGGTGAAAATCATTGCCGCGCAGGTTGCAACTGCGGGAGCGATTGTGGTATTGACGAATATAACTGCAAGAGAAGTTTCGGTGTTTGCCGCAGCTCCGTTGAAGCCGTACCAACCGAACCAGAGGATGAAGCATCCGAGTGCGCCGAGGGTGATGGAATGTCCCTGAATAGCGTTTACTTTTACTACTTTACCCTTTTCGTCGCGCTCATACTTGCCGATGCGCGCGCCGAGGAAGATAGCGCCTATAAGCGCAGCCGTGCCGCCTACGGTATGTATAGCAGCAGAACCTGCGAAGTCGATAAAGCCGTTAGCGGTCAGCCAAGCGTTTTCGCCGAGACCCCATACCCAGCCTGCTTCGATGGGATATACCACGAGGGAAATCAAAGCCGAATATACGCAGTAAGCGATAAATCTCGTTCTTTCTGCCATTGCGCCGGAAACGATGGTTGCGGCGGTAGCGCAGAACACAAGGTTGAATACGAACGAACTTGCAAGTCCGTTTTCATTGGTTACGAAAGCGTCCCAGTTAGCCAGAATGTCAAGGTTAGGCACGCCGCAGAACTTTGCCGCGCTGTCTATACCGATAAGAAGTCCGAACCCTAAGAAAATGAACACTACTGTACCTATACAGAAGTCTATAAGGTTCTTCATTATGATGTTACCGGCACTCTTGGCTCTTGTAAATCCCGTTTCTACCATTGCGAAGCCCGCTTGCATGAAGAAGACGAACGCCGCGCCTATGAGAAACCAGATAGTAAAACTCATAATAAGCCTCCATATTATTAAATTGAAAATTTAAAATCAAAAAATGGCCTATTTTTTGAAAGACACCTCATTAACCTTCCGGGTTTCAGAAGTGATACGCGAACGGGGAATTTCACCCCGTCCGTCTGCCTGCTTTAAGGGCGCATGCAGCCCGTAATCTTTGTATTTGTTCCGCGCGGCATTTTCCTGCCCCGCGAAAGTAAAGCGCTATTATTTAACGCTGTAAAGCAAATCGTAATATGTGGGGAACGGCCAGTATTCGGAAGACGTTATCTTTTCCATAGCGTCTATCGACTTGCGCATTTCCTCCATCACGGGGATGACCTTATGAGCCATAGCCTGTGCAGAAGGCACTATCTCTTCGGGAACTATTCCGGCAAGCGTATCTTCCAGTTTTACTACAAGCGAAGAAAGTTTGTCGTTGTTCTCGGACAGCTTGAGTATAAGGTCCTTTTCGGTGTTGCAGGGAATGCTGTCGTTGACCGCCTGTTTTGCAGCTACGTTCGTGCAGAGGTCTGCCACATAGTCGGAAACTGCGGGGATTATATCCTGCTTAACCATTTCCAGAAGCGTAAGCGCTTCGATATTTATAGTCTTGGTGTAATTTTCAAGCTGAATGTCGGCGCGGGCGATTGCTTCCGCCTTGGTATAAACGCCCTGTCTTACAAACACCTGAATATTTTTGTCCTCGAAGCATACGGGAACGGCGTCCGCCGTAGTCTTGTTGTTGAGAAGCCCTCTCTTTGCAGCTTCGGGCTCCCATTCGGGACCGTAACCGTCGAGGTTGAATATTATTCTGTAATGAGCTTTGAGTTCGCGCTGAATGAGCTTTGCGCAAGCCGCTTCGAGATCCTTTGCGCCCTCGAGTTCGTCAGCGAACTGTTCGAAAGCGTCTGCAACTATCGTGTTGAGCACGATGTTGGGGTCGGAAACGTTTGCCTGAGAACCGAGCATACGGAACTCGAACTTGTTGCCCGTGAACGCGAAGGGAGAAGTTCTGTTTCTGTCGGTTGCGTCCTTGGGGAATATGGGCGATTCGGGAACGCCTATCGATCCTTCGCGGGCAACTTTATGAACATAATTTTCGCCCTTGACTATGCTATCTACCAGCGCGCCGACCTGGTCGCCGAGATACATGGAAATGATTGCGGGAGGAGCTTCGTTTGCGCCCAACCTGTGGTCATTTCCCGCCGAAGCAACGGAAGCTCTCAGAATGCCCTGATAATCGTCTACGGCCTTGACTATGGCGGTGAGAACAAGTTTGAAGAGCGTATTGTTTTCGGGCTCTGCGCCGGGATCGAGGAGGTTCAATCCGTCGTCCGTGGACATAGACCAGTTGTTGTGCTTGCCCGAGCCGTTGATGCCTTCGAAGGGCTTTTCGTGCAGCAGGCAGACAAGTCCGTGGCGCTTTGCAACTTTCTTCATGACCTCCATCGTCAGCATGTTCATATCTACCGCGACGTTAGTCGTCGAGAAGACGGGAGCCATTTCGTGCTGAGCGGGAGCAACTTCGTTATGTTTTGTCTTTGAAGGAACGCCGTAAGACCAAAGCTCTTTGTCGAGATCTGCCATGAATTCGGCAATCTTGGGTTTGATTACGCCGAAGTAATGATCTTCGAGTTCCTGACCGCGGCTGACGGGAGCGCCGAAAAGCGTTCTGCCGCACAGCTTGAGGTCCTTTCTCTTTTCATACTCCTCTTCTGTGATGAGGAAGTATTCCTGTTCGGGACCTACCGTAGTGCATACCTTTTTGCAGGTTTTGCCGAACAGAGCGAGTATTCTCTTTGCCTGCTTGTCGATTGCGTTCATCGAACGAAGCAAAGGCGACTTTTTATCGAGCGTTTCACCCGTGTAGGATACGAATACCGTGGGGATATACAGCGTGCCTTCCTTTACGAACGCAGGCGACGTGGGGTCCCATGCGGTGTAGCCGCGCGCCATGAACGTTGCCCTCGAACCGCCCGAAGGGAAGCTCGATGCATCGGGCTCGCCGACGATGAGGCTCTTGCCCGTAAGGCGCATTATAACTTTATCTCCCTCGGGTTCGATAAAGCTGTCGTGCTTTTCGGCCGTCAGTCCCGTGAGGGGCTGGAACCAGTGCGTATAGTGCGTTGCGCCCTTGGATACTGCCCAGTCCTTCATTGCGGCGGCAACTGCGCCCGCAATGGATACGTCGAGCTGTTTGCCGGACTCGATCGTCGCTCTCAAAGCCTTATAGACTTCTTTGGGTAACGTCTCTTTCTGGACGGCGTCGTTGAATACGTTTTCACCGAACATTTGAGGTACATTCATTGTCTTATTACTCCTGAATTAAATTATATTTTTAAGCGGCTCTCTCACAGCTTCACTTAATTTTCTTTTATCGGGCGGATATCCGTATGTCGGTTCCGCCTGCGGTTTACGTTTTTGATTATAAAATAAATACTTTAATAAGTCAATCGATAAACAAGTCATCGTTTTTCACAACTTTTTATACAAATTATAAGCGAAACTTATATACTTTTGAAATTTGAAAATACCTTACGATACTTGTTAACTTTTATCTTTTTTATCGCCGTCCGAGGGTGCATCGTCAAATTTTGCTGGTTTTATGAGGTGAGTATTTTTGATATCGTTATGCATTCCCTCGGGATCGTGAATTAAAATTCCGCGCTGAACGGAAGCGTAGCCGTGTTTTTTGCGTATATCGTCCACGGCTCTTTCGGCGCGTTCGCGCTTTGAATAATTGCCGTAAGCCTCGTCCATGGTAATCTGCGAGGTGCCGCCGTCGAAGCCCGAAACGGTTACGCCGAGCGAGCGCACGGAGAAAGGTTCGCGGAAATTTTCTTTAAACAGCGCACACGCGGCGGAGGCGATTTCGCCGCAGAGCGCGGTGTGGCGCACCTTTTTCTGAAACTGAAAACTTTCGAGCGAGCTGTCGCGCACCCACAGGTGAACGGTATCCGCAAGCCCCCTGCCCGATTGGCGGAGGCGGGCGGCGACGCTCTCGGAGAGCACATAAATATTGCGCTCCACCTGACTGAAATACTGCAAATCGTAAGCGTAAGTCTGGGAGTTGCCTATCGATTTAAGCTGACGGCTGTCGTCCATATGCGCAACTTCCGTTTCGTCCTGCCCGCGGGCATAGCATAAAAGCGTCTGACCCTGTTTGCCGAGAGCGCGCACTACCTTTTCATCGTCGGCTGCGGCGAGCGAGCCTATCGTGGAAATGCCGAGCGAGCGCAATTTTTCGCCCGTCGCCCTACCAACCATAAGGAGGTCGCTCACGGGCAGACCGTATATGACGTTTGAAAAGTTGCGGCGGGAAATCACCGACGTGCCGTCGGGCTTTTTGAGGTCGGAACCGAGCTTGGCGAAAATTTTATTGAACGAAACCCCGACCGAAACTGTCAGTCCGAGCTCTTCCTTTACCGCAAATCTTATAGTATCGCCCAGAAAGCGCAGATATGCGTCGTCGTAATTGAGCCCGTCGGACGTAAACTTTTCGCCTTCATAGCGCGGGAAAGCGGTCTGAAAAGCCGTTACGTCCAACCAGCACTCGTCTATGCCGTAACCTTCTATCATATCGGTATAGCGCGCATAGATGGCTTTGACCCTGCGCGAGTACTCCATGTACTTATCGAAATGAGGGCGGACGGTTACGAGCTGAGGGCATTTGCGCTTGGCCTGCCAGACGGTATCGCCCGTCTTTATGCCCGTTTTTTTGGCTTCCTCGCTCTTGGCGAGCACTATGCCGTGCCGCTCTTCCTCGTTGCCGCAGACGGCGAGAGGGACGCCTTTGAGCACGGGATTTAAAATGCGCTCCACCGAGGCGTAAAAATTATTGAGATCGCTGTGCATTACGATGCGTTCCATAAAGACAGTTTAACACAAATCCCCCTCTTTATCAAGACAAAAATAAGCCCCCGTTCAGCGGGAAGACATCTTTCCGCATGAACGGGGGCGCATGTTTAATTTACAGACTTATTTTTGCTTTATGCAAATCAGTCGAGGAAGTTAAGGGTTACGTAAGGCGACTGAACTCTCGTGCCTGCATCATTGAGAATGAGCGTCCATCTGTCAGACGTCATGCCCATATTTGTCTCCCAGAAAGCAATCTGGTTAGCATTGCCGAGGACGAGTGCGTCGGTATCTACGCTGTAATTCGAGTTATATTCTTCAAATCTTGCATAGCATTCGGTTATGGTTGTTCTTGCATTTGCAGAGAAGTAACCCATAATACCCGAGCAGTTCTTGAGCGCGGTAGTAATTTTATCGACGAGGTTTGCCGCATAGTACATCGTGCCGTTGAACATTGCATAGCGGATTTCAAGAACGCCTGCACCCGACTGACCACCGATTATACCGCCCTGATACTTGGTGCACATAAGCGTGGAGTTGCTGAAGCATGTTGTAATGCTGAGGTAGTCCTCTGCATTTCTGTCGTCGTATCTGCCGACGATAGAACCCACATACTGGTTAGCTCCGCTGCCTATTACAGCATTTACATAGCAGTTGGTGATATAAGTGTGGCTGTATTCGGAAGTGCTGCTTGCCTGAATGAAGCCGACGATACCGGAAATTCTGTCGCCGGTGATATCGCTGTCGAGCGTGTAGTACTGTGTGCCTTCGACAAATTCGGTTGCCTGAACGTATTCTTCGCCGTTAAGGACATAGAATGTGTTGGTTCCGAACGTATCGGCAGTTACAGTGCTGTCGAGCGTATAAGTTCTTTCGTTGGTTACGGATATCTGATCGATATACGTATCGTTGAGCATTACCTGACCTACAAGCAGACCGCCGCGCTGACCGCCGGTTACGGTAATTTCCGTAAGAGCTATGTTGTAGAGGTAGCCGCCGTAAGAAGTTGCTATAAGACCGAACTTCTGCGAAGAACCGCCGTTTATGGTGATGTTATCGAACTTAACGTTTTCAATTGTGCCGCCGTCGAGCTTATAGAACATTGCCGCCTGCTCGTTCGAGGTTGCATTTACGGTAAGGTTGGAGATTGTATGTCCGTTACCGTTAAGGAGACCCTTGAAGCCTACCTTCTTCGAAGTAACAGTGCCTGCCCAATCGGCTTCTTCCGAAAGGTCGAGGTCTGCAGTCAGAAGATAAATTGTAGAAGAATTGTTGTCAAGGAGAACATTCTTGAATTCTGCAACGGTTGAAATATTTACAGTCGTTACCTGGTTGGTGTAAATATCAGAAGTTACGTCGCCGTAAGTGTTTGTCATTACACTGTAAATGTAGTAAGCGCCGTCGTTTGCATTTGCAAACTGAGCTGCAACCGTTTCGCTGCGGAACTCGTGAGCCGTACCTTCGGCAATAATCGTTTCTGCGGTGATATTTTCAACGGGAGTTTCGCTCGCATAAGAATAGAGAACGCCCGTTACACTGCTGGGTTCGCCGCTGACGATATAACCTTCTTTATTAACGGTGATCGTGGGATCGGCCGTAAACTGTACGTCAGCAAACGAGCTTGCCATATTGATGGTATAAGAATATGTTTTGCTTGTATTGCCGAGAGTTACAATCTTTGTAATTTCGTAAACGCCCGCAACGCCTGCCGTGAAATGATGTATTTCGACGGGAGCAATCGTCTTGTCGGGAGCATACATGTAAATTGTTTCAACAGAATACTGATCTGCTTTGAGCGCCTTACCGTTGTAGTCTGCCGCATTGAGAACGGTTATTGCAGGTTCGTTCAAGCCGCTGTACTGATCGCCTATCATTGAATCTTTGTCGATACCTTCTACAACGATATCGCCGATTGTGGGAACGTCAGCCTTTACGGTTATTACGAAGTCCTTCTTCATCGTCTTGGTAGAATCGCTCTTGTTTGTTATGGTAGCCGTAAGAGTAACCTGCTGGTCTTCGGCACCGCGGTAAACGATCGCCCTTGCATCGTGAGTACCCGAATATGACATTTCGGTATCGGTGTTGATATCGATTATGCTCGTATCGCTCGACTGCCAGGTTATGGTTACGTTTTCCATAAGGGTTATAAGGTCGAAATCCTGATAGGTTGCTTCAGCCGCCGTGTTAATATAAAGAGTTGCGTGTGCGGATGCAACTTCTGCCTCTTCCTTGGTTGCGTAACCGGATGCGTTTACGTAATCGCAGTGAGTATAATCATCCCAGCTTGTACCGGTGAGGTCTGCGCCTATCTTATGATCTGCGCCGAACATGGTTTCGTAAGCGGTATCCTTAATCTTGAGCATAGCGCCCATATTTATCGATCTGTCGGCATTACGATAAAGCGCGTCGACATCGACATTGCCCTTACCCGTGAGGTTATATACGTAATTGCTGTAAGTTGTTCCGTCGAACGTCCATGTTATAGGAAGCGCTTCGAAAGCATCAGCCGTTACGGCATCCTTGGATGTACCTTTCTGAGCATATGCTTCTGTGTTGCTGGAAGCATCCACCCATTCGGTAACGGTGTTCGCCTTGCCGCCGCCCATATCGAAGTACGAATATTCGGCTGCGCCTCTGTATTCGTCCGCAGTGAGCGTAGTAGAGCCGTTATTTACAGACAGAACGTTGGAGAATATGTTGTAGCTGTACGACTGTCTTGCCATATTGATATTGCCGCACCTGTCGCCTTCTCCCGCCGACTGCCCCATAACGATGTTGCCGTTTAAATCTATCGTTGCCGAGTTATTGTACGAGGTTATGTTCTTTATATCGAGAACGCCGGGGTTGGAGTTATCGGTTACGCCGTGCATGCGG
>CAJLKN010000024.1 GCA_905207235.1 uncultured Eubacteriales bacterium
GCGCCGCAGTTACCTGCGGCGCGGCTTGCTTATAGGTTTTGAAGTTTTAAGATTGTTTAGCGGGAAAAATCAGACGCCGCGGCATTTTATGTATTCCGCAAGGGCGGGGATGATCGATTTGATTTTGACGTTCGTCGTGTTGAGCATGAGGTCGTAGCCCGACTTGTCGCCCCAGGGCGCTGTGCCTAAAAGGTCGTGCAGCTTTCTTCTGCCGCCGTCTATCTCCTTGAAGTTTTTAAGCATCTGCTTGTCGGTTAAATGCTCGTTTTCGGGCGCGCGCTCGCGGCAACGGGCAATTTTGCTCTGGTTGTCGGCATATACGAATATGCGGAAGGGGTGCATATCCTTCAAAATGACGTCGGAGCTTCTGCCGACTATGAGGCAGTTGCCCTTTTCGCCTATCGTCTTGATAATGCGTTGCTGTGCCACGAGTATATCCGTTACGGGCGTGGGGGTGGACATGAGAACGGGCATCGTTCTGCCGAATGTGAATGCATAGTTGCGGAAGCCGCCGCTTTCGAGTACGGAGGATACATATCCTTCGTCAAGCTCGGTGTGTTTTGCGATTTCCGTAACGAGTTCTTTATCGAAATATTCCAGATTGAGCGCGTCGGCAAGGCGTTTGCCTACTTCTCTGCCGCCGCTGCCGAATTCACGGGATACGGTAACTATCATAAGATTGCCTCCAAAGTTTTATACAACTATATTATACCACCTGATTTGTTTTCGTCAAGTTTGATTTTGATTTTTAAACAGCGTTTTTATCATCGTATTTACGTAAAGCACGGGAACAATGCTTATTTTATCGGCATATTTTGCCACTGTTTTCATGTTTTTTGCGGGAAGAATTACGCGCTTGAAGCCCATTTTCACGCACTCCTGCACGCGCTTTTCGGCGTAAGAAACGGCTCTCACTTCGCCCGTTAAGCCCACTTCGCCGAACACGGCGGTGTATTTGTCTATGGGTACGTCCGTGTGCGCGGAGGCTAGCGCCGCGCAAATCGCAAGGTCGCACGAGGGCTCGCTGAGTTTTATGCCGCCCATGGCGGTAACGTAAACGTCGTATGAATAGAAGGGCATAGAGCACCTCTTTTCGAGCACGGCGAGCATAAGCGCGAGTTTATTGTAGTCCACTCCGAGGGGCATGCGCCTCGGCTGTCCGAAGGAAGTTTTGGAAACGAGCGTCTGAATTTCCACGTTCATGCACCTGTTGCCCGTCTCGGCGGGCGTTACGGCGCAGCCTGCCTCCTGACCGCGGCTTTCGGATAAAAATATGCCCGAATAGTCGGTTACCGCTATAATTCCCTCGCCCGTCATCTCGAAAACGCCCACTTCAGAAACGTTTCCGAATCTGTTCTTGACAGCGCGGAGTATGCGGTAATTTTCCTGATTTTCGCCTTCGAAGTAGAGCACGGTGTCCATAATGTGTTCCAAAACTTTGGGACCCGCCAGCGCGCCCTCTTTGGTTACGTGTCCGACGATGAAAAAGGTTATGCCGCGGCTCTTTGCTATGCGCATGAGTTTGGTCGCGCATTCCCTCACCTGCCCCACGGAGCCCGCGGAGGAGGAAAGTTCCTCGGTGTAAACCGCCTGAATACTGTCGATTATGCAGAATTCCACGCCGTCGAGCTCGGTTTCAAGGTTGTCTATGCACGTTTCGTTTATTATGAGAAAGTCGCCGCTTTCAAGGTTGAGCCTCTGCGCCCTCATTTTGACCTGCGAGCAGCTCTCTTCGGCGGAAAAATACAGCACTCTGTGCTCCTTTGAAAGGTGCGCGGCAATCTGCGTGAGAAGGGTGGATTTGCCTATGCCGGGGTCGCCGCCCAGAAGCACGAGCGAGCCAGAAACTATTCCGCCGCCCAAAACCGTGTCGAATTCGGAAATGCCGCTTTTGGTGCGTTCGTATTTTTCGTATCTGACGTCCGAAAGCCTCTTTGCGTGAGGTTGCGAATATGTAGGCTTGGAAGAAGAGGGGGCGGAGGGCTTTACCGTTTCTTCCGCCATGGTATTGAATTTTCCGCAAGAGGGGCACCTTCCCAGCCATCTCGGGCTGGTCGCTCCGCACTCCGCGCATACAAAAATCGTGTTACTCTTTGCCATTTATTTTCTCCAAAAGGGCGATAGCACTCGCCTCAATGCCGAGACCTCTTCCCACAAAGCCCAGCCCTTCGCTCGTGCCCGCGGATACGCCTATGCGCTCGGCGCTCAGCCCCGTCGCGCGGGACAAGTTGGCTTTCATGTCATCTATGTGCTTTGCCAGTCTCGGCTTTTCCGCGCGTATGGTTATCGCGAGGTTTACGGGTTTGAAGCCCGCGGTTTTTATCAGTTCTACCGTTTTTTCAAGCAGTTTAATGCTGTCCGCGCTCGAATAAGCGGGGTCGGTGTCGGGGAAGTAGTGCCCTATGTCTTTGAGCCCCGCGGCGGAAAGAAGCGCGTCCATGGCGGCGTGCGCGGGCACGTCGCCGTCGCTGTGAGCTATAAGTCCGCTTTCGCAGGGGATTTGTACGCCGCAAAGGGTAACAAATTTTGCGTCCGCGCCGAATGAATGTACGTCGATGCCCAGACCTATCGCCTGACCTTTTGCCGCATTGAGCGGGGGATATGCCTTGTCGAAATCGCTTTTATAGGTAAGTTTGCGGTTTTCGGGGCTGCCTGCGCAGAGGGCGGGCGCGCCGATATATGCGCGATAGACCGAACTGTCGTCCGTGTAAACTCTGCCGTCGCCTTCCGCAAGGCGATATGCCCTTGCAATGTCTTTCGTATAAAATCCCTGCGGCGTCTGAATGGCGGCAAGGCTAGCTCTTTCGGGTACTTCGGCTATCTTTCCGTCGCTGGATACGGCTATCGTGTCGGTAACGGGAGCGGCGCATATGCCCGAGCCGTATTTTTTTACGCTGTCTATGCAGCCTTGTATGATTTCGCGCGAAACGAAGGGGCGCGCGCCGTCGTGAATTAACACAATATCGCCCGTGCAGCGCGCAAGCGCGTTTTTAACGCTGTCCGTGCGCGTAGCTCCGCCTTCAACGACTTCCGCGTCGAAGGGGGCGCAAATTGCCGTTATTTCGGACATATCCTCGGGCGAAGAGGCAACAATCATGTGCCCGAAGCCGTCGAACGCCGAAAGCGTATGAAAAAGGGCGGGGGCGCCCGAGAGCGGTGCGAGCAGTTTGTTTCTGCCCATTTCCGCGCGAGTGCCTTTTCCCGCCGCGCATATTATAATTTCAGTTTTCATCTGCATCTTGTGTATTCTGCGCGTCCTTTTCTTCCAGAATTTGTTGCGCCGCGGCTTCCATTGCGGCTTTGAGTTTAGCCTGTCTGAGCTGTTTCGCTTTGCGCCTGTCCGCTGCGTTGCTGTTTTTGATGCTCGTGCCGAATACGTCGGATATATCCATCACCGTAACGAACGCGTGCTTGTCGCAGCGCGCAAGCACGGAGCGCATTCTCGCAAGCTGAAAGCGGTTTATGACGCAGTATATAATCTTTTTGTCCGTGCCCGAATAATATCCCGTCGCGGGAATTATCGTAAGCCCCCTGCCGAACTCCTGCGAGAGGGCGGAGGATACCGCGTCGTAATTGCCCGCCGAGGGAATGATGAACGCGCCCTTCGCCTGGTCGAGACCCTGAACTATGAAGTCCACGGCTTTGGACGCCACGAAGTAGGTTATTATGGAGTAGAGGGGCAACTCGAACGCGCGGAAATATATGCCTATTATTATATAGAGCGCGACGTTGAAAATCATTACGAAGTTGCCCACGGTCATATTGAGCCGCCTTGCAAATATCACCGCGAGCTGCTCTATGCCGTCGAGCGCGCCGCCGTAGCGTATGGTAAGTCCGCTGCCTATGCCCGAAAGAAGTCCCCCGAAAATGCCGCACAACAATAAATCGCTTCCCGCAACGGGCGAACCCTGCGCAAAGAAGTCTGTAACGAACAGTGGAATTACGTTCTGATAAATTGCCGAAAAGCCCGAATACATGGCTATGGCGAACAGCGAATAGACGGTGAAAGCCACGCCCTGCCTGAGGCTGAACAGGAAAATGGGGAAGTTGAGTATAATCAGCCACGCCCACAGCGGGACCTGCGCGACCAGCACGTCCATGAACATAGACGTGCCCGAAATGCCGCTGTCGTAAAGGTTTACGGGGGCGAGAAAGAGGGTTACGCCCGTCGCGTTGATAAGTCCCGAAAGGACGAGCATGGCAAAATTGAGGGGACGGAAGTCGCCCTTTTTGTATTGAAGGGAAAATTTCATCATTGCTCCATTATTTCGTACAGGTCGCCCGCCTGATCTTTTTTTACTGTCTCTTTGACGTCCAGAACGCGGAATTTCAGCTTGCCCGTCGTGTAGGAAATTTCGACTATGTCGCCCGGCTTTATCTGGTGCGAGGGCTTGGCTTCGCGGCCGTTTACGGCAACTTTTCCGCCCGAACACGCCTCCTGGGCGACCGTTCTTCTTTTGAGTATTCTCGATACTTTCAAAAATTTATCAATGCGCATAAACTTATCTTTCAAAACCGCTTGACATTGCTTTGAGGCGGTAATATAATATTATACTGTATTACAATGCTCACTTTGCCCATTTTTCCCATTTTTTGGCAATAAAAACGGTAAATTGAGCCTTTAAAAAGGGCGTTTCCCGCCCATAAGCATATATAGATTATATACCTTATCTTTAAATTTGTAAAGCCGTTGCATTAAAAAATACCAGCTGCGGCGGCACAAATTATCGTGCGCAGTTTGTCAAGAGGCGCGCAAAAAATTTTTTACCCGCTTTAAAAAGCGGCTTCAAATCAGGTAACATCAGATTGTTTGCGGTGAAAAGATATATACGCATAATCGCCGGAATGTGAAATAGAAAAAACTTAAAGGAGTTCCAAACTTTAATGAATTTACCCATTCACAAGTATGGCAAAACAGAAAGGCGCAAATTCGGTAAAATCAACGAGGTAATCGATATCCCCGACCTCGTCGAAATTCAGAAAGCCAGCTATGCAACCTTCATCAACGAGGGCATAGACGAGGTCTTTGAAGATTTTTCGCCCATCACCGACTATTCCGACCACTATGAGCTTTATTTCCTCAACCACTGGTTCGACGATAAGCCCAAGTACGACGAGAAGGAGTGCCGCAACAGGGACGCAACTTACGCCCTCCCCATGCACGTTACGGTAAGGCTCGTCAACAAGGTCAAGGACGAAGTCATCGACCAGCCCGTATTCATGGGCGAGTTCCCCCTCATGACCGATTCGGGCTCGTTCATCATAAACGGCGCGGAGCGCGTAATAGTATCGCAGCTCGTCCGTTCGCCCGGCGCTTACAACGCAAAGGAAGTGGACAAGACGGGCAAGGAAATGTTCGGCACTACCGTCATTCCCAACCGCGGCGCATGGCTCGAATTCGAGCAGGACGCACAGGGAGTTCTGTGGGTACACGTAGACAGGAAGCGTAAAATCTGCGCTACCGTCCTTCTGCGCGCCCTCGGTTTCGGTTCGGACAGGGCAATTTTAAACCTTTTCGCCGACGATAAGATGATTGAAAACACAATCGCGAAGGACACCACCAAGTCCGAAAGCGACGGTCTTATCGAGCTTTACCGCCGTCTTCGCCCCGGCGAAGTTCCCACGGAGGCTTCGGTAAAACAGCACCTCAATAATCTCTTCTTCGATCCCAGAAGATACGACGTCGTAAAGGTTGGCAGATACAAGTTCAACAAAAAGCTCAACCTCGCTTACCGTCTCCCCGGCTGCAAGCTCGCAGAGGACGTGTTCAATCCCTCGACGGGCGAAGTCATGGCTCACGCCGGCGACGTTGTCGAAGAGGCTAAGGCTTTCGAAATTCAGGATGCGGGCGTAAACGAAGTATTCGTCTATGTCAACGACCCTTCGCAGGGCGTCATCAAGCACAAAATAATCGCAAACAACACCGTCAACTTCAAGGCGGTTTCGGACAAGAACCCCAAGATGTTCGGGCTTCTTCCCACAATATATCTCCCCAACTTCAACTTCATGAAGACGCTCGCCGCAGAGTGCGCCTCGTTGAGCTGCGAGCAGGTTGCAGAAAAGTATGCCGATCAGATAAACGCAATCTATTACTGCACCGAAGTCGAGGAAACCGAGGACGAAAAGCCCGAGGAGAAGAAGAACAGGGAGCGCCGCCGCGAACAGAGAATAAAGTTCGTCGAAGCCTGCAAGGCGTTCGACGCTCTGCTTGAAAGCGACAAGGAAGTTCTCGACGCCGACGAAAGAAAGGCTATAAAGCCCGTCGTCGAAAAACTCAATCACAAGCACATCACGGTGGACGATATCGTCGCCGCAATTTCCACAAATATCGACCTTCAGTACGGCATAGGCACTATAGATAACATCGACCACCTCGGAAACCGTCGCGTGCGCTCGGTGGGCGAGCTTCTCACTAACCAGCTCCGCATAGGCATATCCCGTCTCGAAAAGCTCATAAAGGAGCGCATGGCAACGCAGGACGCGATGGAAGTTACCCCTTCGGGACTTATCAATGTGCGCCCCGTTTCGGCAGTCATAAGAGAATTCTTCGGTTCTTCCCAGCTTTCGCAGTTCATGGACCAGACCAACCCCGCCGCAGAACTTACCCACAAGCGTAAGCTCTCCGCGCTCGGTCCTGGCGGTCTCAACCGCGACAGAGCTACTTTCGAAGTGCGCGACGTTCACCACTCGCACTACGGCAGATTGTGCCCCATAGAGACCCCCGAAGGTCAGAACATAGGTCTTATCTCCTCGCTCGCAACCTTCTCCAAGGTCAACGAATACGGCTTCATCATGTCGCCCTACCGCAGGGTTATTAAGGATGAAAACGGCGTTCCCACCGTTACGGACAAGGTGGACTACCTCACCGCGGACGAAGAGGATAAATATATCGTCGCTCAGGCCAACGAACCCCTCGACGAAAACAATCACTTCGTCAACGGGCACGTAGGTTGCCGCCACCGCGACCTGATCACCCAGCTGCCTCCCGACAAGATGGACTACATGGACGTATCGCCCAAGCAGCTCGTATCGGTTGCGACCGCGCTCATTCCCTTCCTCGAAAACGACGATACCAACCGTGCGCTGATGGGCTCGAACATGCAGCGTCAGGCAGTTCCCCTCATGAAGACGGAAAGCGCCATCGTCGCAACGGGCATCGAAGCGGCAATCGCTCGCGACTCGGGCGTAATCGTCCGCGCAAAGAAAGCCGGCACCGTAATCGGCTGTGCTTCCGACCTTATAAAGATTAAGGAAGACGACGGCTTTGTAAGCGAATACAGACTTAAAAAATTCGAGCGTTCCAACCAGAACACCTGCCTCAACCAGCGTCCCATCGTCAACACGGGCGACAGAGTGGAGGAAGGCGAAATAATCGCCGACGGCCCCGCTACCAACAACGGCGAACTCGCGCTCGGCAAAAACATTCTCATAGGTTACATGGAATGGGAAGGCTACAACTATGAGGACGCTATTCTCATTTCCGAAAAACTCGTTCAGGACGACGTGTTCACTTCCATTCATATCGAAGAACACGAAACCGAAGCGAGAGATACAAAACTCGGCGAAGAGGAAATCACGCGCGACATCCCCAATGTTTCGGAAGACGCACTCAAAGACCTCGACGAAAACGGCATAATCCGCATCGGCGCCGAAGTTCAGCCCGGCGACATACTCGTCGGCAAGGTTACGCCCAAGGGCGAAACCGAGCTCACTCCCGAAGAAAGGCTTCTTCGCGCAATCTTCGGCGAAAAGGCAAGGGAAGTCAGGGATACCTCCCTTAAAGTTCCCCACGGCGAAGGCGGCATAGTAGTGGACGTAAAGGTGTTCACGAGGGAAAACAAGGACGAACTTTCGCCCGGCGTTTCCAAATTGGTCCGCGTATATATCGCACAGAAACGTAAAATACAGGTCGGCGACAAGATGGCGGGACGCCACGGCAACAAGGGCGTCATTTCGCGCGTATTGCCTCAGGCGGATATGCCCTTCCTCGCAGACGGCACTCCTTTGCAGATAGTTCTGAACCCCCTCGGCGTGCCTTCCCGAATGAACATCGGTCAGGTGCTCGAAGTGCATTTAGGTCTGGTCTGCAAACAGCTCGGCTGGAAGATTGCAACCCCCGTATTCGACGGCGCGACCGAGAGCGATATAAAGCAGCTCTTCAAAGAAAACAATATACTCAATCCCGAAGGCAAGGTTGACGGCAAGATACAGGTTTACGACGGACGCACGGGCGAACCTTTCGAAAACAGGGTAACGGTGGGCGTTCAGTATATGATTAAGCTCATCCACCTCGTCGATGATAAAATCCACGCGCGTTCGATCGGTCCTTACAGCCTCGTTACGCAGCAGCCTCTCGGCGGCAAGGCGCAGTTCGGCGGACAGCGTTTCGGCGAAATGGAAGTGTGGGCGCTCGAAGCATACGGCGCTGCTCACATTTTGCAGGAAATCCTCACCGTAAAGTCGGACGATATCGTCGGACGTGTAAAGACTTACGAAAGCATAGTTAAGGGCAACAATATCTCCGAGCCCGGCATTCCCGAAGCATTCAAAGTGCTCCTTAAAGAATTGCAGTCCCTCGCGCTCGACGTCAAGGTTCTTACGGAAAACAACGAAGAACTCATCATCCGCGAGCTCGACGACGAGGACGAAGCTATTCCCAATGCCCGCGTTCGCGAAGCCGAAGAGCACGAAAAGCAGATACCCGACGAAGAATTCGATATTTCTTCCGACGTCGGCACGGACGACGACGAGGAAATCGGCGGCTTCTCGCTGTTCGATACTGACGACGAGGACGACTTCTCGTCCAAGGAACTCTTCTCGGACGAAGACGTCGATGATTTCGGCGACGATGACGACCTCGGCGATAAGTACACTCTGTTCGACACGGACGATGAGACCGATGACGAAAAGAGCGACGATAAGGACGACGACAAGGGCGACGACAAATAAGGGAGGTTGAAAGAATGTTTGAATTAAACGATTTTTGTTCTATTAAAATCGGCGTGGCTTCCCCTGAAAAAATAAGGGAACTTTCCAAGGGCGAGGTAACCAAGCCCGAAACCATAAATTACAGAACCCAGAAACCCGAAAGGGACGGACTTTTCTGCGAGCGCATTTTCGGACCGATGAAGGACTGGGAATGCCATTGCGGCAAATATAAAAGAATACGTTATAAGGGCATTGTCTGCGAAAAGTGCGGCGTAGAAGTTACCCGCGCAAAGGTCAGAAGGGAGAGAATGGGGCATATCGAACTCGCCGCTCCCGTATCGCACATCTGGTATTTCCGCGGCGTGCCTTCGAGAATAGGTCTTGTCCTCGATATGTCGCCCAAGGCGCTCGAGCAGGTCATCTACTTTGCGGCATACGTCGTAATCGACCCCGGCACGGTGCCCACCCTCGAATACAAGCAGGTCATCAACGATAAGGAACTGCGCGAGATAGAGGAACAGTACGGCGACAGCTCCAAGACGGGGCTCAAAGTCGGCATGGGCGCGGAGGCTATCCGCGAACTTCTGATGGCGGTCGACATCGAAAAGGAATGCGAAGAGACAAAGGCTATAATCGAAAAGAACCAGTCAAGCCAGAAGAGAGTAAAGGCGGTCAAGAGAATTGAAATTCTGGAAGCATTCAGAAAGAGCGGCACGCGTCCCGAATGGATGATACTCACCGTTCTTCCCGTTCTTCCCCCCGAACTCCGCCCCATGGTACAGCTCGACGGCGGCAGATTTGCATCTTCCGACCTCAACGACCTCTACCGCAGGGTTATAAACCGCAACAACCGCTTAAAGAGAATGATGGAGCTGGGCGCTCCCGACATGATCGTCAAGAACGAAAAGCGCATGCTTCAGGAAGCTGTCGATGCGCTCATCGACAACGGTCGCCGCGGCAGAGCTCTCTCCGGTCCTTCCAACCGCGAACTCAAATCCCTTTCCGGCATGCTCCGCGGCAAGCAGGGCCGTTTCCGTCAGAACCTCCTCGGCAAGCGTGTCGACTACTCGGGTCGTTCGGTTATCGTCGTCGGACCCGAACTCAAACTCTATCAGTGCGGTCTGCCCAAGGAAATGGCAATCGAGCTCTTCAAGCCTTTCGTAATGAAAAAGCTCGTCGAGAGCGGTCAGTGCCACAACATAAAGAGCGCTAAGCGCACCGTCGAAAAGGCTAAACCTTTCGTATGGGACGTCCTCGAAGAAGTAATAAAGGAACACCCCGTTCTTCTGAACCGTGCGCCCACGCTGCACCGTCTGTCCATTCAGGCATTCGAACCCGTGCTCATCGAGGGCAGAGCAATTAAAATTCACCCCCTCGTATGTACGGCATTCAACGCCGACTTCGACGGCGACCAGATGGCAGTGCACGTGCCTCTTTCGATAGAGGCTCAGGCGGAAGCAAGATTTTTGATGCTTTCCTCCAACAATATATTAAAACTTTCCGACGGCAAACCCGTTATGCAGCCCTCGCAGGATATGGTTCTCGGCGCATACTACCTCACCATTATCCGCAGGGAAGAGGGCAAGTTCTATCGCTGGACGGGCGACAGGTACACCGAATGTGCCGAAGGCGACGAGGGCGCTGAAAAGTATATCTCCGGCGCATACATCTCCGAAGACGAAGTAATGATGGCGTACCAGACCAAGCACATCCACATGCAGGATGAAATCTACGTCCGCCGCACCGTTACCATAAACGACGAAAAGTCGCCTTACAACGGCACCACGGTACAGGGTATCGTCAAGACGACCGTCGGCAGAATTATATTCAACAACCAGATGCCTCAGGACCTCGGCTTCGTAAAGCGCGAGAAGCCCGAAGACTATCTCAAATACGAAATTTCCTACGAATTCCTCGGCTCGGCCGTGGCAGTCGGCAAAAAGCACCTCGGCGCAATCGTCGAGCGCAGCTTCAAGACGGGCGGCGCGCCCAAGGCGGCAGACGTCCTCGACAAAATCAAGACGCTCGGCTATAAGTATTCCACCGTCGGCGCAATCACCACTTCGGTATTCGACATGCACATTCCCGCTGCAAAGCAGGCTATCGTCGAGGATACCGAAAAGAAGGTCCTTCAGATAGAGCGCAAGTTCCAGAGAGGTCTCCTTCGCGAGGAAGAGCGCTACAACGCCGTAATAAAGGCGTGGGACGACGCAACCGATGCGGTTACCGAACAGCTCAAACAGTCGCTCGATAAGTTCAACCCCATATGGATGATGGCAAACTCGGGCGCCCGCGGTT
>CAJLKN010000025.1 GCA_905207235.1 uncultured Eubacteriales bacterium
TGACACAGATACACCGAAAAAGTAGCGTCCTTTGCTAAAACAATCACCAAGCAACCTTGCCATAAATCTATATATCGTAAATATCTTATATAACGTATATACTTTACACAAAGTATATACGTTATTTTGTTTCCCACCACTTTCGAATCGTCTTCGGGTCCAGCCCTGTTTCTTTATGGCAATCAGCTTTTCGCCCGTCCGGATGCTGTTCGCGCCACGCCAGGACTTTTTCCTGCGCCGTTCCGCTTCCGCACGGCCGACCTTCCGCAGCCTTCATTGGGATTCCAATCGCCTTCATATCTTCCTTACGCCTTCGCGCCAAATAGAGATGCTTTTCCTGCGTCAACCCGTTTCTTCTATTCCGCTCTATATGAACGTCCGTCAAAGCCTCTATATCGGAAATCGTAAAGTTGTAATATTCTCGGTCATATGCCTCCAGTGCGCTCTTGATATCATCCTCAGTCAGCGCATTTTCGTGCTGCACCATCTGAAGATCTTCAAACGCTGTCTGCATATCCTTCCGAAGCTGCGCCTTTGAAACGTCGCATTTGTAGGCATAGATCGCCATGCACATCAGGAAAAAGTAGCGATGCCCGCCTCGAATGGATAAGATCTGCCGCATCCACCAGTGATAAAGCGCATGGGGATCATCCCCATGAACCTTTCCTGCAATATCCCACTTCTTTGGATGCTTTTCACCTCGGACGATAACACGTTCATACCACTCCGGGTACGCTTCTCTGGCTTCAGCTCTCGTTATCTTGGAAGGTCGAAATGGTCTATTGACGTCTACACGATTTTCCGGTTTTGCGTAAGCATTCAAGTACTCCAGTGTCACCGGCTCGCCGGTCCGGAACGCCACAATCTGATTGCCATGCTTTTCATTGATGCTGCCGACCATGCGGAAGCTCTGGTTGATTGACTGATACTGAATCTCTTTATTTTGCGACGTCGCACCATACTCCCACATCCGGAATGTAAGATCATACTTTAGGCTCTTCAGCTGGATTTTAATATTCGGGTATAGATCTATTGGCTCTCGGAAAAAATAGCAAACGTGCAGGCCAGTTCCGGACAGCACAATGTACGTTGGCATCGGCAAGCGACGGATCCGCGTCGGATCACCGCCAAAACGTAAAAATAGATTCCGCAGCTCCTTCAGGCCAACACCATCCAAATCGAAGATCATCGCGTTCATCCGCTGCGCGTGCTCCAGCTTATTGGATCTTCCACGATAAGACAGCCCGCTGCACAACGTCAGCGGATTTTGTTCGATAAATTCCATGTAATCATTTTCCCACTGATCGGAGAACATGATTCTTCGACGCATTCGCTTAAAACCATCGGACGTTTGCTCCCGATACAGATAAATTGCGTTGGGGTGAGAATAATCCATATGCTGCTCGTCAGATCGCTCGTTATTCGGGAACATTTCCCGGTAAAAATCACACCCGCTGACCTCTGGAAACTGAGAACTCAAATACTCATAGCCTTCAGTATAATTCTGTGTCATACAGAATCCTCCTAGCAAAAGAAAAAGAAGCAAAAAGAAAAATCCGCTGCGGCGGGGACACCAAACCATCCGGTTTTGCCCACCGCCTTTCCCACAGGCTTACGCCTGCCGGTACGCCCACAGGATTCCCCACACCATAAAGGCGTGGAGAATCCTGATGGACGACCTTGGAAAAGACCGTGGACAAAACCTACCGCGCTGTCGGATGGGCTGCGCCCCCCGATCTAGCACCCAACAAATCGCTACAAATTGCAGCCCCCTGCTTGCTTCCGAAAAAGAGAAATTTTTATATTTTCGCAATAAAAATCCCAGCTCTGCCCTAGCCCTAGAACTCCTATACGGGGGCTTAGATTATCAATAGGTTTATTCCCTATTTTCAACTGTTATTATAGCCTGTCCGGTCCGCACTTTCAAGCCACCCGGACAGGCTATTTTACTATCCATTTTTCGTTCCAGCCCGCATATCTGCGGGGACGATTCCAATCGGTTTTGTGTGCTGAATGATATATTCCCAATAGCCAACTCTATAGTTTGCCCGAAGCTGCCGTGAGAATAGCGTATTGTGCGCTGCTTTGATTTCTTTCCAGTTTTCCGTTTCGATTAAATTCTCATAGCTGCTCCCGCTGCAAATCATCGTAATACCCACGTCGGCAAGCAGGCCATTTTTTCTGGCCAGAAGATCTTCCTCGATCAGCTGCCTTGCCTGGCTCTCTGTAAAATCGACCGAGTAAGGACTCTGAAGTACCGTCTCCCATACCTTTGCCGTCAGCAGCTTATTCCTGCCGGTTTTATACCGTATTTCTTTTTCGGAGGACATCACGACAACATACCCTGTATGTATCTTTTTCGGCCGCAGCCCTCTATCCGCATTTGCTCTTTCCCGCGAAATCCTGAGAAGGTTCGCATTGAGGGCGCGCTGGTCGGCGATTTCAGCCGTTTTCCGCTCCACCTGCTGTAGAAGGTCGTCTATCTGCGCTTGCACCCTCTGTGCGGCTCTGTCGGCCTCGTGTGCCGCCTCCTGTTTTACTCTGGATATCTCCCGCGCAGCGGCTCTTTCTGTTTCCTCTTTTTCGCGCTTGGCTCTATTGCGCTGATCAAGAAGTGTCTCATATTCCTGCTTTGTTTGAATCACATGGGAACACTCCTGGTCGTCCAGGCTGTCCACGGGTTTATACCCACCCGTCCACTGTTTTTTTACATACTCGATATCTCACTCGCCTCCCATCAAAGGCCACGGATATAGTTGTCCGCGACCACGCTAATTCTGTTATGCCCCAGCGCCTTGCTGCAGACCAGCATAGCAGCCTTGTCCAGCTTCTTGCCCGCTTCATCCTTGCGGCAAGTGTAGACGTCGCTCTGATATCTTTTTCCGGTCCCCTTATTCACCCGGTCAAATGGAATTTCGCTGATCTTTCTCGCATGAGCTTTGTAGATGGCAACTGCATAATCCGAGCGGTAACTGTGAATGTCCGCGCATTGGTGAATGAACTGCCAAACCTTTTCATCGGGCGGCGTGTTCTTCATCCGGTCAATGATCTGCGTTTGATTCTTCCCTATAATGGGGCTTACACGCTCCCTGCCGCCTTTTCCGTTCCGCACATGGATGAAATACTCACCGTCAAACATTCGCGTGTCCTGCAGCATCTGAAGCCGCTTCGTGTCGCCCGGCGTTCGCTGCTGCTCTGGAATTTTCTCAAGTGTCGTGATCTGTGCTTCGATCTGTTCCCGTGTCACCAGATCCGTTCCCTTCAGATCTGCCAGCTCACTGCGCCGCAGTCCGGTTCCCCGGCAGAATTTTATCAGCTCATCGTTGTTAGCTTCCGAGAAGTGCCGATCCCGCTTGGCGTCTCCCCGGCTCCGTTTGATTTCTGACCGGTTCCGCTTCGGCGGCTTGAAGTAGTCTTCATCGTCTGGCTTTATGCCATACAACTTCCCCAAGGCTTTTGCCTCGGCCTGAATCGTCCAAGCCGATAGATCCTGGTCAACTCGCACCTGCAGCCACTCGTTGACATACCTTTTTGCTTTCTTCAGCGTCGTACATTCCGGGTATTTTTCCTTGACATACTTCAAGAAGTACTTTATGTGCTTCCAGTAGGTCTTGTATGTGTTGACCGAGAAGATCTTATCGTCGGCTGTCCCATTCAAGACTGCCTCGCGCTTGCTTTCTCCCAGTGCCAGCATAGACGTTAATTTTTCATACGCCTGCTGGTGCAGATCCTTCGAGTACGATTTGTTTTTTCGCCCCAAATAGTAGCCCCCTTTTCATTACGATATATAAATTATATATCGTATATACTTTATTTCTATTATATCAATTATTTACATTATATCATCGTTCAAGCTAAGCCGCTTCACGTCAGTTTCCGAAGAAACCTCGACGATCAGCAAAGTACACTTTTTTAAGTCTTATGTGTGACTGTTTTGAAGATTTCTCTTCTACACTTTTTTCTTGCTTATGTGTGCAGCCTATTTATTAGCGTCTACGGCAGTTGAGGTTCTGTCGAATCCTTTTCCGATGGATCAGCTCTCCAGTGCTTTCTACAGTACACTGGCAACATTCAGTAGGTGGATGGAGAACAGATGCGTTCTGCTTACCTGTGCTTTCACAAAGATTACTCGCAGCAGGGTCCATGATGTGCTTTCCAATTCACAAAGGTTACTACGGCAAGCCCACACATCACAAAGGTGCATCATACCTTTTTAGCGGCTCTAAAATAAAAACTGCTAAACCCCCGGCAGCTACCGGGACGCTCTAGGCCTAATTACTATTTATACTCGCCCAGACGAGTTTTCTGTAAAATTCACTGAGCCTTTCCCGCCGCTCAGTATTTGCAGTAAATATCCGCTGCCTCATCAACGGACGTTCCATCAAAAGCCGTATTGAACGCTTCCACGACCTTTCTAGTGTCTGCCTGATCCAGACCGACGATCTGTGCCGCCCGGAGAAAATAGCCCACACAGGCATCGTTACTCCAGATTTCAGTGTTCTCCATTATCGCATCGGTGAAGCTGGCTCCAGCCGAATCTTTCGGCGTCATTTTTGCTGATTCAACCTTTCGCATATAGTCCTTAATTGTCATTTGTTTTCCCTCCCAGCCAGTTCTAATTTACCATCCTTTTCTGTTCAATCCCATCTTACCATACTATGCTGATAAAGTCAACATAAACCGAGTATATACAGATATAACGGTTTACCCGTTCACGCATTCGCGCAAACGGGTAAACCGTTATTAGGCATCCCAGATGCCCAGAGTTCCCCGGCGCAGCAGCACCGTGCGGGGTAAACCCCAGGCGTCTGCGGACGCCTCCCCATCACGCAGCCCCGCATAATTCCCATTACAGACGAAGAAATCATGCGTGGCTGCGCAACAGCATAGTTGTACTTTTTCAGCCGAAAAATACAACTATGCTGAAATTGTCGCTGCTTCTATCAACGTACATTCGGCGAATAAGCAGCAGCCTATGCTGATTGCCGCGCACGCCAGATCTGAAGATATGATCCTGGTCACAAACAACGTCCGAGAGTTCGAGCGTGTGCATGGCTTGGTTGTTGAAAATTGGGTGGAGTAACCACCGTGCATTTGCGGATTTCTCCCCCATTGCGTGCCCCGCATAGTTCCAATTACAGTCACAGGGTCTAAACGCAAGATGGCTGTACTTTTTGTTAAAAAGCACAGCCATCTTGCGTTCAAGTATCATCACGAAAATTCTGTAGTACAAGGTATCAAAGATGCGTCTTGTATCCGATGCACCGTATCGCACAGAATCCGAATATCTTCCATACTGTGAGAGGCAAGAATTACCGTAACCCCTGTCTCTTTCTGCTTCTGTAAAAGCTCTCGTACGTCCTCCATTCCCTGCGTATCCAGCCCATTCATTGGCTCGTCCAGAATGAGGTATCTGGGACGCTCCATGATGGCCTGAGCAATCCCAAGCCGCTGACGCATCCCCAGTGAATACTTTCCAACGTGCTTTCGACTGGCCGGATCAAGCTTTACCTGCTCCATTGCCTCAGCAATTTCTTCTTTAGATATAATATTACGAATAGACGCTAATTCCTTGAGGTTCTGAAATCCAGAAAGGTACGGTAAAAAACACGGCGTTTCAATGATGATACCTGCATCTGGTGCGAAGTCTACGTCTTTTCCCAATTGCTTCCCATCCACTATTACTTGCCCCTTTGAAGGATGCATCAAGCCGCACAATAACCGAAGCAAAACTGTCTTTCCAGCTCCATTCTTTCCAATTACTCCATGGATGAGACCTGCATCAAAAGTAGCATTGATGTTTTGCAATACTGTCTGCTCTTGAAAGACTTTAGTCAAATTTTGAATTTCAATCATAACCGTTCCCTTTTCTCCGATATTATGGCTCACATCTACCCCGATCTCATTTTGTTGCTACAAGTCCACCTGCTCCATCTGGCGCCTGGCTGCACGCCATAGTATCCAATCTGCTACTAAGAAAAACAGTACAGTGTATATCACATTTACCGCAGTTATCGGTCGTGCAGAAATACTTGCCACGTCGCAAGGGGATATGTACTTCAAAAGTGATACTTCCGGTACATACTCCAGAAATCGCTTAAAGATCAAACAGAGTACTACGAGCATATATCCGACATTTGTATGAAATTTCAAGTTGCTTACAATCAAAATCAAGCAGAAAAATCCATATAAGAGCCACGCATACAGCCATGCTACACCAAAAACTGCCCACGCCGATTTATTCATTAATACACTCATAGGAAATCGAACAGCTGTCTCAATCCCAATAGCTGTACATTTCCCAAGACGAGCAGCCAGAATCACCGGCTGGCTCCACTCGTCGGAAAAAGATAGATTTCGAACAGTGGTTACTACAAACAACAGTTCCACCAATATCAGATACACGGCTGCTGTAGAAAAGCCAGACAGGGTTTGTCCCAATAGCCAGCGACTTCGGCTGCTGCGGATAAGTTGCAGTTGTGCGCCGCTCTTCCCAAATGGGATATCGTTAACCAAAATCAGGAACGCCACTGTTATAATCAGTTGAGGAATCCAGCTATCCATTCCAAAAACAAACAATTCTCCCGCCTGAACTGTTTGTCCCTGTCGCATCAGATATCCATTGATTCCGCCAAAGCCCGTGTAAATGCACGAAAACAGGATCACCGCTGTAATATACAATTTTGAAGAACACAGCAGTTTCCTGAATCCATTGAATACAGCTCTACCCACCGCGCACCTCCCTACGAAGTCGGAGTACCCAGCTTCCAATACACACACACCACACCAGAACCACATACCCAAGCAAATATATAAATCCGCCCCATGGCAGCTGCGCGGCAGATGTAGAAATCAGCCGCGTCATGACAGGGGAAAGCATTGTCAATTCCAGCATTTGTGCTAAATAGTTTAGAATTGTTCGCAGTGTAAATGGAATAGCCACAGACATATATGTATTTTCTGTAAATCCAAAGCAGCTCAGCGACACCATCGGCCACAGTCCACCTTGGATCATATAGATACCGCACATTGCAGCGTAGCGCAGCTCTGGATGTTTTGTCAGCCATCCCCATACACCGTCCTCCTGTGCGCCCATCCCCACTCCAAAGAAAGGTGTCATATCACTACTCCATATACCGCAGATGATTGTAAAAAGCAGGCAAGCGCCAACGGCTACCGCCATACCAGAAAGAACCGCGTTCAGTGCAGATGCTCTTACATAGGTACGGTAAGTGCTGCGGGAAACAGCCATATAAATCTCCTGCCGTCTGCCACCGAAGTGAAGGAAAAAGCAAAGCGGCACAACTGATGTGACTGAGATAAACAACCATCCATAGCCCAGTGTCATTGATTGCTGCAAATTATATACCATATCAGCGTTCGCCTTTGGATATAGTCCTACCATCATAAAGAAGCACTGAACAAGTATAGCAGCAGCCATAGCAGGCGTATAGATCGTGTTTTTTAATTGATAGCGAAGCATATGGCCTCCTACTGACGCAGATATTCTCCTGTTTGTCCATCTAGCATCTGACTTGTAATATGCCCATTCTCCGACGGATACCAAGTTTCTTCCAAACTCCATGCCGGACGCAGCTCCCCATCAGAGCTATAATAGACCAGTCCGCCCCCCGTCACAACCGTAACGCAAGGCAGTCCACAGTTTTCATAGTAAATTCTACAAAGATCTTGAACCTCTTCTATATCCATTAAATCAGCTTTGCTCAATGTCCGGGTCTTCTGCCCCACGCGCAATGGATTTTGGATAGAAACACGTCCATCTTGGTACACGTCAACTCGTGTACCAGGAATCACCTCTGAGCCTCCACCCGGCGTATATCCCTCTGTATCCAAAACAATGCCATCTACAGCTTGCGCATAGCTGCACTGAATTGTTGTATCTTCTTCCGCTACACTCACCTCGACAAATGCCGTGCCGGTTACCCTGCTCAGTTCTTCTAAAACGGGTTGTATCTGTTCCGCCCCATTAAAAATCGACAATGTGCCGCTCTCTATCGCACCTTTGCCATTTTGCAGTTTTTCTTTCAGGGTGTCCCAAAACATTTCCATATCCAATGCATCAACGGTATAGCAGTTCATCTGCTCAGGAATCTGAATTGCATTCGCAAGCCAATAGACCTCCGTCTGTTCTGCTGCAATGGTCGTTCTGATTTCCTCCGCAGTTGGCCACTCTGTAGCTTCATTTTCTACAGGTGTTTTGAGGGAATCCCCCTGCACAACACCTGCTGCATTTGCATCCGCTTGACTTTCTTCATCTGTGCGCCGTATCTCGCCTGCGGTTCTTGGCGTACAACCACACACGCACAGAAGGAAGCACAATGTACACGTAAAAATAACCTTTCGTTTCATGTAAATACCTCGTCTTATACGTCCGTCCATTGTTACACTAACATATCAGGGAGGAGATTGCTCTCCTCCCTGATATCACTTTTTACGGGCGCCACTTTCCCTCAATGTAAACAGGTTTTGTAGCATCGTTGTCCGTCTGTGCAGATGGACGATAGTATTCATTTAAAATGCCGTATCCAGGTCGGTAATTCACAAAGAACGCACCTTCCCCAGTCCGTTCTTCTGCATACCCAACAATTGTCGCTCCGTTTTGAGATCTTACATTAACATAGAAGGACAAGCCAGTGGTGTTTGTCACCGGTTTCAGATCATAATACGCATAGCTTGTGTCAATCTCTTTTTTACGCTCTGTAGCAAGATCAGTGGTTCCCCCAGCAGGACACATAAGCCAAAATTTGTGGTACAAGTCATCGGATGTTGCGGCAACTTCTTCCATACCATGCGCACTTACATAGCCAACGCACATGGTCGCTACCATTGCAACCAGTAGGAGAAACGTTACAATCGATCTTTTCTTAATTTTCATCGGTTACATCCTTTCTCTTTTGTATTATTTGGCAAAATAAACGGTCTGTTCAACAGGTTCCTATATCTAAAAAAGCGGCCGCTTTTAAGATATCGTTATAATAGTTTAGTAGTTCACATACCCAGAAACTTCAATATCTACGCTACCATTATTCCTAATGGCAAAAGTATAGTTACCTCTCTCTGTAACAGCAATTTTTTCGTCAATAATCCCGTCACTGACAGTTATGAAATGAAAAATTCCATCCGAATCAATTAAGCCAACATCTACGCTCACCGAATACGGTGAATACGTTGCCTTAATTGTTACTTCTTCGCCCGCCTCCAAAGGAAGCTTCGTCGTCCGCTTCGCAATCACCCCTGGCTTTACCGTAGTCTTAAAGCTCCCGGTTGCTCGTTCCACAGCAGCAACCTTCGGCACATCTTCCGCCGCCACCATTCCAACACAGCCAAAAACAATGGAAATCGCCACTACAAAACACAACGTTCTTCTTAATTTCATCATTCATTCCCCCTGCCAGTCAAATTCAAAACCACTTTCTGGTGCGTTCTCTACATTCTCTTCTTCTAAATCATCTATTTGTTTTGCCGTACTCAAAAACGATCCTGCTTTTTTACTCAATACAACATAAGCAGAAAGAAGCACACCCACTATAATTACCCCGATGATAATCGCCCATTTTTTGCGTTTTTTAGGCTTATCTTCTGTAGGTAACTCGCTGTTGCATACTGGATCGCGCTCGTCTAGGTTCTTTTCCTGTACCAACGCGCCAGCATCGGAAGCATCACTGCACAGCCAATCCAACGATACGCCGTAGATCTTCGCCAGCGCCTTCAGCTTGTCCATTGATGGCGTTGCGTCCCCTCTTTCCCAGCGAGAAACCGCCTGCCTGGACACACCGAGCTGATGAGCCAGCGTCATTTGTGAGATTCCAGCTTTATCTCTTAATACGATCAGTTTTTCTCTAAGGGTC
>CAJLKN010000026.1 GCA_905207235.1 uncultured Eubacteriales bacterium
GCTGCGGCATCGCCGCAGCGCGCGTTTTTTATGCAATATTTTATACCTTGCAAGCAAATACTAAATGATACAATTTATAGCGGCTTATTTAATTCACCGCACGCTGACAATGCGCCGTTTGGGGCGCATTTTTGTACAATGTATGCATGCTTTCTGTAATATTTTAGCTAACTGCCGCTAATATTTCAAATCAACTTTTTGTAATATTTCAAAACAAAAAACGCGCCCCGCAATTTTGCGGGGCGCGTAAATTATTTGGTTTTTATCTTTCAAGAATGATATGTCTGGGGCAGACTGCAACGCAGGTCTTGCAACCTGTGCACTTGCTGTAATCGAATACGGGAAGATTGTTTACCATAGTGATTGCGCCATGAGGGCACTTGCGTGCGCACATTCCGCAGCCTATGCAACCAACCTTGCAACCCGCCATAACTTCCTTCGCCTTGCAGTGGGAAGAGCAAGCGACGTAAACGGGAGCTTTTACGGGTATTCTTTCAATTATGTGCTTGGGGCAAGCCTGAATGCAGGCACCGCAGTTAATGCACTTGTCGGGGTCAACCTTTGCAAGTTTTCCGGTAACTGTAATAGCTCCTTCGGGGCATACAGCCGCGCAGTCGCCGCAACCGAGGCATGCGTCCTTGCATACCTTGTTGCCGCCGAGAAGGGAGGCGCATGCGGCGCAGGTGGGGTTGCCCTTGTATTCGAATGCGTTTACGGCATTTTCGGCGCCGCCGTTGCACTTTACAATAGCTACTTCGGGTTCTTCTTCCTTGAGCTCTACGCCTAAAAGGGCGGCTATTTCAGCTTTCTTTTCGGGCGAGGTAACGTGGCAGGCGGAAAGGTCTGCGCTGCCGCTTGCGAGCTTTGCAGCAAAGCCCGCGCAACCGCTGCAACCGCAGCCGCCGCAGTTTGCTCCTGCGAGGTTTTCGAGTATCTTGGTAACTTTCTCGTCCATATTGACTTTGAAAAGTTTACCGACAACTAAAATTGCGATAACAATTACAAGTGCAATGCCTAACAGAATGCCGACGACAATGCCCAAAGTTTTCCAGGTTTCGGAGGTTACTTGTCCGAGTCCAGCCAGTAAATTATTCATATATACCAAACCTCCTTACTGAATGTAGCTGAATACCGTGAAAGCCATACATATGAATGATGCCGTAACCATAGATATGGGGAAGCCGTTGAGGTATTTTGCAGTTTTAACATGGTTGAGTTTTTCTCTCAGTCCGCTCATTATAACCATTATGAGTGTGAAGCCCAATCCTGAGAATAATGAGTACAGCACAGCCCAGCCGAAGTTTACTGTCGCGCCGCCCAAAAATTCCAGCATCGCAGTTTTATCTATAACGAGTTCGCACACGCCGAGTACTGCGCAGTTGGTGGTGATGAGGGGAAGGTACACGCCCATTGCGTTATAGAGCGAAGGCGAAGTTTTCTGGATTATTTTTTCGAGCATCTGAACGAGCGAAGCGATGATAAATATGAAAACTATAATTTCAAGGAACGCAAAGTTCAAGGGCACCATAACGTATTCATATATGGGCCATGTTACAGCGGCAGCGATAGTCATTACCACTGTAACGGCTACGCCCATGCCGAGTGCGGAAGACGTCTTTTTGGAAACCCCGAGGAAGGGGCATATGCCTAGTTTCTGTTCAGTTATAAAGTTATTGGTCAGTACGGCTGCCAGAACCATTGCAATAAAAGTAGCCATTATGCTTTGCCCTCCTCAGCCGCGTCAGCGGTTATTTGGTTGTTACCTAAAAGATTTTCGCGAGCAATTCTGTTGCTCTTTACGCGCTTAGCGCGTTCAAACGTGTCAATGATGGCAGTGAATGCGCATATCGAAAGTCCGTAAACGATGAACGAGCCTGCCGATGATGAAAACAGTCCGATGCTGAAATCCATAACCTGTACGCCAAACAAACTGCCTTTGCCGATAAATTCGCAGATAATGCCCATTATCGTCAGCGCCATGGTAAAACCTATGCCGTTTGCAAGACCATCGACAGCACTTTCTGCAACCGTATGCTTGTTTGCAAAGGCTTCGGCTCTGCCGAGGATTATGCAGTTAACTACTATAAGAGCAAGCAGGTTGCCGAGAGCCTCATATACTGAGGGAATGAACTTGTCGAGTATCATTCTTATAAGGGTAACCAATGTTGCTATTACAACAATGTAGCAGGGTATGCGTACTTCATTAGGAATAACGTTTCTTAATGCTGAGATTATTATGTTGCTCAGCGTAAGAATGACAATAACTGTCAGTCCCATTTCGAGTGCGGAGAGCGCCGAGGAGATTAGACCTAAAGTAGGGCAGGTACCCAGAACGAGCATAAAGGTCGGGTTAGAGAAAATTATGCCGTCCAAAGTTATTTTCTTATACTTATTCATTATTTGCACCTCCTTCGGCGACAGCAGTGTCATAGTTTGCCGTCGCAAACAATGCCGCGCTAAGGCAAAGGTAGTTTGACCTCGTTGCACCGGTGTTTATTCCGTTTGCAGCGTAGTTATCATTTTTGATTATTTCGCCGTTTTCACCTATTATCGAAGCAAAGAATGCAGCATCCTTGCCGACGAAACCTGTGTAAATCTTGCTTGAATAATCTGAGCTGGTCGAGCCGTCGGCCGTAATCTGGAATGCGCTGATCTTCTTATCGGCGCCTACTGTAATAGTAATGCTGAAAGGATTTGCGGGCGAATTTGCCGAAGTCTTGATGTTGTAAGTTACAACGTCTCCGGAAACGGTATAGGTGGTAGTGCGGTCAATCATTGTGCCGGCAATCCATTCTTCGTAGGGGTTAGCCAAGCCGCAATATACGCTTTCGATATAAGATTTAGCTCCGTTCATTGCCGATGTGATTGCACCGAGAGTGAATGTAGCGCCTGTCTTTATGCCGTCTGTGTTGTATGACGAAAAGTTGTCGCCGTCCTGCTTGTTAATGACAGACTGAATATCACCGCTGCCTATGTTGCCAATGAAAGACTGTTTATTGTTATCGGTGATAACAACCTTGTCTATGCCGGTAAACGAGCCGGGGTTTGCGACAGTGCCGCTTACGGCGTCTGCAAGTATCCAGCATGTAACAGTGCCGCTCTTGTAACCGCCTTTGCCTACCACTTCAATAAGGTATTGTCCTTCGTGCGCACCAGTCATTGTGAATGCCTGATTTATTGTATATCCCGTAGTGTCGGAATATCTTTCATTCACATCGTCCTGAATATAGGATACTTCTTCTCCGGGGAATACCTTTGCAACCGCTCTCGCCGTACGTTCATCGTCGCTGACAAAGAACAGCGCGTTGCATATCGTAAGGAGTATGCCGCAGATGAGTACTATGCACAAAAGCACGCAAATGCACTTGAATGCAGTGCTCTTAAAAAATTCTTTAGCCGTCATTTATTTGTCCTCCTTCTGCTTTTTTTCTCTCTTGTAGCCGAAGGGCTTTCTTACGATATACGTGTCGATGAGAGGAACGACGAGGTTCATCAGAAGTATTACGAAGGATACGACTTCGATTTTTGTATAGAAACGGAGGAGTGAGGTTAAAACTGCAAGCGCAACGTAGTAAACGATTTGACCATAGATGCCCTTGGGCGAAGTAACGTAGTCAGTCGCCATGAAAATTGCGCCGAACATGAGACCGCCCGAAAGAGCGTAGTCCATTATGAGCGAGATGTCAAAGGTTGCGCCCTCTGCGGTAGCTGCAAGGCAAACCGAAAGGAATGCCGAAAGCACTATATAGAGGAGGGGCTGCCACCATTTGATTACCTTTCTCACGACGAGGTAAACATAGCCTATGATGAGAGCGAGTTTGCACGTTTCGCCTATGCAACCTGCGACGCCTGTGCCGAGGAAGAGGTCGAGCCAATCCATCTTAGCGCCCGTCTGACCCTGAAGGAGGAAGCCCGAAAGGTGGGTTGCGCCAGTGAAGAGCTGGCTGTCAAGACTGAGGGGTTCTATGTTTGCCGCGATGTAAGTCGTGAGGGCAAAACTCAAAAACATCATAACTCGGCCTGCCGCCGCGGGGTTGACGAGGTTTCTGCCCGTTCCGCCGAAGAGCATCTTTACGATGACAATCGCAAATACCGCTCCGATTAAAACTTCGTACCAGTTGATGGTCGAAGGAACGATGAGGGCGAGTATGAGACCTGTCACTATCGAGGTGAAGTCAAACTGCGAAACCCAGTTTTTGCATACGCCGAGTGCGTTTTTGCACTTGTTTTTAAATCCGCCTGAATATATAAAATAATATACGAATTCGGCTATGACGGCGGAAGCCACGGAGACGATCTCGATAACGAGCGCCTGCCAGCCGAAAAATACTATGCCTGCAATCGCCGCGGGAAGAAGCGCGATTACGACGTCGAGCATTATGCCTTTGGTCGTGCGGCGCGACTTTACGTGGGGAGGGGTGGAAATAACTATGCTGTTGTTCATGCTTTTTTCCTCCTTAAGCCTTGCCCGCGCGTACGGCGGCTTTGGTCTTTCTTATCGCCTGAATGAGCGGTCTCTTCGCGGGGCAGATATATTCGCAAGCGCCGCACTCAATGCAGCACATTGTGTTGCCGAGTTTTGCGGCCGTCTTGAAATCTCCCGAAGAGGAGTAGAACGCCGTCTGCATGGGCATGAGATGCATGGGGCATACGTCTGCGCACTTGCCGCAGTTGAGGCAGGGCGTGGGACGCATGCAGTCTGCTTCCTTTTCGGTCATCAGAAGAATGCCGCCCGTGGTCTTGCAGACATAGGAATTATAGTCAGCAAGAGCAACGCCCGACATGGGACCGCCGGCAATTACTTTCTTGGGCTCGCATGCTTCTCCGCCGCAGTAATCGACTATGTCTTTTACGTTTGTGCCCACTTTAACCCAAAGGTTTTTGGGCTCTTTGACGGCTCTGCCCGAAACGGTAAGCTCTCTTTCATAGAGTGGCTTGCCGAGTTCAACGGCTTCGTAAACCGCATAAGCCGTGGCTACGTTGTTAACGACTACGCCTGCGTCTGCGGGAAGTTTACCAATTCTCACTTTTCTGCCCGTTGCGGAGTAGATGAGGTGCTTTTCGCTTCCGGCAGGATAGTGCTTTGCGAGTTTAACGACTTTGACGTCGTCATATTTTTCGAAAGCGGCTATGCAGTCGGGCTTGTTTGTCTCTATGCCTATGACAATCTGTGCTCCGCCGAGCGCCTTTGCGATGTATCTCGCGCCTTTTACGATTTCGTCCGTGTGCTCAATCATCAGCCTGTGGTCGCAGGTGAGGTAGGGCTCGCATTCGGCTCCGTTGAGTATGAACGTGTCAACCTTTTTGTCAGACGTAACCTTAACGGCGGTGGGGAAGCCCGCTCCGCCGAGACCTACTATGCCCGCTTCTTTGATGCGCTCCGCGATTGCCTGCGCATCGTCCGTGCCCGCGATAGGGGGCAGGTACTGCTTGTCCGAGCTTCCGTCGGCGGCGATAATTATATAAGTTTCCTTAACGCCGCATGCAGAGGGCATTTCGACGATGTCTTTGACTTCGCCCGATATGCTTGCAAACACGTTGGAAGAAATTTCACCGTCCGCCGATGCAATGAGTTGGCCTTCCTTGACCTTCTGTCCCTTTTCCACGCATACGACGGCGGGTTTGCCTGCCGACTGATGAGTGGAGATGGTAACCTGAGAAGGGGAAGGAAGCACTTCCGTCGGCTTGTCGCACGCAAGTTGCTTTTCGTCGCGCACGTGCAGGCCGCCAAAGAAGATTTTACCTTTAACAGCTTTCAAAATTAACCTCCGATAGTTTTGGTTTTTTTCACGAAAGTGTCGTGATTATAAATTGTCGCAAACGCACTTTGATATGCGTCCGTTTGCGCCTTTTACAAATTTTGCTGTCCGTCGGGTTCGTCCGAGGGGTCATGTTTTTTCGCAGAGGAATATTCGCCGAGCGCCCGCGCGTAAACGCTGACGGGCACGCGTTTGAAAATAATCATAACTACCGCGCCGACTATTGCGCCCGAAAGAAGTCCCAAAAGAGCGAGATAGGGCATGTAGCTGAAAACTATCGCCGTCTGCGAAATTGCGACAAACATAATGTTCTGCATTATGTTGTGCGAAACTGCCGCGACTACGCTCACCGCCATAACGGAAATGTGCGGATAGACGAGGCATACGAGCAGCGAAGAGACCGCCATTGCGGTTATGCCGCCCGTAAACGAATAGATAAGCGCCGAAACGTTGCCCGCAAATACCGAACCCAAAAGGGTGCGCGCGGCAACTACGGCAAAGGCGTCTATCGGGCCGTAAAGTATGAGCGCCGCCAGCGAAAATATATTTGAAAGTCCCATTTTCGCTCCCGGTATGAAGAGGGGCGGAAAGAGATTTTCTATAAGAAAAGTAATAAGCCCGAGCGCGGTGAAAAGCGCGTCCGCGGCTATGCGCTTGGTTATGCTGCGGTGTTTCCTCATACGCACATAATTATATAATAAAACATGAGAATAGTAAATAAAAAAGAGCGAAAATACTTAAAATTTTAAATAAAAAAATATCGGTTAAGCGGATACAGCGCTATTGACAAAACGCCGCGGGCGATATATAATAACACTCCGAAAGGAGAAAACATTATGCAATACGAATATACCAGAAAAAATGTATTCAAAGAAGCGGACGAAGAGCAGAAAAAGAGCATTTTCGACTACGCCGAGGGATACAAGAAGTTTTTATTTACATCAAAGACCGAAAGGGGCGCGTGCGCTACTGCCGCACAGCTCTGCCGCGAGCGCGGATACAAGCCTTATTCTTTCGGCGACAAGATTAAGCCCGGCGATAAACTTTTCTTTATCAACCGCGACAAAAACATATTTATAATAAAGGTCGGCACGAACGACATCGAAAAATGCGGAATAAAGATAATGGCTGCGCACGTCGACAGCCCCCGCCTCGATTTAAAACCCAATCCCTTATACGAGGAAGCGGGCATGGCATTCTTCAAGACGCACTACTACGGCGGAATTAAGAAATACCAGTGGCCCACGATTTCCCTCGCGCTCGAAGGCGTAGTCGTTTTAAGGGGCGGAAAGAGAATTCACATTACCGTCGGCGAAGACGAAAACGACCCCGTATTCTACATCACCGACCTTCTGCCTCACCTTTCGCAGGAGCAGAATGAAAAGACGATTGCCAAGGCTATTTCGGGTGAAAGCCTCAATGCGATAGTCGGCGCAATTCCCGACGGAGACGAGGAGAAAGAGGGCGTCAAAGCCGCAGTTTTAAAACTTCTCAATGCAAAGTACGGCATAACCGAAATCGACTTCCAGTCCTCCGAGCTTTGCTTCGTTCCCGCAGGCAAACCCCGCGACGTCGGCTTCGACAGAGCGTTCATATCCGCTTACGGACACGACGACAAGGTGTGCGCATATCCCGAAATGACCGCCCTTTTCGAAAGCGACGGAAAGGATACGATTATGGCGATATTCGCCGATAAGGAGGAGACGGGCAGCGACGGCGTAACGGGCATGCAGTCGAGGGTAATACTCGACCTTATAGACAGCCTCTCCGCACAGCTCGGCGCAGACCCCATCCGCGTAAGGTACAATTCAAAGTGCATATCCGCCGACGTTTGCGCGGCATTCGACCCCGAATATGCCTCGGTTTATGAAAAGAGAAACTCGTCTTACATCTCGTGCGGAGCTTCGGTTACCAAATACCACGGCGCCCGCGGCAAGGCGTCCACGAACGACGCCAGCGCAGAGATGGTCGGCTATGTCCGCGACGCTCTCGAAGACAACAACGTCATCTATCAGACTGGCGAACTCGGCAGGATTGATATCGGCGGAGGCGGCACGGTGGCAAAGTTCATCGCCAACCTCGGCATAGATACCCTCGATATGGGCGTTCCCGTGCTCTCCATGCACGCGCCTTACGAAATTATTTCCAAGGCAGACCTGTACTCGATGCACCTTTCCATGCTCGCATTCTGCAACAAACATTAAAATTAAAAATATTAAAAACAGCCGTGCGCGTTCCGCGCACGGCTGTTTGTTTATTGCATTTTAAAGATTTTTGAACTGATAGTTGTAAAGTTCCTTGTAAATTCCGCCGAGGGCGATAAGCTCTTCGTGCGTGCCGCGCTCGGCAATTCCTCCGGGGGTTACAACGATAATTTCGTCGGCGTTCTTTACGGTTGAAAGTCTGTGCGCGACGACGATAGTCGTTCTGCCCTGCGAAAGGGAGTTGAGCGCGTCCTGAATGAGCATTTCCGTCGCGTTGTCGAGAGCGCTCGTCGCTTCGTCGAGGATGAGGATGGGGGGATTTTTTAAAAAAGCCCTCGCAATCGAAATGCGCTGTTTCTGTCCGCCCGAAAGTTTAATGCCGCGCTCGCCGACGTTTGTGTCGTAGCCTTCGGGCAGGCTCATTACGTAGTCGTGAATGTTTGCGCGCTTCGCCGCCTCGATAATCTGCTCTTCGGTGGCGTCGAAATTGCCGTAGGCGATATTTTCCCTTATGCTGCCGTTGAAGAGGAATACGTCCTGCTGAACTATGCCTATGTTGCTGCGCAGCGACTTTCTCGTAACGTCGCGTATGTCTTTTCCGTCAATCGAAATGCTGCCTTCGTCTATTTCGTAAAACCTCGGTATGAGGTGGCAGAGCGTCGTCTTGCCTCCGCCCGAAGGTCCGACGAGGGCAATCGTCTTGCCCGCGGTAATATTGCACGAAAAGTCGGAAATTACCTTGGGCGAATTTTCCTCGTTCTTATAGCTGAAACTTACTTTGTCAAAGACAATGTTGCCCCTGAGCCTTCCGCAGTCGATTGCGTTAGGACTTTCGGGTTCGGTGGGTCTGTCCATTATGTCGCAGAACCTGTTGAAGCCCGTAAGTCCCTGCTGTATCTGCTCGTATATAGTCGTGAGCGTCCATATCGGGTTGCTGAAAGTCGAAACGTACAGCACGAAAGCCGTGAATTCGCCCGCGTCTATAAGGTCGTAGTAGAAAAACAGTCCGCCCGCGAGGATTACGGCAAAATACATAAAGTCGAGCAAAAAGCGCATGGAGGAGTAGTACTGCCCCATAACTTTGTATTGCTTTGCTTTGCAGTCGGCGAACGCCTGGTTGCCGTGTTCGAATTTAACCCTCTCGTGGTCTTCGGCTACATACGCCCTCGCAACCCTTATGCCCGAAACCGCGCTTTCGACGTCGCTGTTTATTTCGCCCTGCACCACGCGCATCTCGTCGTAAACGTCGATGAATTTTTTGCGCATTATGCAGGTATAAATAATAATCAGCGGCACGAGCGCGAGAATAATTAAGGTGAGGTAAACGTTGTAAGTAAACATCACTGCGAGCGCGCCTATTAAAGTTACTATCGATAAAAGCACGTCCTCGGGTCCGTGGTGAGCCAGCTCCGAAATTTCAAAAAGGTCGTTTGTAAGCCTGCTCATTATTACGCCCGTCTTATTCTCGTCGAAATAAGAAAGGGGCATGGCTTCGAGGTGGTTGAAAAGCTCGCTTCGCAGCGTCTTTTGTATGCGCAGACCCACAACGTGTCCCCAGTACTGCAAAAAGTAATTAAGCCCCGCTTTTATTATGTAAAAAACCATGAGTGCGAGCGCGCTTACAATCAGCCATACGAGCAGTTTGTTGGGCACAAAGTTGTTTATTATTTCGCCCGTAACATAGGGGTATATAAGGTTGAACACCGAAATGAGCGTGGCGCAGATTATGTCCGCTATAAAAAGTTTTAAGTGCGGTCTGTAATAAGGAATAAAGCGTCTTATCAGACCTTTT
>CAJLKN010000027.1 GCA_905207235.1 uncultured Eubacteriales bacterium
CCCGCCGCGAACGCGGCGGGCATTTATTATGTTTAAAAAAAGTTTTATGCTCAATTCGCACGCATATATAATGCGCCCGCCGCGAACGCGGCGGGCGTTTATTATAAATTTTTTAGCTTATTAAAAGCAAGTCAATGCGCAAAGATTGGCACATTATTTTTCCGAAACGAACCTTAATACTTCGTCGAACATCTTGTCGGGGCTGACGACGACATTGAAGCGAACGGTCTTGTCGCGCAGCGTTGCGAGCGACTTGGGCACAGCCATAGCCGTAGCGGCGTGAAGCCTCTTTATGCCCTTGAAGCTGTCCCTTACGTCGTTGCCCGTAACGGCATAAAGCACGTCCTGCGGGAATTTGTAGGGGCTTGCCGTAGATACGACTACCATATTTGTAGTATCCTTTTTGTTCTTTTCGAACCAATCGACAGCCACCTTCATGGCGCAACCCGTGTGGGTATCCATGGTGTAGCCCGTGTCGCAGAACACGTCGTAAATGGTTTCCACCACTTCCTCTTCGTTTGCATAGCCGCCGTCGAAAGTCTGGTTGATTTTTTCCTGTTCTTCGGGGGTTATCGAATAGAACTTGCCCGTCTTGAGCTGTTCCATTCTCGAAGCTGTCAGAGCCGCGTTCCTGCCCGAAATTTCAAACAACAATCTTTCGAGGTTGGAGGAAATGAGAATATCCATAGATGGCGAAGTCGTCTTGTAGAATTCGCGCCTTGCGTCGTACTCGCCCTTTGCAAGGAAGTCGGTGAGCACGTTGTTCATGTTGGAAGCGCAGTGCAGTCTGCGGACGGGAAGTCCCATTTGCTTTGCGTAGTATGCGGCGAGAATATTGCCGAAGTTGCCCGTGGGCACGCAGAAATCTATGGGCGTTCCCATTTCTATCTGACCGCAGGAAACGAGGTCGAGATAGGACGAGAAATAGTAAGCTATCTGGGGAGCAAGCCTGCCGAAGTTTATAGAGTTTGCCGAGGAGAGAAGATAGTTGCGCTTTTTGAGCTCCGCCGCACATTCTACCGAATTGAATATGTTTTTAACCGCCGTCTGGCAGTCGTCGAAGTTGCCCTTGACGGCAACGACATTGACGTTTGCACCCTCCTGCGTGCACATCTGCAATTTCTGCATTTTGGACACGCCGTCGTTGGGATAAAACACGCAGATTTTAACGCCCTTTGCGTCCTTGAAGCCTTCGAGCGCGGCTTTGCCCGTATCGCCCGAAGTTGCGACGAGAATGAGGATATCTTCCTTTATGCCGCAGATATCGCAGCCCTTTCTTAAAAGATAGGGAAGGAGCGTCAGAGCCATATCCTTGAACGCGCACGTAGGACCGTGGAAAAGTTCGAGTATATAAACGCCGTCGTCTATCTTTACGAGGGGTGCGGGGTCGCTGCCTTCGAACCTCGAATAAGCCTCTTCGCAGGCGCGGAGAAGCTCTTTTTCGTCATAGTCGTCGAGATATTTATAAAGCACTTTTGCCGCGCGCTCGGCATAGCTCATGGAGAGCATTTCTTCGAGCTCTTCTGCGCTTACCTGAGGAAATTTTTCGGGCACGAACAATCCGCCGTTGTGCGAAAGTCCCTGCACTATCGCCCTTGCGCCGCTTACCTTTTCACCGCCGCGCGTACTTATAAAATTCATATTGTTTTGCCTCTCGCCGGCGCCGCGGATAGCATTTTCCGCCGCCGTATTTTATCTTATTTGTGCCTGCCGCCAACCTTTTTCTCCGCGGGCAGATTGCGCCGCTTTTAAATAAAGCGTGCGGCGCATGGTTGATACCGCGCCGCACGTCTGACTTTTATTATCAGCAATACTTTGCAATGAAATCGGGAAGGTCAGCCCTTTCGCAGCTGCAGGTTAAGGTAATAACAAGTTTGCTATCGTTAGAAATCTTATCGAGCATGTAGAAAGTAGCTGCAAGTTCGCTGAGCGGTTTGCCCGTAATCCTCGCAATTCCGTCTATGTAAACGTATTCGGTATCGTGATTGCCTGCGACTATGCCCTTGACGAAACCGCAGAACGCATCCTCGCCCGCAACAACGTAATCGTTGACGTCGATAAATCTTACGTCGCGGACTATGTCGTACATATAGCGCTTGGTGTCGGTTATGAATACGCTCAGACCCTTGGATGTGGCTACGTTGCTGTTTGCCGCCTGGATAATCTGTTTCGTCTTTCCGGTGCCTTTGCCGCCGCAAATAATTTTAATCATTGTAATTTATTCCTCCTGATTCATAGTTTTATACTATGTTTATTTTATTTTATCAGCATAAGAGAATAAATTCAATACCTTTTTTAAAATTTTATTTAATTTTCAACGCGGCATAATATTTCAGCCGCAAAAAAGGCGCATTTTCGCGCGCCGCCCGTGCGAAAATATTCTTAAACGAGCGCCTTGCAGAAGTTTTCTATCCTTTTAAGTCCCTCTTTGATATCTTCCATAGAGAGCGCATAGGAAAGCCTTATGCACTTGTCGTCGCCGAAGCATACGCCGGGGGTTGCGGCAACCTTTTCCGCCGCAAGAAGCTGTTCGGCAAAATCCATGCTGCCGTTTATCTTCTTGCCGTTGTAGCTCTTGCCGTAGAATTTATCGCAGACGAGCATTACATAGAACGCGCCCTCGGGCTTTACATAGTCGAGACCTATTTCTTTGAGCCCGTCGAGTATCTTCATCATGTTGAGCCTTCTTTCAGCGAAAGCCGCAACCATTTCGTTCATAGCCGTTTCATCACCGTCGAGAGCGGCGATAGACGCATACTGCGTAATCGTGTTGACGTTGGAGGTTGCGTGGCTCTGGAAGGAACCTATCGCCTTTGCAACGGGTTCTGCCGCCGCAAGGTAACCTGCGCGCCAGCCCGTCATTGCATAGGACTTGGAAAGTCCGTTGACGACAATGGTGTTTTCCTTCATTTTAGGCGAAACGCAGGCGATGGAATAGTGTTTTAGTCCGTCATAGACGAGCTTTTCATACATCTCGTCGGAAAGCACGCAAAGGTCGTGCTTTTCGCACACTGCCGCGAGAGCCTTTATCTCTTCTTCGGTATAGACCGCGCCCGTAGGGTTGCAGGGACTGTTGAAGATGAGCATTTTGCTCTTTTCGGTAATTGCCGCCTCCAGCTGTTCGGGCGACATTTTAAAGCCGCTCTCCCTCGTCGTTTCCACAAAGACGGGAACGCCGCCGAAGAAGCGCACGACTTCGGGATATGTCAGCCAGTAAGGCGAAGGGATAATGACTTCGTCCCCCTCTTCTATGACTGCGGCGACGGCATTCAAAATAGCATGCTTGCCACCGTTGCAGATTACTATCTGCGAGGGAGCATAGTCGAGATTGTTGTCCCTTTTGAGTTTTGCGCATACGCTCTTTTTGAGCGCGGGAAGTCCCGCTGCGGCAACGTACTTCGTGTAGCCCTTGTCCATTGCCTGCTTTGCGGCAAGCACGATGTGCGCGGGGGTATCGAAGTCGGGTTCGCCGACGCCGAAGGAAATTACCTTCTCGCCCGCGGCCTTCATCTCTGCGGCTTTCGCCGACATTGCAAGCGTCATGGAAGGCGCAATCTGACTTACGCGTTTGGTCAATTTAATCATTTGTCCGATTCTCCGAAAATTTTAGTACCACTACATTATACATAAAAATACGCCGCTTGACAAATGTTTGAAACAATTAAATTATTTGCCGCCGTATGTTATAAAAATGATACTTTTTTGTTATTTTGTTATAAAAATACAAAAATTAACGCCCGCGAGGCGATTTTTTGCGGGCGTTACGCCGCAAATAAAGCCCTCGCCGCGCCATTCGCGGCGAAGCTGACGAGAATATTTATGCACAATTTATTCTTTTACACAAAATTTTTATAATAAAAAGCGCCCCGCGTTTTAAAGAAATACGCGCCAAAAATACGCGCCCCGCGTAAAAACCGCGGGGCGCGTCAATTTATTTAATTTGGAGTTTAATTAAGCCGCGTCGGCGACGTATATGGTAATCTCGTTGCCCGTTACGTCCCCGGCAGAAATTTCGCTGATATTGACCGAAACCGTATGCGCCCCGTCGGAATAGAAGGCATAATCTTCGCCCTCCCCGTATCCGTAAGCCGAACGTGCGAAATCCTCCGCGGAAAGAGTTGCGCCCGCCGCGCGGTATATAACATAGTTTTCGCCGCCATAGACAAAGGTTATGCGCCATGTGGCGGAAGGGTTGTATATGCCGTAATACAGCGTGATATCCTGCGTTGCGCCCTCTTCGACATACTTTGTAAGGCAATCTTCGTCGGTGAAGAAGAAATTATCGCGCCAAAGCCCGCCGTCGCTTTCAAACTCGTCGGGATATGCCGCTGTCAAAGTTCCGAATGTAACCTCTTCGCCTTGGGCGACGGTAAGAGTGTATGAGCTTACCTCGCTCCCGTATGACACCGCGTTTACCGTAACTGTGTGATTTTGCGAGCAACCGCCGAGACATATTGCCGCCGCAGTGAGCGCGGCGAAGGCGATAAATGCTATAATTTTTCTTATTTTCATGAGAAATCCTCTCCCTTTATATTTATTATATTTAATCGTGCCGCATATTCATTGTACCACGCACAAATACGATAGTCAATACTTACAAATCTTTTTTATATTTCTATTAATAACGTGCAACGCCCCCGCAGCTCAGGCTGCGGGGGGCGTTGTATGTGGAGTGTTAAAGTGTGTTCGATTTAATATTGAGCCAAAGGGCAATCATTGCGAATGTCCGCTTCCCTTTTTGCGCGAAGGGCAGCTGTGAGGGCAATGCGCGCAACCGCAGTCGCAGCCCGAAGGAATGCCCTTTACTTTTTTGTATATCGCGGCGGCGATTACGCCGATTACCGCGACGGAGCAAATAACAATTAAAATTATTTCCACTGCACCCATATTGTCATGCACCTCTCTTTCTTAATTTGGGGAGCCTGATTATCCCCTTGTTTTTGAGTACTATAACCGTGCCCGCGACGACCGCAACCGCCAGCCAGATGAATAACGTCCACCACCACGAACCGACGGTATAGATTACCGTGCCGACTATGTAGCTGGTTGCCAGCCAGAAAACTATGGTCCAGCCGAATTTGCCCTTTGGCAGTTCCGCCTTTGCCGTAGCCACCGCCGCGAAGCAGGGAATTGTAGTTACGTTGAACATTATGAAGGCTATGAGCGCCGCGGGCGAAATGCCCGTGTTCGCAATCATTATTATTGCCTCTTCAACGCCCTCTTCCGTGCCCTCGAAATTGGCGACGAACATCGCCGCAAGCACCGAGAACGTAGCAATGACGTTTTCCTTTGCGATAAGACCCGTAATAGCCGCCACCGCGAACACCCAGCCGTAGCTGCCGAGCTGCGAGCCGAAACCGAGCGGCGTGAACAGCGGCTGTATGAGCTGGCCTATGGACGCGAGTATGGAGTTTTGTATGTTTCCGTCGTCTATGAAGGTCCAGTTCCAGCGGAAGGACTGCAAGAACCATATTACTATTGTAGATACGAATATGATTGTAAATGCCTTTTTTATGAAGTGTTTGGTCTTATCCCACAGGTGAAGCATGAGGTTGACAAACCCCGGCATATGGTATGCGGGCAATTCCATTATAAACGGCGGAACCGAGCCGCGCATCGTAGTTGCGCGCATTACTATGACCGCGATTATTGCGGTAACAACGCCGAGCACGTACATGCTGTAAGTTATAAGGTCGACGTTTGCAAAGCCTACGAGGTTACAAAATCCACCCGCTATCGCCGTCAGGATGGGCAGCTTTGCGCCGCACGAAAAGAAGGGTATTACCCTTATAGTCGCCGTCCTTTCGTCATCGTCGGCGAGTGTTCGCGTATTTATTATTGCGGGAAGCGAGCAGCCGAAGCCCATTATCATGGGCATGAACGCCCTGCCCGAAAGCCCGAAGCGGCGGAATATTCTGTCGAGAATGAACGCCACGCGCGCCATGTAGCCGCTGTCTTCGAGTATTGAGAAGAACAAAAACAGCGTAAGTATCTGAGGCAGGAAGCCTAAAACTGCCGTTATACCCCCGACTATGCCGTCGTTAATGAGACCGGAAGCCCACTCGGCGGCGCCTGCCGCCTGCACGCCCAGACTTATGCCGTAGGATATATAGTTTAAAACGAGGTTTAAAAGATTTGTAAGTATTATTCCCGGCGAGAACACCGCGCCGTCGTAAAAGCACGCCGCCAGAGCTATGCCGAAGTTCTGATAAATTTCGGTGCCGTCTATAAATTCATAGCCCATATCCCCGAACGAAGGCAGGGGCGAGCCTGCGGCGTTAGATATGGCGGATATGTAAAACAGGTCCTCCGAGAAAGTGAGGTGGAATATCGCCAGCAGAATGACGGCAAAAATGGGCAGCCCCCAGATTCTGTGGGTCAACACCTTATCCGCCTTATCCGACTTTGTCAGCGCGCTCTTTCCGCTCCTCTTTTTTGCGGCGGAGAAGTGTTCGGATATGTATCTGTACCTCAAATCGGCGACGAGAGCTTCCATATCCTGACCTGCCGATATTTCTTCGAAAAGCTCCTTTGCGCCGTCGTGCTTCAATTCGATTTCGTCGCCTTCGAGCATCTTGACCGCGTGGAAGAGCGGCGAAGAAACGCCCGTCGCCTCGAAAAACTGCCGCGCGCGCTTGATTTTAGCCGAAAGTTCGCCCGCTAGCACGGTCGTGCCCCTGCGCTCCGCGTGCATTGAAACAGCTCTGTCCATGAGCTCCTTTATGCCCTTCTTGCGGAGCGCCGAAATGCTGACTACGGGTACGCCCGTCGCCCTTTCGAGCGCGGCGGTATCGATGGCGTCGCCCGCCTTTTCCACTTCGTCCATCATGTTGAGGGCGATTATGACGGGTACGTCCATCTCTAAAATCTGCGTGGTGAGATACAGATTGCGCTCGAGATTGGTCGCATCGACTATATTGATTATGCCGTAAGGCTTTTCGTCGAGTATGAAGTTGCGCGAAATGACCTCTTCGGGGGTGTAGGGCGAAAGCGAATATATGCCGGGGAGATCGACGATTTCTACCTTTTCGTCGCCGCCTTTATAAATTCCCTCGCGCTTATCCACCGTAACGCCCGGCCAGTTGCCGACGTGCGCCGTAGAGCCCGTGAGCGCGTTGAAAAGAGTGGTTTTTCCGCAGTTGGGATTGCCTGCGAGAGCAAAAGTTTTCATTTTACTTCCACCTCCACACACGCCGCCTCCGTCTTGCGGAGGGTGAGTTCATAACCCCTTAAAGTAACTTCCAGAGGGTCGCCGAGAGGAGCTTTTTTTCTGAGCGTAACTTCCGCCATGGGCGTAACGCCCATATCGAAAAGTCTGCGGCGCACCGCGCCTTCGCCGCCCACCTTTATTATTTTTCCGCTCTCTCCGACGGAAAAATCACTTAACAGCTTGATCATAGAATTTTGTGTTCTCCTGAATATTTTTTCCCGCGCAAACGGCCGCGGGATTTTGTTACATTTTAATCAGGCTACGAGTATCTTGCGCGCCAGCGCGCCGTCAAGGCACAGCCTGCCTTCCTTGACGATAACTATTACCCCGTTTACGGTCGAGGACACGAGCGAAATTTCTCCGCCTTCGGTTATTCCCAGCTCCATAAGATGCCTGCGCACCTTATCTTCCGCCGTTATTTTAACAATCCTCATCTTTGTATTCACGGGAGCCAGACTGACGGGCATAACACACCTCCACAAAACCCTTTGTCTTACCTGTGCGTCACCGCCGCCTGAATTAATGCGGCGTGTTCCGCGCTTTTTGTAGTTTCATTATATTTATATTTATGCGCGATGTCAACAAAAATTAACTATGGTTAATAAAATAAATCAAAAAAATTTTCCTTGGTTAATTTTTTACCTTCGACCGCAGAAAAAATAAAGCGCGCAAAAGAGTATTTCAGTTTTTTGCGCCAAAAATATACGCGCCCGAAAAGCCTATCGGGGCGGTAGTTGATTTTTTATAAAAAAAGGGTTTGATTTTTTATAAAAATGGGGCGCGGGCGCCGCATAATGCGGC
>CAJLKN010000028.1 GCA_905207235.1 uncultured Eubacteriales bacterium
CGTTCTGAAATATGCCTCTTCGAACGCGGGGTCGGTGTGTTCGACGGGCATTCTTTCGACCGTGGCGTGAAGTGCGCCGTCCTGTTCATAGACAGAGAGAGCGCGGGCGCGGTAAAGTCCGCGGCAGGTTATGCGCAGTCTGTCGCCCGAAATGGGCGCGACGCGCTCGATGCGCGCGACGGTGCCGACGTCATACAAATCTTCGGGGGAAACCTCGTTGAGCGCAGGATCTGTCTGGGCGCAGACAAAAATAGTTCTGTCAGCGTCGGTTGCCGTGCGGATGGCGTAAAGCGTTGCCATTCTGCCCGCGTCGAAACCTGTGGATATATTGGGGAAAACCACCTTGTCGCGTAGCGCGACGAGGGGAAGCTGTGTTCTTTCGTTTGCCATAATGCACCCCTTTGCTTCCGCCGCAGAATTGCGGACGGAAATGCCTTTATAATACAGTATGGGGGAAAAGCTAAACATAACGCTTTTCCCCTTAAAGTCTGTTTGGTTGCCGCATATTGCGGCATCAATGTTAATTTTTTTAGTTATGCCGAACGCTTGTAAATTATTGTGGGTTCAGCCTTTCCGCTTATGCAGTCGCGGGTGATAATCACTTCTTCTACGTTGCGCTCGGAAGGAATTTTATACATGACCGAAGTCATAAATCCTTCTATTATCGTCCTCAATCCTCTCGCGCCGGTCTTGAGCTTGATTGCGGTGTTTGCAATCTCCTTGACCGCGCCTTCATCGACCGTAAGTTTTACGCCGTCGAGCGCAATGAGTTTCTGATACTGCTTGATTATTGCGTTCTTGGGTTTGGTGAGAATGTTGACGAGCGCCTCCTCGTCGAGAGGATGAAGCGCAACGACTATGGGAACACGACCGACAAATTCGGGGATAAGTCCGAACTTGGTGAGGTCCTGAGGTTTGACGTCGGAGAGCATTTCATATACTCCCTCGCCGTCATCCTTTTTGACGTCGCCGCCGAAGCCGAGCGTCGTGGTGTCCCTGCGAGCGCGGACTATTTTATCCAGTCCGACAAACGCTCCGCCGCAGATGAAAAGAATATTGGTTGTGTCTATTCTCAGGCATTCCTGCTGGGGATGCTTTCTGCCGCCCTGAGGAGGAACGTTTGCAACCGTGCTTTCGATTATTTTTAAAAGCGCCTGCTGTACTCCTTCGCCGGATACGTCGCGCGTTATGGAAACGTTTTCGCCCTTGCGCGCGATTTTATCTATTTCGTCGATATAAATTATGCCGCGCTGGGCTTTTGCCATATCGTAATCGGCGTTCTGAATGAGCTTTAAAAGGATATTTTCGACGTCTTCGCCGACGTAGCCCGCCTCGGTGAGGGTGGTTGCGTCCGTAGTGGCGAAAGGCACGTTGAGGATGCGCGCGAGAGTACGTGCGAGCAAGGTTTTGCCGCAACCCGTGGGTCCGAGCAAAAGTATGTTGCTCTTTTCTATCTCGACGTCCGAAAGGTCGTCATCCTGCTGTTTGCCTATATTGTTTATGCGCTTGTAGTGATTATAAACGGCGACCGAAAGCACCCTTTTGGCTTCGTCCTGACCGACGATATACTTATCGAGCTCCGCCTTGATTTCCGCCGGTTTTTTGAGGGGAACGGGCTCGGAAACGTTATCTTCGGTATCCTTTATCATATCTTCGCATATTTCCACGCATTCGTTGCAGATATATGCGCCGTTCTGTCCCGAAATAAGCCTTTTGACCATGTCCTCGGGCTTACCGCAGAACGAACAAAACCTGTGTTGTTCTTTCATTGTATCTCCGTCCCGGAGGCGACAATGCGCCCCCTGTGATGTTTTTTATTTATATTTTGCCCGATTATTATCTTTTATAAAACACTTTATCGATAAGTCCGTAATCGAGCGCTTCCTGCGCGGAGAGGAAATTGTCCCTGTCGGTGTCCTTTTCGATGACTTCGACGGGTTTTCCCGAATTTTCCGCGAGAATTTTATTGAGTTTTGCCTTTGTCTTTAAAATATGCTCCGCAGCGATTTTGATGTCGCTCGCCTGACCCTGCGCGCCGCCGAGAGGCTGATGTATCATTATTTCGCTGTTGGGGAGAGCGTATCTCTTGCCCTTTGCGCCGCTCGAAAGGAGGAACGCGCCCATCGAAGCCGCCATGCCTATGCAGATGGTGGATACGTCGCACTTGACGTAGTTCATCGTATCATAGATTGCAAGTCCCGCGGAAACTGAGCCGCCGGGGCTGTTGATATAGAGCGAAATGTCCTTTGAAGGGTCCTTTGCTTCGAGATAAATGAGCTGGGCTACAACCGTGTTGGCGGTTGCGTCGTCGATCTCGCCGCTTAAAAATATAATTCTGTCTTCGAGTAGTCTGGAATAGATATCGTAGGAACGCTCGCCGCGCGAAGTCTGCTCGACGATATAGGGCACGAGTGCCCCTCTTTCTTTTTGCATGTTATGCCTCCTTTTACGGCGTGCGCCGTTTATGAAAAGGGGGCGACCTTTTATGTTCAGCCGCCCCGCAAGGGTTTTATCCCACAGCCAAAGATGGCTTATTCGGTCATGTTGTTGTTCTCTTCGAGGAATGCGAAGAGCTTTGTAACAACTATATCGTTTGTAATATATTCAGTTTGACGGGGATCGATACTCTTCTTGTATTCTTCTGCCGTCTTGCCTACGGATGCAGCCTGTTCAGCAATCTTCGCGTCGATTTCTTCTGCCGTTGCGGAGATGTTTTCTTCCCTTATTATCTTATCGATAACGAGCTGGGAAAGAACGCGCGAACGAGCCTGGTCGGCAAACTGTGCGCGGAACTGCTCCATCGTCTGACCCATATATTTGAGATATTCTTCGAGCTTGATGCCCTGGTACATGAGGCGGTAGCTGAAATCCTGTACCATTCTGTCGATTTCGCGCTGTATCATGGCGTCGGGAATTTCGCATTCCGCCGTCTTGCATATAGCTTCGATTATAGCGTTTTCGGTTTCGTCGCGTCCGCGGTTTTCAGCCTGCTTTTCGAGGCGCTCCTTTACCTTTGCCGTATAATCTGCGACCGTTTCGCTGCCCGTGTGCTTCTTTACGTATTCGTCGGTCAGCTCGGGAAGTTCCTTACCCGTGATTTTGTTGAGGTGAATGGCAAAAACAGCCTCCTTGCCGCGGAGATTTTCTGCCTGGTAATCTTCGGGGAACTTTACGGTGATGTCCTTTTTATCTCCCACCTTCATTCCGCAAACCTGATCTTCGAAGCCGGGAATGAACGCGCCCGAACCGAGAACGAGGTCGTATTCCTCAGCCGTGCCGCCGGCGAACTTTTCGCCGTCGACAGAACCTGAGAAGTCGATATTTACCGTGTCGCCGTTTGCGCAGGGACGGTCGGTAACTTCAACGCTCTTTGCCTCTCTGTCGAGAATTTTATTTACTTCTTTCTTTACATCGTCGTCAGAAACGGTGTAAACGTGCTTTTTGATGTCGAGACCCTTGTATGCGCCTATCTTTACGTCGGGCTTTACGGGAACGGTAGCCGTCATGACCACTCTCTCTTCCGCAATGTCGTCAACCGACAGTTCGGGGTCGCCTACTGCGGTAAAATTTTCCTTCTCTTTGTCGAGAATGGAAGGATAATGCTCGGAATAGAGCACATTGAACGCTTCGTCGAAAAATACGCCTTTGCCGTAATAATTTTCGACTACGGCTTTGGGAGCCTTGCCCTTTCTGAATCCGGGAACGGCAAACTTGCCGCGCGTTCTCTTATAAGCTTCGCCTACCGCGTTGTCCCACTCCTCCTTTGAAAATTCGATAGTGAGTTTTACGGTGCTCTTTTCAGCCGCCTGTGAAGTGTACTTCATTTTTATTCTCCTAAAAACATTGGTAATAATTTCAACTTACTCATTTTAGCACAAGTATTTTATTTTGAAAAGCGTTTTGACGACGCTTTAATTATTTTACAATTAAAAATTTTTAATATATAATGGTTTAAAAAATTTACGAAAAAACTGCAAGGAGCGGTCAATGCCGCAGGACGCTTACACTTTACGCCGCGTAGCAGGAGAACTTAAAAATCTGCTGACGGACGGCAAAATTTCAAAAATAAATATGCCCGAGCGCGACGAGCTTTCTTTAATTATATACACACGTTCGGGCTCTGTTAAACTGGAAATTTCGTGTTCGGCAAAAAATAACAGAATTAGTCTTTCGCAGACCGAAAAACCCAACCCGCAGGTCGCGCCGAATTTCTGCATGCTTTTAAGAAAACACTTGCAGAACGCGCAGATAACCGACGTATCTGAGGTGGGCGCGGAAAGAATAATAAAAATTGATTTTTCTTGCACTTCCGACTTTTCGGACAGCAAAATGTCGCTTTACTGCGAGATTATGGGCAAATATTCCAATATAATTCTCGTGGAAAAGGGAATAATTCTCGGCGCAGTAAAACAGACTTCGCTCGAAGAGAATACGCGCAGAATACTTTTTTCTGGCGCTAAATACACACTTCCCGCCCCGCAGGACAAAGCCGACCCCACAGATCTTAGCGCAATTAAGGCAGCGTTTGAAAACAAATCGGGCGACGCCGCAACCTTTATAAGTTCTGCGATAGGCGGCATAGCCTACTCCACCGCACTCGAAATGGTTGAAACATTCGGCGAGGGCATTACGGCGGAACAGGTTTTCGGATATTTCAACGGCGACGAGAGCGCGCCCTGCATTACGTTTGACGAAAAGGGCGAACCGCGCGATTTCAAGGTGCGGAGCGTTGACGGGAGCGCAAAACGCTATCCCGACGTTCTTTCGGCGCAGAGAGATTATTACGCCGCTGTTTATAAAAAGCAGACCTTCGAAGAACAGAAAAGAAAACTTTTATCCGCGCTGAAATCCGCAATCAAGAAGGCAGAAAAAAGGCTTGCGCAGATAGAGAGCAAACTTCTGGAATGTCAGACAGCCGAAACCGTAAGGCTCAAAGGCGAACTCATCACAGCCAACATTTACAGGCTGGAGCGCGGCATGACGAGCTTCAACGCCGTCAACTACTACGATGAAAACTCGCCCGAAATTTCCATTGCGCTCGACAGACAGCTTACGCCTTCGCAGAACGCGCAAAAGTATTTCAGGCAGTACGCTAAACTCAAAAGAACGCTCGTCGCTCTCACATCGCAGCGCGACGAAATTAGGCTTAAATACGACTACTTAAACTCGATTAATTCAAGCATATGTGCCGCCGAATGCATTGAAGACCTTAAAGAAACTGCGGACGAACTCGCCGCGGAAGGCCTGATAAAACAGACCGACGACAAGCGCAGAAAGATCGCACAGCCGTCGCCTTTCAGGGTATATAAAACGGGCGGATTTACCATTGTTTCTGGCAGAAACAATGCCCAGAACGACAGGCTTATAAAGAGCCTTTCGCCCGACGACATATGGCTGCACACGCGCAGGTTCCACTCCTCCCACGTCGGTATAATAACCGAAGGAAAAGCTGTGCCCGACGACGTAATTTTGAAGGCTGCGGAAATTTGCGCGTACTATTCCGAGGCTCGCGACAAGGACAAAGTCGCCGTCGATTTTACCGCGAGAAAGAACGTTAAAAAACCGCCGAAGTCGCACCCCGGATTTGTTACCTACAACGAATACACCTCAATCAACGTGCTGCCTTGCGCGCACAGGGAACTTTCAGATGAAGAAAAATAAAAACTATTCTTTTAATCAGACGAACAACGACGACATTATAGGCGACGAAAAGTCGGGGCAAGGCGGCTTGCAGCCGACCCCTGCGCCCGACGGCAACAGAACGGCTTTTTTCTGCGCGCTCGTCGCGACGATAATTTCCGCGATAACTTTTATTCTGGCTTTCATTCCCCTGCCAGTTACGGGCGGAGTTTATTTTATGATAGCTTCGGCGCTGTGCAGCCTCGCCGCGGCAGCTTTTCTCAACGCACAGAAAAAGCACGGCACTTTTACGGCGTGCAAAGTCGTGCGGATATGCGCATACGTGCTTTTCGCCGCCGTCCTGCTCTTTTTCATAGGCGCTGCCGTTTATGCCGCCGTCAAATAAGCGGCATTAAGTATAATTTAACAGATTTTTCCTCATTATTTATAGTGTGGAAGAATTGTGCAGGCTGATAAGCGATAAAATTTATTCATCTACGCGCGAAGGTTACGGCATATTTTACGAGGACGAGCTTTTGGACGTTCTACCAGAAAGCGAGAGAACGCGCGAAACCCTCGAAGCCGTACTCAAAAAGCTGACAAAAGGCGGCTATGCGGACGTAAAGTACGCAAAGGGCAACGTTTTCTGCATAATGGGACTGAAAATTTACGAACCCGAACAGCAGAATACTGCCCCCTCCGCCGAAGAGGCGCGCGCCCAACCCCGTTTTGGCAGGTTGCTCGCCGCGGCTTTCGCTCTCGCATTTGCGGGCGGGGCGGCAGGAAGTTTTTTATGCGGGCTGATAGTCAATGCTTTCTAAATACGAAAGCGACGTTATGAACGCCGTTTACAGCCTGTGCGACGGCACAGACGGCTGCCTTGTCTCCGCGACGGAAATTCTTTCCATTCTTCCGCCGAGAAAAAAATTTACGCCCGACGGCGTGGAAGAAGCGCTGTGCGCGCTCCATTCGGACGGATATTTCGACCTCATCACTTCCAGCCGAAAGGGCGAAAAAATGTATGTGATAAACCTGAAAGAAAGCGGCATGAACTTCCGCAGGGAAAGGCGGCAAAGACAGCGCGACGCAGCGTTCAGAATTGCTCTCGCCCTGGTCGGCGCAGTGGCGACTTTCGTTTTCGGTCTCATTTTAAAAGCCATAACGGGCGGATAATTTTTTAACGCATTTTAAATATTTTATTGTAAGTTAAAACATTATATAAATTTTTTGCGGTCTGCGCGCGCAGACCGCATTTTTTGTCGTTTTAAAGTTGATTTAAATAAGACGAAATGATATAATCGTTGCTATGGAGAAGGAAAAATTCAAAAAAGGTCTGATAAGACGCTTTATTCCTTATTACAGACCGCACTTAAAACTTTTT
>CAJLKN010000029.1 GCA_905207235.1 uncultured Eubacteriales bacterium
GGCTGAGGCAAAAGCCTCAGCCGCCGCTTAGTTTCTTAAAATATTTACCTGTAAACATTTAAAAATTTCCGTGTCCGAAGTTGCGGTTAACGGCGGGATATTGGCCTATAAAAAAAGTTATAAAGGCGCGCTTTAACTGCCGCCGCTTTCGCCCTTTGCACAATTTTCGTCCGTTTCGCCGTTAATATATGTACCGCCGTCTGCTGAATTTTCCTTCTCTGCGCACTCCCCGTCGCGGGTTATGCGTTTGCGCTTATTGCGCACGCACTCGCTGAGGAGGTACTCAATCTGTCCGTTGACCGAGCGGAATTCGTCCGCCGCCCAGCGCTCCAATTCGGCGTAAAGGTGCGCGGATATGCGCAAGGGAATTTGTTTTTTGCCGTTCTTTTTGTCCTGCATTTCAGCACCTATGCCTCGTCGTTACTTTGACTGTCGCCGTCGCTTTGCTCATAAATTTTAGTAAGTTGTTCGTAAACATACTGTTCGGCGGGCTTTATGCGCTTTACATATCGCGCCAGCATTATGAACAGCACGGCGAGTGCAACAACCATGCCCGCAAATGCCGCAAATCCCGTTACCCCGCCTATATGTGCGCTCCAACCGCTTTTTGAGTAGTCCGCCGTGCACGCGCCTGCAATCAGTCCTGCGGCGCAGAAGCCGAAAAATACGGCTATTGCCGCCATGTTGCCGCGGCGGTGGTAGGCGCAGTATTCGCTCTGCAACTGCCTGCGCACTTCGTCAAGGCGGTTGTCCTTAAATTTAGCTTCGTTGGCGCGCAAAATGTCCTTGCGCCGCCTGTCGGCATAGATGGCGTAAGCTACCCATATCCCGAACAATGCAATCCCCGCCGCAATCGAAATCCACAAGGTGTTTTCACCCAGATATTTTTCAAGCGATATCGCGCAGACACCGCCTGCGGCAAGAGCTATTAAAAATGACGCAATGTATATCTTCGCCGAGCGTCTGTACAGTTTGTCAATTTCGTCCTTGTCGGCAGGGTCGCACAAAAACCAGTTTTCGCGGTTGCCGTTCATCAGTAGATGGACCCGCTGTTTACAACGGGCTGGGCTTCCTTGTTGCCGCAGAGGACGACCAAAAGGTTGGAAACCATCGCGGCTTTCCTCTCGTCGTCCAGCTCGCAAACTTTGTTGTCCGACAGCTTTTTAAGCGCCATATCCACCATGGAAACGGCGCCGTCCACGATCTTCTGCCTTGCCGCGATAATTGCTGCCGCTTGCTGCCTTTGAAGCATCGCCGCGGCGATTTCGGGCGCGTATGCAAGGTTGGAAATGCGCGCTTCCAATATTTCAAGCCCCGCCATATCTACGCGCTCCTGAAGTTCGGCTTTCAAAATATTTGCAATCTCCTGCGAAGAGCCGCGCAGCGACTTCTCGTCGCCGTTGTCGGATACGTCGTAAGGATACTGCCTTGCGACCTGCCTTATCGCGCTGTCTGTCTGCGTGGATATGTAGGTGGAGTAATTTTCCACCGCAAATACAGCCTTCGCGGTATCGACTATGCGCCAGATTACGACGACGCCTATTTCGATGGGGTTGCCCTCCTCGTCGTTTACCTTTTGTTTGTCGTTGTTGAGCGTCATGGCTTTAAGGCTGAGCTTTCTTTTGCCGAGCATGCCCGCAGCCGCCAGAGTGTTTACGGGGTTGACTGTGCCGCACAGCGGATTGACGAAATAAAATCCGTCCTTTTTGAGCGTGCCGTAATACTTGCCGAAAAAGGTCAGAACGATTGCCTCGTTGGGCGCAAGTATCTTAAAGCCCGCACAGCACACCGCGCACACGATAAAAATTATAATGCCCGCAAAGAGCAGCATCATATATGCCTGATTGTGAGCGTAAGAGGTCATTACCATTCCCGTAACGGCGATCGCAATCGCGACGATAAATCCGAGTATTACGACTATAAGCGCAATCCAGCCGTTCATGCCCTTAATTTGCTTTTCTTTTACGTTTTCTTCCATAAAAATCTCCTTTGATATCGCAGTGATATCACTTACATTATACAGAATGCGGCAAAGTTGTCAATATGCTCAAAAAATTTGCTTTGCGCGGTGCAATGTAAAGTGGTATAATAAAAATATGAAGCTCAATTTCGAACTCGTCCCCGACAGTTGCTGGTATTCCAATCTTCGCTCCCTTCTGCCGCCGGGCGGTTGGGACATAATAAGAAAAAAGGCATATGCCCGCGCGGGCGGCAGGTGCATGATATGCGGTTCGCCCGAAAAGCGGCTCGAAGCGCACGAAAGGTGGTCCTATGACGAAAAGAACGCCGTGCAGAAGCTGGAAGACGTCGTCGCCGTCTGCCGCAAGTGCCACGCAGTCATACACATCGGGCGCACCCAGCTTACGGGCGGGGAGAGGGAGGCGGAGGCGCACTTCATGAAGGTCAACGGCTGCACTTATGCCGAATACCGCAAAGCGCTCGGCGAAGCAAACGAGGCTCACCGCCGCAGAAACCTCATCGGGGAGTGGAAGCTGGACTTGTCCGTATTGCCCGAATTGCTTAAATAATTAGTCGGTGGGCAAAAAGAAAGGTAAAGGCGAGCAATTTTTTTATAAAAATTTAAAATCAGGGCTTAAAAAAGCTCAAAACGAGTTGACAATATATGGGCAAACTTATATAATATCAACGTAAAAATTAATTTACGCCGCAGACAGCAAGTGGAATTTTTCCTTAATTTCTTGCCGAGGTAGTAAGAACAAAGTCATAATTTTGTATTTTGTCCTTGTGCCGCGCGGTGCAAGGTTTTTTTATTGCAAAATAAAACGGGAGGTAAATAATTTGTCAGCTAACTTTGAAGCAAAGAAAGTAGTTGTTCAGGAAATCGTCGATAAGATCAAGGCTTCCAAGTCTGTAGTCTTCGTTGATTACAAAGGTCTTACCGTTGCCGAAGTTTCCGAACTGCGCAACAAGTGCAAGAAGGCTAACTGCGAATACAAGGTTTACAAAAACACTCTTGTTCGCAAGGCATTCAACGAACTCGGCTACGATATGTTCGATGCGGACCTCAACGGCCCCACGGCAGTCGCATTCGGCGCAGACGAAACGGGTGCAGCCAAGGCTATGGTTGCCGCTTCTAAAGATTACGAAAACAAAGTCGTATTGAAGAGCGCTTTCGTGGATAACTCGTATGTAGACAAAGCGGGCGTTAAGGCACTTGCAACGATGCCTTCGAAAGAAGAGCTCATCGCAAAGATGCTCGGCTCGATGCAGGCTCCTGTGTCAAACTTCGCGGGTGTACTTTCCAACCTTATGTCGGGAATTGTTCGCGTACTCAACGGTATTGCACAGAGCAAAGAGGCTTAAATTTAATTTTAAGCAGAACGTATCGGCGGGCGTCCGGCCGAAAACAGGATACGCACAATAAATTAAAAAATTTTTCAGGAGATTATAAAAATGGCAGACGTACAGAAATTTATCGAAGAAATCAAATCCATGACCGTTCTCGAACTCAACGAGCTCGTTAAAGCACTTGAAGAAGAATTCGGCGTAAGCGCAGCAGCTCCCGTAGCAGTAGCAGCAGCTCCCGCAGCAGGCGCAGCAGCAGCTGCACCCGCAGCAGAAGAAAAGACCGAATTCAACATCGTTCTTAAAGACGCAGGCGCTAAGAAGATCGACGTTATCAAGGTCGTTCGCGCATTCACCGGTCTCGGACTTGTTGAAGCTAAGCAGGCAGTTGAAAAGGGCGGCGTTCTTAAAGAGAATGTTGCTAAGGAAGAAGCTGACAAGATCGTCGCTGACCTCAAGGCAGCAGGCGCAACTGCAGTTGCTGAATAATTTATTTAAAAACCCGTTTGAAATACGCGCAGGGAACTCCCTGCGCGTATTTTATTTTTATTGCGCAAAGGAATAAGGCTTTTTCCGCGGTGAAAACGGAGTGATAAATGTTCAATGCCGCGCAAAAACGCTTGACTGTTAATGTTTAAACAAGTAAAATTAAAAGGCAAACGTTTAAAAGGATTATTGTATGAAAAAGTTTATAAGGCGCGCTGCCGCAATGGCTGCGCTGGCTGCGGTGGCAGTGGCTGTGCCCATGATGTCGGGCTGCACTTCCGACCATCCCGAAGCCGTAGTTACAATAGAATTCAACGGTACTACCTACGAACTCAACTACAAAATGTACCGCAATATGTATCCCCAGACGGTACAGCACTTTATCGAGCTTGCCGACGCGGGCTTCTACGACAACACAATTATCCATAATTATGCCACCAATTACTGGTATGGCGGCGGATATACCTACAACGACGCTTCCTATTCGGGCGACTACGCTTCCGATTACGAGGCGGGCGACGGCGCAATGAGGGAATACTTCGAGGCTAACTCCAAGGAAAGGCAGTATGCCGACCTCTTTGCGGCGGGCAAACTTACGCCTTCGGTATATCGCGACTATCTCGACGGCGAATACCGCAACGCTCTGCCCACTCTGATAGGTGAAACGGGCGAAACGCACGTCATCGAAAACGGCGCGCTTACGGGCGGTTACGGCGCTCTTCGCATGTTCTATTCGGACAAAGACCTCGAAACGAGCGATATCGTCTATCTCGATAAGGACGGCAACGACATGCCCATCCTCGCAGAGTACGGTCAGCACAGCGCGACGAGCCTGTTCTCCATTCAGGTAAGCACTTCTACCGACGCTGACAGCAATTACTGCATATTCGCTCAGCTCACCGATACGACGCCGCTCTCCGATTTGCAGTCTGCTATAACCAGCTATACGGCTAGCCACTCCAGCTTTACTATGTCGGTAAGCAATGTCGAAATCGACCTCTACGACCAGATTATAGGCGACAGATACACCAACTACGACACCTACACGGTAACTTCTGTTCCCATTAAAATAGTTTCGGTAAAAATCACAAAATATTGATTGAATTGACCCGCGGACAAAACATCCGCGGGTTTATTTTTTTAGGCTGTCGCTCCGATTAGTGAAAATGCGGAGGAGGGGCAATGCGCCTGTTTTTGTCGCATAAAGGTAATAATCAAGGCAAAAAAGGAGGCGCGCCGCGGAAAAATTTTTCCGCGGCGCGCTTTTTGTTACTCTTGCTTGTCTTCGAGCTTGCTGTCGATATACTGTTCGGCTTTCTCGATAAGTTCTTCCTGATTTTTCTTCACGAGATTGCGCAGCTTGCAGTTGTTGGCAACCAGCAACGCGCCGCCCGCCATGCCTACCGCCAGGCCCAAAATAAATTTTTCCATAGTACTCCTCCGGGCGCATGCGCCCGTAATAAGTATGGGCGGAGAGGGGCAGTATATTACTGTAAATTTTTTACTTGCAGCTTTAAAAGCCTGTTTTCATCGCTCAGCTTGCGCACTATTGCGGTCAGGCGCTCGTTTTCCGCCTTTAACGACTGCGTCAGTTTGTCGTAAAGGTCGTTTATCTTGTCCTCTATGCGCTTCTGACCTTCGGGCGAATAATCAATGCCGCATTCCTTCATCAGCCTTTCTATCCTTTCTGGCTGTTTGGAAAGCACGTTGCGGTATTTGTTCTGATACCTCAGCATAAGTCTGTCGTCGCCGCCCGAAAGATTTAAAACGGCGCGCCTTACCGAAAGTCCTTTGCTCTTTTCGCGCAGTATAGCGCGCAGAATTTTATCCGTCTCCTCGTCGGTAAAGGGAGTAATGCTCTCGGCTTTAAGCTCCGTGCCCTCCAAAAGTTTTTTAACTTCCTCGTCGTCGGAGCGCTTCAAAAGCGCGTAATAATAATTGCGCACGCTGCCCTTTGCCCTGCCGGTGTTCTGCGCGTATTCCTCGAATATGCGCGTCAGCGTCTTGCCTTTCATTTTTCCCTCGCATACGTACTTGACAAGGCTTCCCGCTTCTTCCTTGGTGTAACCGTTTATTTTGTTCATAGCAACCTCCTTGCAGGGCAGGTTATTGACATAAAATTTTGCACTTATACATTTTATAATAGTATGATTTTATATTTTCTCAGCCCTACGCCCTCCGCGCTGCGATTGAACGGGCAATATGTCGGCGTGATAGATTGCTTCGAGCGCAGGGTGGAAGCGGCTATGCCGTCGAATATCCTAGCCGAAGTAATACCTTCCAACAACAGCCGCCCCCTAAACTTTTTCATAAACGAAGAGTTCTTTTCGTCGCCTCCCGACTTTGCCGACGTGTATCTCATCGGCGAGGACGCGCTCGTAAAACTGCGCGCATACCATTCTTCCGACGCGGCGATAAGGGTAATCGCGCAGACGCGCTTTTGCGATTGTCTGGTAACTTTATACACGCAGGGCGGAGTGTTTGTTAGCTGCGAGGGCGACGATTTTTCCGTAACCGAGCTAGACGCTTGTTTTAGCGGGGCGCAGTTTTTCGAACAAACGATAGGCGGCTTCCCCGCGCTTTGCCTTTACGGAGGCGGCGCGCTTGCAATTTTTTCCAAGGAAGGAAAACTTGTGTTCAAAAACGCGGTAAAAAGTTATTCGTGCGGGGATATGCTGCATGTAATTGTAGATTTTTGCACCTGCGCGGGGGCGGAGGGGAAGTGCGACTTTTCATTCGACGGCAGTCAGATGAAGCTCGTATCGGGCAAAACTTACGAAACGCGCGCGGTTGAAGACAATCTTATGCACTTCGCGTTTTTCGAAAGCGTGCTTACGCGCGGCGACAGCGCAAAGTATTTGAGCCCCGAGCTCGCGCCCCACGCCTCTCTCCTTGCCGAATACCTCGGCAATTTTATCGACGTCCTCGTGCCTCCGCAGAAGTTTTACGCCTACTGCGGCGAAAAGCGCGCCGCGGGGCTGGTATATCCCGTCGGGCGCAACCTTTTCAGAGTAAAATTTTTCGCCGCGGACATTGTGGACGGCAAGGTGGAAAACATACGCGAGATAGACTATCCTTAAAATTTCTGCGCCGCAGCCCGCGGCAAAATGCCGCGGGCTGCG
>CAJLKN010000030.1 GCA_905207235.1 uncultured Eubacteriales bacterium
CGCCGCGCTGTAAGCGCGGCGGGCTTAATCTTATATTAGCATTTCTGCCAGCTGTTTTCAAAAATAAAAAGTTCTTTTCTCACACAGCGCGGCGGGCTATTGAAGCGCGCTCGGCATTTCTGCGCCAAAGAGCCGCATAAGCCTCCCTTTCCTTCGTGTTGAGCCCGCTCAAAGAGTTAATTTCGCGCAAAAGTTGCTCGCTGTCGCAGATTTTTGACCTGTCAGGGCATACTGCGGCATTTGACGCCTCCCCTTCTCTGCGCAGGACGCAATTTCCTCCGCGGCGTTGCGCGGCGTCGCCCTCTATGCGGCTTTTCTGAAATTGTATATATGCTGCAAATGACATTTTGTACACCTCTCTTTGTTTTACATGCTCTATTATATCCATTATTGTTGACAGATATTGTCATGTATGATAAAATTTTTTTAAGAAAATTGAGATAATTTTTTCGCAGGCGTTTTACTTGTTATGCCCGCAGACTTATCATATTATACGGAGGACATGCCGATGAAATACCGCATCATGGTAAAAATTTTGATGACGCTGCTCGCAAAGCGAAAAGTTACGGCAAAGGAGCTTGCCGACAGGTACGAAATTTCGCTGCGCACCGTTTACCGATACATAGAAGAGCTGAGCATTTCGGGGATACCGATAGACATAGAGCGCGGCAGGTACGGCGGAATTAAAATTTCTGACGCATTCAAACTGCCCGCGGGATATTTCACGCGCGAGGAGTACTCTTCGGCGATAAACGCGCTTAAAGCGTGGGCGACGCAGGTGAGCGACAATGCGGCGCTGAGCGCGCTCGAAAAGATTGAAAGGCAACAAAAAAACGACAAGCGCGAGCTTGCCGTTTGCGCGGACATTATTGTGGACGGCGACAACTGGGGAGACGCGGGAGCTTTCACACAAAAGATGAAGACGTGCGAAAAGGCCGTAAACGAATGCGTGAGCATAACCATAGACTATCTTTCGCGAAGCGGCGAGCACAGCCGCAGGACGATAGACCCCTATGTGCTTATTCTTAAAAGAAACGTATGGTATGTGTATGCCTTCTGCCACACAAAGCAGGACTTCCGCACGTTCAAGATAGGCAGAATAAGAAAAATCTGGCTGACGGACAGAAATTTTGAAAAGAAGCCCATAACGCGCGACCAGATACCGCTTAATTTTTACTACTCTTCCGACCAGCTGACTTCGGTAACGCTGAGCATCGAGCGCTCTGCCCTGTCAGACGCCGAAGAATGGCTGGGCGTGGACGCCATAGAGCCGCGCGGCGACAGCCTTATTTGCGAGATGGAACTGCCCGCGGACGGGCTCGTAAACAAAATTCTTTCGTTCGGCGGGGCGGTAAAAGTAGTAAGTCCGCAGTCGCTCGCCGACGACGTGCGCGCCGCCGCCCGACGAATTTTAAGCGACGGTCAAGTTTGAAAACAGCAATATCTGAGCGTATTTTAATGCGATGAGCGAAAAATTTTAGTAAATTACAACTATCTGCTTGCCAAACTTGGCAATAAGTGTTATTATATGATACGTAACTTCACAAGTTGTCGCCCACCCATTCCCCGATTGTAAAATCGCGGGATACGCTCCTGGGGCGGCGGAGCCAGCCTCCGCCGCCCTCATTTTTTGTTTTTTACATCGAAGCAAAGGCATATTCCGCGCGCTGTTCAGATATTTAAAATAATATAAAAAAAAGCGCCGTTTGTCCATTCGGGACAAACGGCGCTCAATTATTATTTTGCGATTGGTGCGGTAATATGTGCGCGCGAATGCGCAATAAATATTTTCCGCATATTATTCTGCCGAGGAACCTTCCTCTTCGGGCGCGGCTTTTTTCTCCTTGACGGAGGGCTGATTTTCGGGGTGCTTCATGAACCTCTTCAACCAGTATTTATACAGGAAGAAGTAACCTATGCCGAGCACGACCATAACTATTGCCCAGAACTGCGAGGGCGTGAGCGCGCCGAACAGTTCGCCGCGGTGGTCGTCGCGGGCAAACTCGATTAAAAACCTCCATATGCCGTAGGCTATGGCATACAGCCCGAAGTTGCAGTTGAAACCGTACTTGAAGTAGAGCACTATCATAACCGCCGTTAGCACGAAGAGGAAAATGCACTCAAAGAGCTGCGTGGGTATGACTTTTACGCCCGTATTCACGCCGCCGACCGCCTGGCAGGCTATGCCGTACCAAGCATCCGTCTCCGCACCGTAGCAGCAGCCGCCGAAAAAGCAACCCAGTCTGCCGAAAGCGTGCGCAATGGTTATGCCTATTGGTATAATGGGCAGCGCGTCAGAAAGGGACGCGTTCATGTTGTTTGCAAGGAATTTTACCTTTGCACTCGGCGCGATGACAAAGACGTACAAATTCCATACGATGAGGAAACTCGATACACCGCCGATAAGTCCGCCGTAGAAGGTCATGGAAGTATCCAGTCTGAAACCTATCGAAGGGTCTTCGATATAGTTGTATATCGACTGGAAGACCATAGCCATGAAAATGCCGAAAGCCGTCGCAAGGACGCCGATTATTAAAATTTTGTCGGTCGCTTCCTCGTTGAAGTTGCGCACAGAAAACGCAAACATGAGGAATGCAAAGCAGGCTATTATGCCGACCGCCATACAAATGCCGTAGGCATACACATGCTGACCGAATATATCGAACAGAGGCTGAGGATGCATATTTTTGTCCTTTTTTTAAAATGTGCTTTAATTATATCACCGCGCCGTTTGATTGTCAAACGGCGCGGTGAGTATATTTAATTGTCAGATTATTTGTGCGAAAGCAGATTGTTTACGGCGGAAGTGAGCGCCTTGTAAGATGACTTTATGATATCGTCGTCTATGCCCGCGCCGAAGAATGTTCCCTTTTCGGTCTCCACTCCCACGTAGGATATAGCCTTGCTGTCCGACCTGTCGGAGAGCGCGTGCTGTTCATACCCTGTGAGGACGTATTCCACGCCGAAGAGCGCCTTTATCGCGTTAGAAACGGCGTCCAGCCTGCCGTTGCCTTTTGATATGACTATGTCCTGCTTGTTATCGCGCGATATCGTAACGGTGGCTTCTATTCCGTCCACCTGCTTGAAGTGGCATTCGGGGATATCGAAAATATTATGATTTTCGAGGTAGTTTTTTTCGAAAATATCATAAATTTCGACGGGCTTGAGCTCTTTGTGCTTTACGTCGGAGACGTGCTTGACTTTATAACCCATATCCTCTTTCATCTTTCTGGGCATGTTTATGCCGAATGATGTCTGCATGACATATCCGACGCCGCCCTTGCCCGACTGCGAATTTATGCGGATGACGTCGCTGTCGTACTCCCTGCCGACGTCCTTGGGGTCGATGGGAAGATAGGGAACGTCCCACGCCCTTTTGCCAGACTTCGCGCGGTAAGCCATGCCCTTTGCTATCGCGTCCTGATGAGAACCGGAGAAAGCCGCGAACACGAGCTCGCCGGCATAGGGCTGTCTGGGACTGACGGGCATGCCCGTATATGTCTTGTAAAGCGAAGTTATGTAGGGCATGTTTTCGAAGTTGAGCTTGGGATCGACGCCCTGCGAGAACATATTCATGGCGAGCGTAATTATATCGACGTTGCCCGTGCGCTCGCCGTTGCCGAAGAGCGTACCCTCTATTCTGTCTGCGCCCGCAAGCAGTCCTACCTCGGCAGCCGCAACGCCGCACCCCCTGTCGTTGTGGGGGTGAAGCGAAATTACGGTATTTTCGCGGTAAGACATATTCTTGTGCATATACTCTATCTGCTGGGCGTAAACGTGAGGCATTGCGTTTTCCACCGTTGCGGGCAGATTGATTATAGCCTTTCTGTCAGCCGTGGGCTGCCATACGTCCAGAACGGCGTTGACCACCTCGAGGGCGTATTCGGGCTCGGTTCCCGTGAAGGACTCGGGCGAGTACTCGAAGCGGTATTTTTCGCCCGCCTCCTCGGTGAGTTGCTTCAAAAGAAGCGCGCCGTCAACGGCAATCTTTTTAATCTCCTCCTTGCTCTTGGCGAAAACCTGTTCGCGCTGGGCTACGGAGGTTGAATTATAGACGTGAACTATGACGTTCTTTGCGCCCTTGACCGCCTCGAAAGTCTTTTTTATTATGTGTTCCCTCGCCTGCGTGAGCACCTGTATGGTTACGTCGTCGGGGATGAGGTCGTCTTCTATGAGCTTGCGGAGGAATGCATATTCCGTTTCGGAAGCGGCGGGGAAACCCACTTCTATCTCCTTGAAGCCTATCTCGACGAGCAGTCTGAAAAACTCGACTTTTGTGTCGAGCGACATGGGCTCAATAAGGCTCTGGTTGCCGTCGCGAAGGTCAACCGAGCACCACACGGGCGCATGATCAACCGCGTCTTTTTCGACCCAGTCCATACAGCGGACGGGAGGCAGAAAATACTGTTTGGAGTACTTGTCGTAATTTTTCATATCTTTCCCTTTTTGCCTTTCCGCACCTTTACGGAAAAAGCGGCGCGGCAATCTCTTAAAGAGACGCCGCGCCGCGTGGTACCACTCTTCTTCACGGCGCGCAAAGCGCCGCCTTTAAGATGCTTACACATCCTGCCCGTTTTACGGCGGGAAACCGTATCCGCCTACTGTAAGTTCAGCAGATCTGCTCCGCGGCGAGTTCGTGCGCGCCCGTCGTTTGTCTCGCACCGTCCGACAAATCTCTGCACCCGTGAAAACGCATTACTGTTCCGCATCAACGCATTATATTTATTAAACTGTATTTATATTAACATATTAAAGCGCAAAAATCAAGCGTTTTTTCGCCGCCGCGCTTTTTACCTGAAATTAAGCTAAAACATCGCATTTTCATGCACAATGCTTTGAATTGAAAGCGAGCAACCTGCCTTTAATTAATTTCGGGCGTGTCAGCCGTTTGTTCGTCTTCGGCGCCTTTACGCCTTTTGAAGAACACTCCGCGAAGGCAGGGAATGGCGAGATAGAAACCGACCGCTATGAACATGCTGACCGACCAGCCTATCGCCCATGCCCAGCTTACGCCGGGGAAGCCCATGGGTCCGACGAACGCATACACGAACGCAACCCTTAGTATAAGGTCGGTAAACGTCGAAATTGTAAAGCCGAGGTTTCCTCCGCAGCCGCGCACCGCGCCGTCGCACACGATTTTTATGCAGACGACCGGCAGGAATGAGGAAACTATTACTATAAAGTTACAGGAATACGCCAGCGCTTCGGCAGTAAGTTTTTGCTTTTCTACGAACAGTCCCGTAAAGAATTCGGGAGCGGATATGAATGCCGCCATAAACACTGCGTTGGTTACGAGGCAATAGACGAGGACTGCGAGGTGCCCCTTTACTATCCTTCGGTAATTGCCGACGGCTTTATTCTGGGAGCAGAAGTTTGCAAGCCCGCTCGTCATCTGGCTTACACCAACGTTTGCCATGCTGACGAGTTTGAAAGCCGCGGTAAAGCCCGTCGTTGCGTCGATAGAAATATCGTTTATGCGCTTGCTTACGAAGAAGTTGCCGACGGATACGAAGGCGTTCTGCAAAATTATGGGAACGGAAGTTACCATTAAGTCGCGGCTTATAGAGCCGACAAATCTTCTGGGTTTGCCTTCGCTGGGCAGTCCCTTTAATTTTCTTGCGAGCACAAACGCCGTGAGCACGGCGGAAATTGCCTGCGAAATGAATGTCGCCCATGCCGCACCCGCAACGTCCATGTGGAAGACGCACACGAACAGGAGGTCGAGCACTACGTTCAGTACGGAGGATACTACGAGGAAGATAAATGGCGTCTTGCTGTCGCCCAGGGCGGAGCATATGCCGCAGCCCGTGTTATAGAGGAACACGAAGGGCATAGAGCCTGCGTATATGTAAAGATATGTAAGGCAGTCGGCGCGGTAGGACTGGTCAACGCTCAACGCGTACATCGACAAATCGCCGAAAGCGAAACCGCACACCATGGTCAGCGCGCACAGCGCGGAGAAGGTTATTATAGATGTGTTTACCGTCTCCTTCACCTTCAGGTGGTTTTTCGCACCGAAGTACTTTGCAACCGTAACCGAACAACCGCCGTTTGCGCCGAGAGCGAACGCAAGCAGTATGTTGACTACCGTCGTCGCATTGCCGACCGCGTTGACCGCGAGGTTGGAATTGGCGGCAAAGTTGCCGACGATTAAAAGGTCGACGAGCGAATACGCCTGCTGCACCATTGCGCTGCCGAATATAGGCAGGCAATACAATAGCAACGTCTTCCAGACGCCGCCGGTCGTTAAATCTGTTGTCTTTCTGTTTATAGCTTTTTCACTCATAGCGTAATAGATTATAACCCTGCCCCCGCCGTTTTGCAAACGGCGGGCGCACATAATTTATTATTTTTTTATTATTTTTTA
>CAJLKN010000031.1 GCA_905207235.1 uncultured Eubacteriales bacterium
GTATTCCTTGTCGGACCATCAGCTGCTGGATATCAATGTGAAGGATGTGCCGGATGGGCTGATCGGAGACATGCTCTTGGCCAGCGCCTATCTGCCTACGTTTAAAAGGGAACCTTTGCACGGCAAAAGATATATAGATGGAGGTGTTCAGGACAGGGTTCCTTTGGACTCTCTGATAAAAAGGGGATATCATGATATCATTGTACTGCGGATATATGGCTTCGGCGTGGAGAAGAGAATCAAGATTCCGGAGGATGTGCAGGTGACAGATATTGCACCCCGCAAGAATCTGGGAGGAGTGCTGGAGTTTGACAGTGCCCGCAGCCGCCGCAACATGAAGCGGAATGTGAACAGCCGCAGCAATTAAATGAATTACACATCGTCGTCATTCATCCTTGGTAATGTATTATAAGCAAAAGGTTTTCCCCCTCAACTTATAATTTATTATATGAAAAAGCGCGGTTGCTTGTGCAACCGCGCCATGAACGAGTATTTTTCAATTATTTGCCGAAATATCTTTTAAGCAGTCCTGCAAAGCCTGCGCCGTGGCGAGCTTCGTCCTTTGCCATTTCGTGAACGGTGTCGTGAACTGCATCGAGGTTGAGCTGCTTAGCCCTCTTGGCAATAGCGAGTTTACCTTCGCATGCGCCTGCTTCCGCTGCTGCGCGGAGTTCGAGGTTCTTCTTGGTCGAAGGCGTTACTACCTCGCCGAGAAGTTCTGCAAATTTTGCTGCATGCTCTGCCTCTTCATATGCATAACGCTTGAACGCTTCTGCAACTTCGGGATAACCTTCGCGCTCTGCAACCCTGCTCATAGCAAGATACATGCCGACTTCGGTGCATTCGCCCTGGAAGTGAGCGTGAAGTCCGTCCATGATTTCCTGATCTTCGCATACGCCGTCGCCTACAACGTGTTCGCATGCAAACTTTGTCTGCTCCTCAACGGGAACGAATTTCGTTGCCTTGCATACGGGGCAAACTTCTACATCATCGGCTACTATTTCGCCGCAAACTGCACATCTTTTCATAATTTTAAACACTCCTTAATGTTTTATTTATTATATTTGTATTGTAACATATTTAAGATTAAATATCAATAATATTTTACAAATTTTTTGTGAAAAACTGATAAAAATTTTTTTCAGTCAAAAATCAGCCTTTCGAGTTGAGCAAAATCGCAGGCAAAAACCCTGCCTCCCGCTTCTTCGAGCGATTTTTTAGGGCGATATCCCCAAAGAACGCTTATGCAATCCATGCCTGCGTTCGCCGCGGTCATAATGTCTGTTTCGCCGTCGCCTATAAAAACGCAATCCCTTGGCGAAAATCCCCAGCTCTGCACGACTGAAAGCGTCAGTGCGGGGTCGGGTTTGAGAGCAAATTTTTGCGTCTGACCTGATATAAAGTCAAATCTGAATGGCGAAAGAAGTTTTGCGCATACCGCCTCGGTGGCGTCCTGCGGCTTATTGGTAACGATAGCCGTCTTTATGCCGCTTGCCGACACACGGTTTAAGAACTGCTCTTCCCCGTCGTACAAGCGCGTGAAGCTGTTGTCGCAAGCGGCAAAGAGCTTTAAATACAGAGAATATATTTTATCCGTCAATTGGGAAAATTGGTCAGGCACGGCGCGCTCAATGAGTTTTTTCGCGCCGTTTCCTACAAATTTTATCGTCTGTTCGAGAGTAATCGGCGGACAACCGAATTGCGCGAGCGACGCATTGACCGTTTTGCATATATCGGGCGACGTATTCAGAAGAGTGCCGTCCAAATCGAAAATTAACGCTTTATACATATCACATTTTATCGGGCACGCCTATTCCGAGCAGGGAAAGTGCGTTTTTGAGGGTGCGCAGGGTTGCGCGCGTAAGGGCGAGTCTGAACTGCTTTGCACCGTCTTCCGCCGTAAGAATTTTGCAGTCGAAGTAAAATTTGTTGAACTTTTGCGCGAGATCGACCGCATAGCGGGCGATATAGCAGGGCTCGTACTTTTCCGCCGCCTCCTGCACCGTCTCGGGGAAGGAGGAAAGCACCCTTATCACCTCGAATTCTTCGTCGCTGACGGAAAGATTTTCGGGCAGACTGCAATCGATATTTCCCGCTTTTTCAAGCACGGAGTTTGCGCGCGCGCAGGTATACTGGACATAAACGCTCGTTTCGCCTTCGAAAGAGAGCACTTTATCGTACGAGAAGGTTATATCTTTAATCTTGTTGTTGTACAATGCGCCGAAAATGACCGCGCCTATACCTACTTTTTCGGCTATTTCTTGCTTATTTTCAAGGTCGGGGTTCTTTTCGCAAACTATCGCGTAAGCCTTTTCAACGCATTTAGCAATTACGTCTTCCAGCCATACAACCTTGCCCTTGCGCGTGGACATCGCGCCGTCTTCGAGGGAAACCATGCCGTATGCGACGTGAACTAGGTCCTTTGCCCACTCCTTGCCCATGAGCTCGAGCACCTTGAAAAACTGCTTGAAATGCAGGTTCTGCTGGTATGCGACGACGTAAAGGCATTTATAGAAATCGTATGTCTTTTTGCGGTAGATTGCGGCGGCTATATCGCGGGTTGCGTACAGCGAAGCTCCGTCCGAGCGCAGTATAAGGCAGGGCGGCATGCCGTATTTTTCGAGATCGACTATTTGCGCGCCGTTGCTCTCTTTAAGAAGTCCTTTTTCCCTTAGTTCGTCGATGACGGGCTGCATTTTGTCGGTATAAAAGCGTTCGCCCGCATAGCTGTCGAACCTTACGTTGAGGCGCTTATAAATTTTTTCGACGTATTCGAGCGTGAGCGATTTGAACCATTCGAAAAGGCTGTTTGCCTCCTCGTCGCCGCTTTCGATAAGTCTGAAATATTCGCGCGCTTCCTTTTCCATCTGTTCGTCTGCGCACTCGTTGAAGCGGACGTAAAGGTCGTTTACGGCGTGAATTCCGCCCTCTTCTACCGTCTTTTTATCGCCCCAATGCTTGTACGCGCTTATGAGTTTGCCGAACTGCGTGCCGTAGTCGCCGAGGTGGTTTATGCCTACGGCTTTATAGCCGAGGAAGTTATATATTTTATAGAGAGCGCTGCCGAGAACGGTCGTAGAAAGATGACCTATATGAAAGGGCTTGGCTATATTTACGGACGAATAGTCTATACAGATTACCCTTCCGCCGCCTATATCGGATGAGCCGTATTTTTCGCCTTTTTCCTCTATCTCGGCGAGAGTTTCGCGCGCGAGCCCCTGCTTGTTTATTCTGAAATTGAGATAACCGTTTACGGGCGTAATTTCGCATATAATATCGTCCGGCACAAACTTTTGTGCGAGATCGGTTGCTATCTGCACGGGGCTTTTTCTCAATATTTTTGCAAATTTAAAGCAAGGCAGAGCGTAATCGCCCATTTTAAAGTCGGGGGGCAGAGTTATAGCCGAAGCTATCTCCTCGGAGCTCACTCCGTCAACCTTTATTTTCTGCGCGATATAATTTTTGTAATCCATGGTCTGTTCCTCTGATTTTATATTCAAAGTTTAGCATAATTTAATTATTTTGGCAAATTAAAGTTTGCTAAAACGCCAAATTTGTAATATAATTATAGTCGCAATAAATTTTGGAGATTTTTTATGAAATTAGGTGTAGTCGGTCTGCCCAACGTAGGCAAATCGACATTGTTTAACGCTATAACGCACGCGGGCGCAGAGGCCGCAAATTACCCCTTCTGCACGATAGAACCAAACGTAGGCGTGGTCGCCGTTCCCGACGAAAGACTGGACAAACTTGCCGCTCTTTATAACAGCAAAAAGGTAACTCCCGCCATCGTCGAATTTGTCGATATCGCGGGGCTCGTAAAGGGCGCTTCGCGAGGCGAAGGTCTGGGCAACAAGTTCCTCTCGCACATTCGCGAGTGCGATGCGATCGTGCACGTTGTTCGCTGCTTCGAGGATGCCAACATCACTCACGTCAGCGACAAAATTGACCCCATAGACGATATTACGACGATAACCCTCGAACTCATTCTCGCAGACATCGAAACCGTCGCAAAACGCATGGACAGAATACGCAACAGCGCGCGCGGCGGCTCCAACAAAGAAGCTGCCGAAGAATACGCTTTCCTTGAAAAGCTGGATAAATTCCTTGCGGAAGAAAAACCTGCAAGACTTTATAATTGCTCGGAGAGCGAAAAGCCCTTTATGGACAACCTCTTCCTGCTGACTTCAAAACCTGTAATTTATGCCGCAAATATTTCAGAATTCGATATGGGAAAGGACGAAAACACCCTTCCCCTCGTCGTAAAGGTAAAAGAATACGCGGCCAAAGAGGGCAGCGAGGTTATGGTAATATGCGCCAAAACCGAAGAAGAACTCGCTCAGCTCCCTCCCGAGGAGAGCGCGCTATTTTTAAAAGAGCTCGGACTTAAAGAGAGCGGATTAAATATCCTCATTAAAAAGAGTTACTCCCTGCTCGGGCTTATCTCCTACCTGACGGCCGGCGAAAAGGAAACGAGGGCGTGGACAATCAAGAACGGCACCAAAGCTCCGCAGGCGGCGGGCGTCATTCACACGGACTTTGAAAAAGGCTTTATAAGAGCCGAAGTCGTAGATTGGCAGACACTTTTGGAATGCGGCGGACTTGTAGGCGCGCGCGAAAAAGGCAAAGTGCGCTCGGAAGGTAAAGATTACGTAGTTAAGGACGGAGACGTAATACTCTTCCGCTTCAATGTTTAATTCAATTTAAAACGATGAAACAAATTAAAGCGGCGGCGCGAATTCGCGCCGCC
>CAJLKN010000032.1 GCA_905207235.1 uncultured Eubacteriales bacterium
TTTTTGCCGATGAGGTGCTTATATCTTTCATCATTCGGATTGACGGCTCCCGCCGTATCGCCGAACATAGTTTCGGGACGGGTGGTTGCGACGACGAGATATTCCGTATCGCTTCCCTCGACGGGATATTTAAGGTGCCAGAAGAATGAGTTTTCCTCTGCATATTCAACCTCTGCGTCCGAAAGCGCCGTCTTGCAGCAGGGGCACCAGTTGATTATGCGCGAACCGCGGTAAATAAGTCCCTTATTGTAGAGGTTGACGAAAACCTCCCTGACTGCTCGCGAACACTTTTCGTCCATCGTGAAGGAAAGCCTCGACCAGTCGCAGGACGAGCCCATCTTTTTGAGCTGGCTGACTATTCTGCCGCCGTACTTTTCCTTCCACGCCCATGCGCGCTCTAAAAACTGTTCCCTCGTTATATCCTCTTTTTTGAGACCTTCCTTTGCCATCTGCTCTACGATTTTTACTTCCGTAGCGATGGAAGCGTGGTCGGTGCCGGGCAGCCAGAGGGCGCAATAGCCCTGCATGCGCTTGAAACGGGTTATGGTGTCCTGCAAGGTGTTGTCCAGCGCGTGTCCCATGTGAAGCTGACCCGTTATGTTGGGAGGGGGCATCATTATAGTGAAGGGCACTTTATTGTCGTCGCGTTCGGCTCTGAAATACCCCTTCTCTTCCCAATCTTTATACAATCTGTCCTCAAAATCTTTGGGATTGTAAGTTTTTTCCATAATAAAACCTCTGATAATAATACGCATACAATTATAAATTAATTTGCCGTTAATTGTCAATCGTTAAGCGGCGAGCATAGAATGTATTATCAAATTTTTATTCGGAGAGAAACAATTGAAAAATAAACTTATTTCACTGCTCGCGGCGGCGGTAATGGCTGCCGCAATACCCTTTTCACTGTTCGCCTGCACGACGGACGACGGCGTTGTGAGGATAAACGAGGTTACTCACTCCGTATTCTACGCGCCCTTGTATCTTGCCGACGAACTGGGATATTTTGAAGAAGAAGGCATAACGATAGAGCTGACGAACGGCGGCGGAGCCGACGCGACGATGGCAGCGGTGCTTTCGGGCGGAGCGGATATAGGCTTCTGCGGTCCCGAGGCGGCTATTTACGTAGCCATAGGCGGCTCTAACGACGCGCCCAAGGTATTCGGTCAGCTGACAAAGCGCGACGGAAGTTTCCTCGTCGGTCGCACTGAACAGCCCGATTTTGAATGGTCCGACCTCGAAGGAAAGGAAATTCTTGCGGGCAGAAAGGGCGGCGTGCCGGCGATGACCTTTGAATACGCGCTCGGCGAAAACGGCGTAAACGCGACGCTCAATTACGACGTGGCTTTCAATATGATGACCGCCGCTTTCGAAAGCGGGGTTGCCGATTACTGCACTATGTTCGAGCCGACGGCGAGCGAATATCAGGCGCAGGGCAAGGGTTACATAGTCGCCTCCGTAGGACAGCAGTCGGGCGAAGTGCCCTACACCTGTTTTATGGCAAAACAGAGCTATATAGATAAAAATCCCGACAAGATAGAAGGCATTCTGCGCGCGGTTACAAAGGCGATAAAATATGTCAACGAGACGCCCTCCTCCACGGTCGCGCAGCAGCTTGCGCCCTACTTCGACGGAACGAGCGTGGCTTCGCTGGAAGTTTCGCTCGACAGTTACAAGCAGATCGACGCATGGGTTACCGACATGGCGATGAAAGAGAGTTCCTTCGACAGACTTCAGGACATAATAGAGAGCGCGGGCGAACTTGAACGCCGCGTAACGTTCGGCGAACTCGTGCTCACCGAACAGGCGCACGCAATTTATGAAGAAGTTTACGGATTATGATACTTTCATTTAAGGACGTTGACTACACCTACCACACTGCGGACGGCGAAACTTCGGCAATTAAGGACCTCAATTTCGACATTGCGGAGGGGCAGTTCGTATCGGTCATAGGTCCGTCAGGTTGCGGCAAGACTACAATACTTTCGCTCGCCGCGGGGCTGATTTCGCCCACGCGCGGTCAGGTGGTGCGCGCAAAGGATCAGTGCGGATATATGCTGCAAAGAGACGCCCTGTTCCCCTGGCGCACAGTAGAGGGAAATATATTCCTGCCCCTTGAAATAAAGGGCAAAACCGCCCCTCAGAACAAGCGCCAGGCGCTCGCTCTGGCAGAAAAATACGGGCTTAAAGACTTTCTTAAAAAGAAGCCCAATGAACTTTCTGGCGGAATGCGGCAGAGGGTCGCCCTCATACGCACCCTCGCCGCGGGGGCGGAACTGCTTTTGTTAGACGAACCTTTTTCCGCCCTCGATTATCAGACCAGACTGGAAGTGTGCGACGACGTACAGTCGATAATAAAAAACGAGCACAAGACCGCCCTGCTGGTTACGCACGACATTTCGGAAGCCATAGCGCTTTCAGACAAAGTTATAGTGCTTTCGGCGAGACCTGCGCGGCTGGTTGCCGAACACGACATAACTTTCGGCGAAGGAAACCCCAAAAAGCGGCGGAACAGCAGTCAGTTTGCGCACACTTTCGAAACGCTGCGCGGCGAACTGGGAATATAATTTTTCGCCGACAAAAAAAATTTTACAGACACGAGATAATTTATGAAAGATAAACAATATTCCGCAGAGCACGCCGCCTTTTTGAGGGGCGTGCGGCGCAGAAAGATACTGATATGGACCGCCCGCGCCTCGCTGCTTGCAGCCATAATCGTTCTGTGGGAACTGCTTGCGAGGTTGCAGGTTATAGACCCGTTCATAACAAGCTCGCCTTCCCGCGTCATAAATACGATAGGCGAACTGTATGCGGGCGGCAATCTGTTCTATCACATAGGAATTACTCTGATGGAAACCATAATTGGTTTTTTCATAGCAGTAATCGCAGGTTATGCCATCGCCGTCGTCCTGTGGATGAGCGACGCGGCGCGAAAGGTTTTCGAACCGTACATAGTCGTTCTCAACGCGCTGCCGAAAATAGCTCTGGGTCCGCTGATAATCATATGGATAGGCACGGGCTACACCGCAATCATCTTTATGACGGTCATAGTCGCTATAATCGTATGCATTATGAACACCCTTACGGGCTTTTTGCAGGTTGACCAGACTATGCTTACGCTCATGCGCTCGCTCGGAGCTTCCAAAAGGCAGATACTTTTTAAGCTAGTCGTGCCCGCTTCCGTTCCACAGCTCATGAACACTTTAAAAGTCGCCGTGGGGCTCGCGTGGATAGGCTCGATTATGGGCGAATATATCGTATCCCGGGCGGGACTGGGCTACCTCATCGTCTATGGCGGTCAGGTATTCAAACTCGACCTGGTTATGACCGCGACGATAATTCTATGCGCCCTCGCAGGCGCGATGTATGCGGTCGTCGCCGCCATAGAAAAAATTTTAAACCGATAATGCATTTTTATTTTACCGTCAAAATTTTTGCGATTTTTTTAAAAAATTGGCGGTCGAACAAAATGCCGCCGTCGGTTACAAAAGATATTTTAGTCAAAAATTAAGGCAAAATTAAAAAAAAGCCCGCCGCGCTGTAAGCGC
>CAJLKN010000033.1 GCA_905207235.1 uncultured Eubacteriales bacterium
CGCCGCAGTTAACTGCGGCGCGGCTTTATTAATTATTTTTATTGCTGTCAACGGCAAATTGTTGCGCCTTTTCAGCGATTATATTTACCGTCAGTCGGTTGCGGTTACGCCCCAGCCCGTTCGGTTGGCTTTGAACCAGTCGGTATCCTTGAGCTTTGTACTGTTGTTGGAGCACCACAGTTTAAGCTCGTCATCCTTCATATACAGGCAGATGTTGCCGTTCATTGAGGTGAACCCCTCCTCGCTGTCGTCGGCGAGCGAAGTGCAGTAAACCGCGTCGGTGTGCTTGGAAATTCTGTCTATGAAAGCCTGCGTGGGGAAGGTGTTTTCGTTATTGGTGGTGTACTCGGTAGAACCCGTGCAGCAGCAAACTACGACCTGCTTGGGCTTGATTACGTCCAGCAGTTTATCGGTGGACGATGTTTTGCTGCCGTGATGTCCGCCCTTGAAGAGCTCTACTTCGGGAAGGTCGTTGCGCTCGACCAGATACTCCTCTCCGTCGCCCTCCAAATCGCCCGTGAAGAGATAGTGGCTCGCCGTTCCTTCCGCGGGCTGATAGCTCAACAGAACGCACACAGAGTAGTCGTTTTCGTCCGACGTATCGTTTTCGTAGAAGTAATTATACAGCACGTTCAAGGTGAGCGAACCGCTTTCGTTGAGTGCATATGTACGCTGCGCGCCATCCCTGCCGTACCAGCAGTCGTCGGCATCGTAAACCGCCGTGCCGTAAGTTGAAGCGCAGTACTCGGTAGCCGTTACGTAGTCTTTATAAATCTGAGCCTCGCTGTTGTGGCGGGAGAACTGAATTATCGTACCCACTTCGAAGTTGTAAAGAACGCCCGTCCTGCCGCCTGAAACAGAGTTGCCCACAAAGCCCGCAATATGGTCCTGATGGGCGTGGGTGGAAATTACGTATTCCAACTTTCCGTCCGAGCAGTACTGTTCTACATAAGAATTTATAGTAGTTGCGGAAGATTTGCGCGAACCCGCGTCAATCAGCACTTCCACGTCGCCACAATCGATGAGCGTGCAGTCGCCCGTGTATTTATTACCGAGCTCTAAAAAATGTATTGAAAATTCCGCACCCGAAATTTCGGCAAGGTCGCCGGCAGGCGTATTTACCACTGCGCCGTTATAGTCTGCGGGGTCGTCCTTATCGGTATCGTTATAATATCCCTGGGTGTATTCGAGATATTCCTGCCTTGCTTTATCTATAATCTGATGAAACAGCGACGGGCGGAATATATACAAAAGCCCCATTACTATTGCGATGATAACTACAATCACTATGAGAGCAATAGCAAGTTTCTTTTTTGTCTGCCGCGAAACAGAGCGGCTGTTTCTTTTTGCCATATCAATAAATTTCCTTTAAGCGCATTTGCGCGCGGGTGGTATTTACACTAAATTAAAGCTGATTTATCTGCTCGATTATTTTGCGGCGGAGGTCCTGGAATTTGTTGAGCTTTTCTCTCTCGTCGTCAACGAGCTTTTTGGGAGCTTTGGAAACAAAGCCCTGATTGTTGAGCTTGCCGTCCGCACGGCGGATTTCGTTCATGACCTTTTCAAGCTCGGCTTCCAGCCTTGCTTTTTCCTTTTCGGCGTCTATAAGTTCGCCCATGGGTATGAACAACGTGCCTATGTGAAGCACCTTTGCCGCCGTCTTTTCGCCCGCTTCCTCCTGCGAGGAGATATATTTAATCTGGCTTGCGCCCGCGAGCCTTAAAATGCTGTCCGCATTGGCGGAAATTATGCGCTTGTTTTCGGTAAGAATGAATATGGTAACCTTCTTGGAAGGAGCGCAGCCCGTTTCGGTCTTGACCGCCCTCACCGCCTTGATTATATCCATCACGCCCTCGAAAGCAGTCGCTTCCTTTTTATACGCGAGCTTTGAGTTGTATCTGGGGAAGTCCTGCACCATTATCGAGCCTTCCGTGCCGGGGAGATTGCGGTAAATTTCGTCCGTTATGAAGGGTATGAAAGGATGCAGAAGTTTGAGCGAGGTTGTAAGAACGTAATAGAGCACGGAAGCCGCATTGTCCTTTTTATCCTCGTCGTCGGAGTGCAGCGCAGACTTTGTCAGTTCGATATACCAGTCGCAGAAATCCGACCACATGAAGTCATACAAAATCTGGCAGGCAACGCCCAGTTCGAACTTGTTGAGCATTATGGTAACGTCGCGCACGGCGGCATTTAGTTTGGAAATTATCCACTTATCTGCGCCGCTCAATTTGATTTCGGAAATAGGCTTTATCTTTCTGCCCTCGCAGCTCATGATGACGTATCTGCTTGCGTTCCAGATTTTGTTCATGAAGTTGCGGCAGGCTTCTACCTTTGCGTCCGAATAGCGCGTGTCGTTGCCGGGTGCTACGCCCTGAAGGAGGGAAAAACGCAGGCTGTCTGCGCCGTATTTATCTATTACTTCGAGGGGATCGACGCCGTTGCCGAGCGATTTAGACATCTTTCTGCCCTTTTCGTCGCGCACGAGACCGTGTATGAGCACGTAGCGGAAAGGCACTTTGCGCATATGCTCCAAGCCCGAGAATATCATTCTGGCAACCCAGAAGAAAATTATGTCGTAACCCGTAACCAGAAGGTCGGTGGGATAGAAATAATCGAGGTCGGGCGTATCGTCGGGATAGCCGAGCGTCGAGAACGGCCACAGCGCCGACGAAAACCACGTATCGAGCACGTCCTCGTCCTGTTTGAGATTGGTCGAACCGCAGTCGGGACAGCTTACGGGGTCGTCCTTTGAGCAGATTTCCTTGCCGCAGTCGGGGCAGTACCACACGGGTATTCTGTGTCCCCACCAGAGCTGGCGCGAAATACACCAGTCCTTGACGTTTTCCATCCAGTTATAATATATTTTTGCAAACCTTTCGGGTATGAATGTAGTTTTCTTATAAGTTACGGCGTTAATTGCGGGACGGGCGAGCGGCTCCATCTTTACGAACCACTGCTTGGAAACCATGGGCTCTACCGTCGAACCGCAGCGGTAGCAATGACCTACGTTGTGCGCGTGGGGTTCGATTTTTACGAGATATCCGCCCTCTTTGAGGTCCTCGACGAGAGCTTTTCTGCACTCGTACCTGTCCATACCTGCGTACTTGCCTGCATGCTCGTTCATCGTGCCGTCGTCGTTCATGACGCGCACCACTTCGAGGTTGTGCCTTAAACCGACTTCGAAGTCGTTGGGGTCGTGGGCGGGCGTGATTTTAACGCAGCCCGTGCCGAACGTCATGTCGGCGTGTTCGTCCCCGACTACGGGAATGGGCTTGTTCACGACGGGCAGAATGACGTTTTTGCCGATGAGGTGCTTATATCTTTCATCATTCGGATTGACGGCTACCGCCGTATCGCCGAACATAGTTTCGGGACGGGTGGTTGCGAC
>CAJLKN010000034.1 GCA_905207235.1 uncultured Eubacteriales bacterium
GGCGGCGCGAATTCGCGCCGCCGCTTAATTTTATTTTAACCTTAAAAGATAATTATTTTTAAATAACAGTAAATAAAAAGAAAAGCGCCCCTGAAAGGAGCGCTTTAAATTTATCTTATTACTTTAATTCGGCGAAATACTTAATGGTTCTTACCATCTGAGATGTGTAAGAATTTTCGTTATCGTACCAAGCAACGACTTTTACAAGCGTTGTGCCGTCGCCCATGGGCATGCACTTGGTCTGGGTTGCATCGAAGAGCGAACCGTAGGTCATGCCGATGATATCGGAAGAAACGATTTCTTCTTCGGTGTAGCCGTAGGAAGCGGAAGCTGCTGCCTTCATGGCTGCGTTTACCGTGGTAGCATCGACATCGCCTTCGCAAACTGCGATGAGCTGGGTAAGCGAACCGGTGGGGACGGGAACGCGCTGTGCGCATCCGTCGAGAACGCCTTTGAGTTCAGGAATGACGAGACCGATTGCCTTAGCTGCGCCCGTTGAGTTGGGAACGATGTTTACAGCTGCTGCTCTTGCTCTTCTCAGATCGCCCTTGCGGTGAGGTCCGTCGAGAACCATCTGGTCGCCGGTGTAAGCATGGATGGTGGTCATGTAGCCCTTCTTGATTTTGCAGAGCTTGTTGAGGGTATCAGCCATGGGAGCGAGGCAGTTGGTCGTGCAGCTTGCTGCGGAAATAACCGTATCAGTTGCTTTAAGGGTCTTTTCGTTTACGCTGTAAACAATGGTAGGAAGGTCGTTGCCTGCAGGAGCGGAAATAACGCACTTCTTTGCGCCTGCCGCGATGTGAGCGGAAGCCTTTTCTTTGGAAGTGTAGAAGCCCGTGCATTCGAGAACGACGTCAACGCCTACTTCCTTCCAGGGAAGGTTAGCAGCGTCTTTTTCAGCATAAATTTTAATTGTCTTACCGTTTACAGTGATATAATCATCGCCTGCAACAACGCTGTCGGCATACTTGTATCTGCCCTGTGCAGAGTCATACTTTAAAAGATGAGCCAGCATTTTGGGGCTCGTGAGGTCGTTGATAGCTACGATTTCATAGCCTTCTGCGTCGAACATCTGTCTGAACGCAAGACGACCGATACGACCGAAGCCGTTGATAGCAACTTTAACATTTGCCATAATTAATTAATCCTCCGAATTAAAAAATTGATTTCTTTTAACGAGTATAATTATATCAAATATGTTTTTTCAAGTCAACAATTATTCTCGAATTTTAGTGCAAAAGTACAATCTTTGCGTTCAAGATCTTTTCCGAGCGCAAAATAATGTTACCTCCATTTAATATGTGTAAAATTATATCAAATATTTTCCAAATGGACTTGAAATTTTTATATAAAACAATTATACTTAATGTGCAGGTTAAGTTTTTATCCGCAACCATATAATTTATGTATTAAATCTTTTTGGAGGTTTTTATGGGTTTAGTTACAGCAAAGGAAATGCTTGATAAGGCGCTCAAAGGCAAATATGCGGTAGGTCAGTTCAACATAAACAATCTTGAATGGACAAAAAGCATTTTGCAGACGGCGCAGGAACTGAATGCGCCCGTCATTCTCGGCGTTTCCGAAGGTGCAGGCAAATATATGACAGGCTTTAAGACGGTTGCCTCAATGGTTAAGGCGATGATTGAGGATCTTAAAATTACAGTTCCCGTTGCCCTCCACCTCGACCACGGTACATACGAAGGATGCTATAAGTGCATTAAGGCGGGTTTTTCATCCATAATGTTCGACGGCTCACACTTCCCCATTGAAGAAAACGTTGCAAAGACTACAGAACTCGTGCACGTTTGCAACCAACTCGGTCTCAGCCTCGAAGCCGAAGTGGGTGCAATCGGCGGCGAAGAAGACGGCGTAATCGGCAAGGGCGAATGCGCAGATCCCGATGAATGCAAAAAAATTGCCGACCTCGGCGTTACGATGCTCGCCGCAGGCATAGGCAACATTCACGGCAAGTACCCCGCTAACTGGCCCGGACTTTCGTTTGAAACGCTTGCTGCCGTTAAAGAAAAGGTCGGAGACATGCCCCTCGTCCTCCACGGCGGCACGGGCATTCCCACAGACCAGATCAAAAAGGCAATTTCCCTCGGCGTTGCAAAAATCAACGTCAACACCGAATGCCAGCTCGCTTTCCAGGAAGCTACCCGCAAGTATGTGGAAGAAGGCAAAGACCTTGTAGGCAAGGGCTTCGACCCCAGAAAACTGCTCGCTCCCGGCGCACAGGCTATCAAGGACACAGTTAAACAGAAAATGGAAATTTTCGGCTGCATAGACAAAGCCTGAAAAATAAAGGCGCCGCATTCAAGCGGCGCCTTTAAATATTTTACCGTAAAAACGCGCATACTTTGCCTATGAAAAAGAAAATAGTATGCGCGCTTATTATTTCTGCATTTTTAGTTTTATTCGCCTGCGCTTTTACCATAGACCCCAATTCTTCCATAAAAAATCTGACTAAGCCGTATGCAAACACGTACGAATGCACGCGTGCGACCCTCGGCGATACCGATTTGCTGGAAGATTACGAATATATGAGGATAATAATTCACGACAACGGCAAACTTAATGTCGAAATGCAGAGAAAAGGCGGCAAAAAACGCATTTATCAATGTCAATACACTTACGACGACAATACATGCAACCTTTCTGCCGAAATAGGCATTTTGGGCTTCACTTACAGGCAGACAACGAAAATCGAAAACGGAAAATTTATAATTTCCATGCCCGTACTGACAAAACAGCTCAATATGCTTTTTGAAGTTATATAATACGTTCAAATCAGGCAATTCAAAGGCGGCGGGGAACTTATCGTTCCCCCCCGAACCCAACCTCAGTAGAACACTAAAATAAGCGACGAAAGTTTTTCCG